>CANIWJ010000087.1 GCA_947471035.1 Verrucomicrobiota bacterium
AAAAATCCGACAATGCGTCACAACAAACACCACGCCTCCTTGGGCGTCACCCGCGAACATCGCGCTGCGATGCTCAGCAACATGGCCGCCTCCCTCATCGAGCACGGCAAGATCCAGACCACTTTGACCAAGGCCAAGGCCCTGCGTCCTTTCATTGAGAAGGTCATCACCAAAGCCAAGAAGGCCTCCGTCGCCACCGAGAAGAAAGATGCCCTGCATCTTCGTCGTATGGCCCTCAAGGACGTGCGCAACGAGTCCGCCATCGCCCTCCTCTTCAATGAGAAGGTGAAGGAATTCGCCAACCGTCCAGGCGGCTACACCCGCATCTACAAGCTCGGCACCTTGGGCCGCAACGACGCCGCCGAAATGGCGCAGGTCGAGCTCATCAAGGCCGATGACCCCGGCTACAAGAAGGCCAAGAAGCCCGCTGCCGTCGCCAAGGTCGAAGCTGCTCCCGCCGCCTAACCCCGACGATTCCCTGATCTCAGCGCCGTTTCCCTTGGGGAACGGCGCTTTTTCTTGGTCGCCGTCACTACCTCACGATTCATCAATCCGCGTCCCCTGCATGGATCTAGTTACTGCCACGGTTTTCTACTGCTTCCTTGTCGCCGGGATTTTCCTCGGTTTGTGGGTGTATTACGATCAACGCGATCATGCCCGCTTCGAGGCCGAGCGTCGGCACGCATCGTTCCACTGCCAACGCTGCGGACACCTGTATGCGGTGCAGGGCGATGCCGCCCAGTCGGCCTGCCCTAAATGCTTTCAGGAAAACCAACGGCTTAAATTCTGAGTATCGTTTAGAGCTCCAGCTTCGGGCAACGAGGCGGTGGCTTAAGTTGGAGTTCCGGCTTTAGCCGGGGCTCGGCGGTTGGGACGGACCGCCTGAAGGCGGGACTCCAACGGGATGAACAGTGGTTCGGCTAGGGGGTAATAGCGTTATCCCTGAAGTTTTGCTTTTAACTCTCGCGCCAGTTCCAAGGCCTTCTCCGTGGTTTCGGCGGTGACGGTGAAGTGCCCCATTTTCCGGCCCGGGCGAGGTTCTTTTTTCCCGTAAAGGTGCAGATGCGCCCGAGGAGTTTTCAGAATCGCGTTCCAGTTGGGTTCGCCGGTGCAGGCAGTGCCGGACCAGCGCCACGCATCGCCCAGGATGTTCACCATCACCACGGCTGGCGCGGTCAGGCTAACATCGCCCAAGGGCAGGCCGGCCACGGCGCGCACGTGCTGTTCGAATTGCGAGGTCACGCAGCCATCCATCGTCCAGTGTCCGCTGTTGTGCGGTCGCGGGGCCATTTCGTTGACCAATAATTCGCCGCGATCAGTCAGGAAAAGCTCCACCGCGAGCAAGCCGGTCAGGCCCAGCCGGTCGGCCATTGCTTCGGCCAACGCCAGGGCTTGGGCCTGAATTTCCGGGGCCACTCGCGCCGGTAAAATCGAGAAATCCAGAATGTGTTTGGTGTGGATGTTTTCCGCGACCGGAAAGCTGCGCGTCTCACATGCGGTGGACCGGGCGACGATCACCGAAAGCTCACACTTGAAATCGACCCATTGCTCCACCACCGCTCGCTGGCCCTTGAACGCGGCCACGGCCTTGGCCAAGGAGGCTTCGTCGGTGACTTTTTGCTGGCCCTTGCCGTCGTAGCCGAAGTCCGCCGTCTTTACCACGCAAGGAAGGCCTATGCTGCGAATGGAGGCGGCCAGATCGCCGTTCACTTCGCACTCAGCAAAACGCACGTGGGGAAACCCGTTTTTACGCAGCCAAGTTTTCTCGCGCAGCCGATTTTGGGCGACCTCGAGAATTTGCCACTTGGGATGAAAATCCGCCGCGGTTTCCAAGCGCCACAGCGGATCGGTGGGTATGTTTTCGAATTCGTAGGTGACGACGTCGCACCCGCGCACAAAAGCCTCCAGTTCGGCCAAATCAGTGTAGGGCGCGTGGACAGCGTGGGCGCTTACCTCGGCAGCGGGCGAATCCGTCGCCGGTTCGTAGATGTGCACGCGGTAGCCGAGGCGCTCCGCTGCGTGGGCAAACATGCGGCCGAGCTGACCGCCACCAAGGACGCCGAGGGTTTTTCCGGGGGAAAGCATTTTAAAGTGATTAGGGGAGCTTGGCGGCGAGCACGGTGGCGGTCTGGTTTTCGCGAAACGCGGCGAGCGCGGTGCGAATCGTGGCGTCGGTTCCGGCCAAAATGGCGGCGGCGAAAAGAGCGGCGTTGATCGCGCCTGCTTTGCCGATGGCGAATGTGGCCACGGGCACGCCGCCGGGCATCTGGACGATGGAGAGCAGGCTGTCTTGTCCCTTTAGGCTGTGCGACTCCACCGGCACGCCGAGGACGGGTAGGGCGGTGAAGGCGGCGGTCATGCCGGGCAGGTGAGCCGCCCCGCCAGCGCCGGCGATGATGCAACGCAGTCCGCGCGACTCGGCGGTCTTGGCGTAGTCGGCCATTTTGTCCGGCGTGCGGTGGGCGCTCACGACGTCTTTCTCGTAAGGCACGCCGAGTTTTTCCAACGTGGTGGCGGCGTGCTGCATGGTTTCCCAATCGGAAGTGCTGCCCATGATGAGGCCAACGAGTGGTTTGGTCATAAACGCGCAGGATGGGCGGAGAGCAGGGTCGGCAAAAAGCTTAAAAATGAATCATCCGCCACGTTTGACGCCTTGGTCGCACCACCGACATAAACTAAGGTCTCTTTTACCACTATGAATTTCCTGCGTTTCATCCGTTCCAGTCTCTTTGGCGTCGCGCTGCTTGGTTTTACGGGCTGTTCCACTGTGAATCTCGACCCCAAGGGGCAAACTCAGGCGACTTTCGTGGCCGGGGAGTTTCGCGCCTTGGTGAACGCGACTGCGCCGGTGGCCGCCAAGGCGACAACCGACGCATTTCGTCAGCTCGGTTTTCTCCCGATCAAGAACGATCTTCGCACCTTCGACGCCGAGCTCGCGGCGCGCACGCCCAAGGACGAAAAAGTTCGGATCACGATCAAGGAAATCAACAGCCGTCAGACCGAGGTCGCGATCCGGGTCGATGTTATCGGCAACCGGAATTTCTCGCGCCAGCTCTTCGATCAGATCGACAAAAACCTCGGCGGCGGCGGACGAGCCACTAGCGGTTTTTGAGGCCGGATAGTTTGTGGTCGGGCGCAGCAGCTTCCGGGTTCTTTTGCGATTTTTCTCCGGGGGACGGCGTTCCGTGCCGATTCCCAAGATCCATGGTTGAACTTTTTGCAGGGTTTCGACTGATAACCAGAATTCATGGCGGCATTTCTAGCTAAACACCTGCCTGCATTGGCGCAGTTCGCGCCTTCCGCAGACCTGTCCGATTATTGGCCTTGGGTAGCGGTGCTTTTAGTCGGTGCTGCGCTGGGCTTTATCGCGGTTTGGTTGGGGACGCATTCGATTCGCCGTGCCGCACGGGAGCAGGCTGCCGAATTGATTGAGGTCGCCCGGCGTCAGGCTCAGGTGGCGGCGGAGGAGGAGCGGCAACGCTCGGACAAACAGCTTCAAGAGCGGCGCAGTGAAGTGAACCGCGAGCTGGACCGCCGCGAGATCGAGATGGATCTGCGTCTTCGCGAGATTCGTTCCCACGAGGAATCTTTGGCGCTTTTGGATCATCAAATGGAGCAACGCGGCGAGCGAGTAGCGCGGGAGGACTCGGCGGTTCGCCAAGCGCGCGACGCCATTCGCGCGCTCTCGAAATCGCTGCGCAAGCGACTTGAGGGTGTTTCGCAGATGGACGCCGAGGAAATCAAGCGCGCCTTGCGCGAAGAGGTGCAGTTCGAGTGCCAGGACGAGTTGCGCGCCCTGCGCCGTCAAATCTTGGAGCGCTCCGAGCAAGACCTTCAGTCCGAGGCCAAACGTATTTTGGTGACGACGATGCAGCGCATGTCGTCACGGCCCAACAACGACATCACCGCGACCATCGTCACCTTGCCCAACGAGGAAATGAAGGGCCGGATAATCGGTCGCGAAGGTCGCAACATCAAGGCCTTCGAGGCCTCGACCGGCGTCACGCTGCTCATCGACGAGTCGCCGCAAATGGTGTTGATTTCGTCGTTCGATCCGGTGCGCCGTGAAGTCGCCAGGGCCGCGCTGGACGTGCTGGTAAAGGACGGGCGTATCCATCCTGCGAGTATCGAGGAAGCGGTGAAAAACGCCTCCGCCGAGCTCGACATCAATCTCCAACGCGACGGCGAGGAAGCGGTGCGACGCCTGGGGATCAACGGTCTGCGCCCTGAAATCATCGCGTTGCTCGGTAAGTTGAAATTCCGTTTTTCCTACTCGCAGAACGTGCTCGATCACTCAGTCGAGGTCGGCTTCCTCTGCTCGCTGATGGCAAGCGAACTCGGGCTCGATCCCAACGTCGCCAAGCGCGCCGGCCTGCTCCACGACATCGGCAAGGCCGTGGAAGGCGACTATGAGGGTAGTCACGCCACCATCGGCGCGGATTTCGTGAAACGCCATGGCGAGACGGCCATCGTGGTCAACGCCGTTGCCGCCCATCACGAAGAGGTGAAGCCCGAAACCGTTTACGCCGGGCTCGTCATCCTCGCCGACACCATTTCAGCGGTGCGTCCCGGTGCCCGCGCCGAGTCGATGCACACCTACATCCAGCGCCTGGAGCGCCTGGAGAAACTCGCACTCTCCATCGATGGTGTGCAGCACGCTTTTGCCATCCAGGCCGGCCGTGAGGTGCGCGTAATCGTGAATCCCCAAAAAGTGGACGACGAACAGTCACGCGAGATCAGCCGCGTGTTGCGCCAGCGCATCGAGGAGGAGTTGCAGTATCCCTCGACCATCAAGGTCACGGTCATACGCGAAACGCGTTACACCGACACGGCGGTCTAGCATTTGTTTGCCTGCCGTTTGGCCCGGCCCGCCTTCGGGACTTTTCGCAGTCTTGTGTTCGTGTCGGCTTGCCCGGTGCCGCTCTGCGGCTTTGCTCCCCCGCACCATGGCCGACCTGAAACTGCTCGAAACCTTTCCCAATCCCGCCCCGCAACGCGACTACGTGATCGCGCATACCCATCACGAGTTCACCTCGCTCTGCCCGATGACCGGGCATCCCGATTTCGCCAATATCCTCATCCGCTACGTGCCCGACAAAACCTGCGTCGAGCTGAAGTCGCTCAAGATCTACTTCCATGCCTTTCGCAACGAAGGTATTTTCTTCGAGGCCGTGACCAACAAGATTTGCGACGAGCTCGGGGCCGCCTTGAAGCCGCGCAGCCTCGAAGTGGTGGCTGACTGGAAAGCTCGCGGCGGGTTCACCTCCGTCGTCACCGCCAAGTGGGGAAAGCCAGTCGCATCCAAAGCGAAGTCGCGTAAGGCCTGATTTAGTTCCCATTCCATGTCTGATTTATCCCTGTCGGTTTCCTCCGTTTCGTCGTCCGAAACCGCGCCCACCGCGCCCAAAATCCAGCTCAACGCCGATCACGTCCTGCGCATCACGCAGGAACTTCCCGGTGTAAAAGTCGCCCAGGTCGCCGCTACCGCCCAGCTGCTCAAGGACGGCGCAACCGTGCCTTTCATCGCCCGATATCGCAAGGAGGTGACCGGCGAGCTCGACGAGGTGCAGATCACCACCATTCGCGACCGCCTGGAACAACTTTCCGCGCTCGACGACCGTCGCGCCTCCATCCTCGGTTCGCTCAAAGATCGCGGCCTGCTCACCGACGCGCTCGCCGGCCAGATCGCCGCCGCCGATACGATGACGCGACTGGAGGATATTTATTTACCCTTCCGGCCGAAAAAACGCACCCGCGCCACCATCGCCAAAGAAAAGGGACTGGAGCCGCTTGCCGAACTCATCTGGGCTCAATCCACCGCCACCACGCCCGAGGGTCTTGCCGCCACCGCTGCCGCGATGGTTGGCCACGAATACCAACCCGACGACGGCAAATCGCCGCCCACTCCGCGCCAAAAAATCGCCTCCGCCGAAGAAGCGCTCTCCGGCGCGCGCGACATCCTCGCCGAACGCATCTCCGACGACGCTGCCGCCCGCGATAAACTCCGGCTGCTCTACCGCGCCTCCGGCATCGTTGCGTCGAAGGTTCTCCACGGCAAAGACACCGCGCCCGAGGCTGCTAAATTCAAGGACTACTTCGACTGGACCGAGCCTCTCGCCAAGTGTCCCAGCCATCGCCTGCTCGCGATGCGCCGCGCTGAGAAAGAGCTCTTCGTGATGATGCGCATCACGCTCCCCGACGACACCCTCGCGCTCGCCGAGTTGGAGCGTCTCGTTATCAAGCCTGCCGCGTCCGCGCCGTCCTCGCCTGCCGCTGCCGTCCAACTGCGCCTCGCCATCGCCGATGCCTTCAAGCGCCTGCTCGCCCCCGCGATGGAGACCGAGATGCGCCTCGAATCCAAAAAAGCCGCCGATCTCGCTGCCATCAAGGTCTTCGCCGACAACGTCCGCGAGCTCCTCCTCGCTTCCCCGCTCGGCCGCAAAGCCGTCATGGCCATCGACCCCGGCTTCCGCACCGGTTGCAAAACCGTCCTCCTCGATCGCCAGGGCAAACTCCTCCACAACGACGTTATCTATCCCGAGATGCGCGCCGCCGAGGCCAAGGACAAGGTGCTCGCCTTCGCCGCCCGCTTCCAGATCGAGGCCGTCGCCATCGGCAATGGCACTGCCGGCCGCGAGACCGAGGCCTTCGTCCGTGCCTGTGGGCTACCCGCCTCCATTCCCATCGTGATGGTCAACGAATCCGGCGCGTCCATCTACTCTGCCTCCGAGGTCGCCCGCGAGGAGTTCCCCGACCACGACCTCACCGTGCGCGGCGCCGTATCCATCGGTCGGCGACTCATGGACCCGCTGGCCGAGCTCGTGAAGCTCGACCCAAAATCCATTGGCGTTGGCCAGTACCAGCACGACGTAGATCAAAACGGTCTTAAGCGCTCGCTCGACGACACCGTCATGAGCTGCGTCAACGGCGTCGGCGTTGAGCTCAACACCGCCTCCAAACAGCTTCTCGCCTACGTTTCCGGCCTGAATGCGACCACCGCCGCCGCCATCGTGGCCCGCCGCAACGAAAAGGGCCCCTTCGCCTCCCGCGCCGAACTGCTCGAAGTTCCCCGTCTCGGTCCCAAAGCCTACGAGCAAGCCGCCGGGTTCTTGCGCATCCACGATGCCACGCACCCGCTCGACGCCTCCGCCGTCCACCCTGAGCGCTACGCCTTGGTCGAGAAAATGGCCGCCGACCTCGGCTGTACCGTGGCCGACCTGCTCGCCAACTCCAAAGCCCGCGCCAAGATCGACCTCACTCGCTATGTGACCGACACCGTCGGTCTGCCCACGCTAAAAGACATCCTCGCCGAACTCGCCAAGCCCGGCCGCGATCCCCGCGCCAAGTTCGAGGCCTTCGCCTTCGACGCCTCGGTCAACAAACCCGAGGACCTGCGTCCAGGCATGAAGCTTCCCGGCATCGTGACCAACGTCACCGCCTTCGGAGCCTTCGTGGACGTGGGCGTGCACCAAGACGGCCTCGTGCACGTCAGCCAACTTTCCGACACCTTCGTCAAAGACGCCTCCGAAGTCGTAAAGCCCGGGCAAAAGGTCCACGTCACCGTCACCGAAATCGACCTTCCGCGCAACCGCATCGCCCTATCGATGAAGGCCAACCCGCACATCGGCGCCAAGGTCGGCGGCGCCACCGGCCCCGGCCAGCGTAATGTAGCCCCGACCGCTGGTCGGGGAGGTTTTAGCGGCCCCCCTGCCAAACCCGCCGCCCCCGCCAACCTTGGCGGCGACTGGTTTAGTGCGGCACTGAATAAGAAACGCTGAGCACGGGCTGCGTCTACCAAAGCACTTCGACTCCGACCAAAGGCGCGAAAGGCGTGATTGCCGCATCCACCGTCACCAAGGGAAGCCCAAGAAACTCGGCGGTCGCCAGAATGTGACGATCCGCCGGGTCGCTATGCGCCCAATCATAGGTCGCCGCCCGCCATGCGATCCAAGGCGACACCGCCTGCACCCGAAACCGCTGGGCAAACGCCTCCAACACAAACAACGGATCGCCCGTCACCGTGAGCTTGGGCGTTTGCAGCAGCCCGGCCAGTTCACTCAAAGTTACGTCGGAGATTACCAAATCCTCGCCTCGCAGCTTGCCTAGCGTGGCCCGCGTCTTTGGTCCGAGCTGCGGAGCATCCTCGACCAGCCAGATCGCCGCATGAGTATCCAGCACGTAGCGCATGTTGCCGACGTCCGTGCTGTTTACGGACGCGTGTCACCGCCCGCATAATCCTCAGCCGGGATCGCAGCCGCCGAAGGGGCAAAATCCGTGCCGGTCGACAACAGCCCCTTCATCGAGCCCAAGGCGGCTTTCGCTGGTAACGAAGCGAGCTGACGCTCAATCAACGCCCGCCCGAAAGCGGAGGGCGTCTGTTTGCGCCCCATCGCAGCGCGCAGTTGTTTGTAGGTTTTAGTTGGCAGGTGAATAGACAACGTTGGCATAGCTATAGGTTTCCTATAGCCCAAAAAATGTCAACGCCCCCGGCCGCCACCATTCCCCTCGACGACCCCCGCTACCTGCGGCTCCAAGTCACGTTGAACCCTTGATTCCCGTGGGTTGATTCGCCGTCCTCGGGTTTCACGTTTTCAGGTAACGGGGTTTCGCCCTCACTCACGGGCTTGAACGTGAGTTCAAATACAGCACATCCTGCGCCGATGAAACGCACGTTACCCCTCTGTGAACTGATCTTACCAAGCAGTCTCGTCCCTGCCTCCGGCTCGAACGTCGCCCCCGAACGCTAACAGCCCTTGCCCGCCCTTACGGTCGCCTCCGGCGCTAGCGCAACTCCCGTCACCCTCACGAACCACTTCCAGCGATCCCGGCGTCCTCGGTAGCGCCGTTCGCCTCAGCGTTCGCATGGCCGGGCAAACCAGCACCATAGATGTATGTTACAAAATCCAACCCCGTAATACATGTCGTGATGTTCACCTCTTTTCGCGTAGCCCGCATCACCGATATATTATCTTCCTTACCCGGCCCTCCATGCGATTTTTCATCTTCATTCTGTTTTATCTAGGTCTGCTTTTTTCCTCCCGCGCCGCCCCAATTGCCCCCAGCGGACTGACCGCTGTCGCCATAGATTATAGCACCGTTACCCTGAGCTGGATTGATAACTCCAGCGACGAAGTCGGCTTCTACATCGGCCAACGCATCCCGCCCGCGACAGGATTCACCAACCTCGGCTCGGTCGGGCCCGGCACCACCAGCGTCAACATCATCAACCGCACCGGCAATACCACCTACGATTTTGTCGTCGTCGCCTACGACGTCGCCAACGTGCAAAGCGTTTTTTCCAATATCGCTACCGTAACCACCCCCATCGGCATCACGAGCCCGAGTTACCGTGCCGCTTCACTGCTGCAGTCCTTCTCCCTTAATCTCACCTCCACCAACCCCAGCATCGTCACCGGCTATTCCATCACCGCCCTGCCAGCGGGGCTTACCTTGAACCCCACCACCGGCCTCATTTCCGGCACCCCGACCGTCTCCGGCAAAACCACCGGGCAAGTCACCATCACCCACAGCGGCGGCCTCACCGCCACCGCCCCGTTGACGATCCGTGTTTTTATCAATCCCCCCTCCCTGGCCGCTCCCGTGGCTGGCCCTGCCCTGCCCAATCTTGCGCTCAATGCCGGCAGCGCCCCTGTCTTGGTTTCTCTGACCAGCCTCTTTGCCGACCCCGATGTCTCCTCCGCCGTCCGCCTGACCACCGACCTCGGCCCGGTGGACTTCGCCTTCTACCCAGGCAGTGCGCCCGCCACCGTCGCTAACTTTCTCGGCTATTTAAACCGTGGGGATTTTATCAACACCATCTTCCACCGCAGCATCCCGGGCTTCATCATCCAAGCCGGGGCCTTTCGGGCGGATGCCACCGCTTCCGCCGTCACTACCCAACTCCCGGTCGTAAATGAACCCAACGTATCCAGCCGACGCGGCACCGTCGCCATGGCGAAACTCGGCGGCAACCCCGATAGCGCCACCAATCAGTTCTTCATCAACCTCGCCGACAATTCATCCAATCTCGATAACCAAAACGAAGGCTTTACCGTCTTCGCTCGCGTGGCCGGCAACGGGATGAGCGTGGCCGATGCCATCGCGGCCTTGCCCACCCAGAACTATGCGTCCGTCAACGGAGCGCTGACCGACACGCCGGTCCGAGGCGTTACACCCGTCAACTACGATCCCGCCGCCCTCGTGCGCATCAGCGGTGCCAGCGTGGTGGCTCCGCTCCACCTCAGCGCGTCATCCTCGCTCCCATCGGTCGCTAGTGCTGCCGTTACTGGCACGAACTTGACGATCTCCCCGCTGGCCCGCGGCACGACCGTCATCACTTTGACGGCTGTGGATCTGGACAATCTCACCGTCACCTCCTCCTTCGAGGTCACGGTAAGGGACACTTACGATTCTTGGGCATCCAGCCAGACCTTCGCCAGCCCTGCCGACGCCACCGCCACCGCCGATCCCGACTCCGACGGCCTGTCCAACCTCCTCGAATACGCGCTCGGCACCGACCCTAAGTCCGCTGCCGCCAACACCCTCCCTTCCATCTCCCGACTCCCCGCGCCCAGCTCCTTGCTCGTTCTCACCTACAAACGCGCCGCCAGCGGCCTCACCTACACCGTGCAAACCACCACCAACCTGGCCGACGCCGCGTCCTGGACCGCCACCGGCGTAGATCAGGGCACCCCGGCTGGCGACGGCACCACCACGGCCACCGTGCCTTATTCCACCGGCGCGCGTTTCCTTCGCCTGCAAGTCACCCTGACGCCTTAAATCCGGCTAAATCGACGCGCCAAAACCACAAACCGGGTGAAATCTGAAACCTTTGTTGACACCGCCCTTTCTGTCCCGCACTCCCGTCAACCTTTAATCCCTTAATTCGCCATGGATCCCACCTTCCGCCCACATCGTAAGAAGCGCGCCCGCAAGATCGGCTTTCGCGCCCGCAAAGCCACCCGCGGTGGCCGTAAAGTCTTGGCCGCTCGTCGCGCCAAGGGCCGCAAGCGCCTCACCGTAGTCTAAGCTTCGGCTTAGCTCCGAGCCGCTCCCTCCCAGTCCGGTAGCCGCGACCCTTCGGTCGCGGTTTTTCCGTTTCTGGACGGCGCGCTTAATCCGGCTGTATCTTTCTAGGCCCATGCGTTTCCGTCCCGAGCAACATTTACGGCGACAGGTCGATTTCGACCATGTGCGCGCTACGGGGCGGCGCTACGACGCCGGGGTGTTTGTGGTTTTCCATGCGCCGCGCCGTGTACCTGTCGCAGCGGCGGGGGACGTTTCCGCCGATATGGTTGCGCCTGTTCCGGCCGAAAACGTCGCGCCCGCCCGCGCTGGTTTTGTCGCTTCGCGTTCCGCCGTGGGCAATGCCGTGGCTCGCGCCCGGGCCAAACGGCGTTTGCGCGAGGGCTTTCGCGCCTGTCAGGCGGCGTTTCCCGCCGGTTACGATTTCATCTTCGTGGCCCGCCGTTCGCTCAATGGGCTTGAACACGCCGCGTTGGAGGAGAGATTTTCGACCCTCTGCCGTAAACTTTTCCCGTCTAGTGCTCACTGAATCACCCAACCCTGCCGTCATCGTCGTCGCGCCTCGCCGCGATGTCGCTACGCGAGCGCTCGTCGCCGGGGTGCGAGGTTATCAGTGGGCGGCTTCCCCGGTGTTGCACGCGTTGGCCGGGCCGGGCGGCGGGTGCCGGTTTAGCCCCACCTGTTCGCACTACGCGATCGAGGCGCTGCTCACCCACGGGGCGTGGCGTGGAACGTTCCTCGCTACCAAACGCCTTTTGCGCTGTCACCCTTGGGGCCCGCATGGCTCCGATCCGGTGCCCGCGCGCTTTTGATTTTTTCAAACACCACCCGTTAACGCCCGCTTTTTTTAAATGGATAAGAAGAATCTCTCCCTCGGCATCCTCTTCATCGTCGCGGCAATTTCGACGCTGATCATCGGATCCAAATATCAAACTCCGCCCGCGACCGTCGCTCCGACCGTCACCGCCCCGGCCGCTGCAGCCCCCGGGGCAGCCGCGCCAATTCCGAGCTCGGCCTTGGTGGCTCCTGCTGGTGCGCCTGCCAGCATGCTCGCCGCCCTGGCCTCCGACCGCTCCGACGCCACTGCGACTTTGTTGAGCAACGAATACGTGACCGTGCGTCTGACCGACTTCGGCGGCGCCATTCAGGACGTGGCGTTCAAAAAATATCCGGCCCATCAGGATGCGCCTGAAGCCTTCGTTTTCAACCAACAGCATGTCGCGCCCATCCTCGCTCTGGCCGAGCTGCCCGGCCTTGGGGCCAATACCCGCTTCCAACTGATCAAGGCCACCGCCACCGAAGTTGTTTACCGCGCCGTGTTCGAGGATCGCCTCGAAATCACCCGTCGCTACGCCCTCGCCGGACCGGAGGGCGACCCCTACCGCATCCGCCACGAGACTACCCTGCGCAATCTCACCACCGCAACCATCCAGCCGCCCCGTCTCTCGCTCGAGCTCGGCACCACCACGCTGGTCGGTGCCAACGATACCGGGCTTTATCTCAACGTAGCCACCTACGACGGCGACAAAGCCGAAGTCACCGAACGCGCCGATCTCGAAGGCGGCGGCCTGCTCAACTGGATGGGCGTGAGCAGCAATCCCCCCAAAGCGCAGTTGGAGAAGCCGGTCGCGTTTCAATGGGCGGCGGTGAAAAATCAATTTTTCGCCAGCATCTACACTCCCGACCAGCCCGGCCAGTCGGTCGTCGTGCGCAACGTCGAGCTGCCCCCCTTGCTGGGCAGCACCCGGGCCAATACCGGTATCACCGCTACCGCCCGGTTCGACCTCGCGCCTCTGGCACCCGGTGCCAGCACGACGCAAAGTGGCCAGCTTTACGTCGGTCCCAAGGAGTATACTCGCCTCGCAAAATTCGAGAAGCGCGAGGACAAGGTCATGCAGTTCGACCGCTACTTTTTTAACCGCATCTTCCTGTCGGGTCTGGTCTCTCCGCTGCTGAACAAGGCCATGGTCTGGATCCATTCCTGGCCCATTATTGGCAACTGGGGTCTGGCCATCGTGATCATGACGCTCGGCCTCAAGGTCATCAGCCTGCCCTTCACCCTCGCCGCCTCCAAGTCCGCCAAACGCATGGGCAAGATCTCCGAGCCCATGAAGGCCATTCGCGAGAAGTATAAGGATAACCCCAAAAAGCTGAACGAGGCCACCATGGCGCTCTTCAAGGAGCACAAGGTGAACCCGGCCGGCGGGTGTTTGCCGGTGTTGATCACGATTCCCTTGTTTGTGGGTTTCTTCGCCATGTTGCAGGGCACGGCCGAGCTGCGTTTCCAATCCTTCCTCTGGGCGCACGATCTCTCCGGGCCGGATACGATCTGGCACATCCCCGGGCTCGGGTTCCCGGTCAACATCATGCCCCTGCTCATGGGAGCGACCATGATCGTTCAGATGCGCCTGACTCCGCAGCCCACCACCATGGAGGGGCCGCAAGTCATGATCATGAAGATCATGCCCTGGATGTTTACCCTGTTCTGCTACAACTTCGCCGCCGCACTCGCTCTGTATTCCACGGTCAATGGTCTCTTTACCATCGGACAGCAGTTGTGGGTGAACAAGTATTCCAATGACGAGGAGTCCGCGGCCGCCGTCGCTGCGCCCCGGTCCGGTAAAGGCCTGAAAAATGTCACTCCTAAAAAGTAGGCAGGATCGGGAGTAAGCGTCAGTAGGTCTGGGGAGTGCACGCGAGACGCGTGTGTTCCCGGACCACACGATCGTCGGACCATACAATCTCCGGACCGCGACCGTCAGCTTTGGCCGCGTGCTTTGCAGCGGAGTTGCCAGGAGTTGTAGAGATTGTGCCAGAGCACGTAGCTGGCGGGGCCGAGGGCGATGAGCGGGCTATACCACGTCATGGCGATCCAGATGGTGAGCAGGGTGTTTTTTTGTCCGAGGCATTGGCCGGCTTCGATGTCCGTGTCGGGCTCGCCGAGGCGGCGGCCGAGGCGGAATTGCAGCAGGCAAATTACCAGCGCCAGCCCGATGATGACAAAAACCCGCAACCAAGGCGGCTGCATGGAGACACGCAGGAAATGCGAAGTCTGGGCCGAGACGAGAAAGAGCACTCCCAGCCAGAGCCC
>CANIWJ010000088.1 GCA_947471035.1 Verrucomicrobiota bacterium
ACTCTTAACGCTACAACTCCGTGCAAAATTGCTTCTTACGTCAGACCTTCGGTCAGTAAGTGGGACAGCATTGGCCTATACCCACTTGTCCATCGCCTTTTAAAGTCATGAGTGGATTTAAAGCACCGTCGTTGGTGTAGTCGTAAAACGCAAAGCCGCCAGTATTACCTCCAGAACGATTGGAGATAAAATCGACTTCCCCGCCCGCAGCGGTTCGGTTCCAGCCTACCAAGAGACTTCCTGTGTTTTTAAACCACGACAGATCATAACCATTATAGTCTAGGTTTGTGCCGGCAACTACTAGCCCTCCCACACCCGCAATATCCAGTTTTCCACGAGGCGTAGTGGTGCCAATTCCCACGTTACCATTAGGTGTGATTTTAAAACGATTTTCACTCGCACCAAAGGCTCCGCTCCAGATATTAAATGAATTATCGCCCGATTCTTTAGTCAGAACAAAACCTCCCGGACCATTATCCCCTAAATAGAGCGCGCCGTAGTTTGCTTTGTTAATATGCAGTAACGTTGCCGGTGTTTTTGTGCCTATGCCCACATTACCATTTGGATCAACTTCCAAGGCTTGGGCAAAAGCGGTGCCGGTTAGGGCGGTGGTGAACAGGAGGGTGGTGACTATTTTCATGATAAAGAGATCGTATAATGTGAAAGTGTTGAGGAAATTTATTCGGAGATTATTAACCGCTAAAGGGCGCTAAAACTCGCTAAAGGAGGAAGTCGGATTTTTTGGAACCACTAATGAACACTGATGGGCACTAGTAAAGCCGGACATGGTTGATTCGGGATTAGTGGGCATTAGTGATGATTAGTGGTTAAAAATCAGTTTGGTTATTCAGAGGATTGAATTGAAGGTTTGATTTAGCGGGCTTTAGCGAAAATTAGCGGTTAATAAAATCGGGTTGAGGAAACGGGGCCTGGAGGAGGCTCGCAGGCGGTGTATTCGGTGGGTGAAATGGGGAGTTTCGGGTGGTGAAAAAGGAACCGTGAATGAATCAATAAACAGTGGCCTGATTTCTTTGGCGTAGATTAAAATGTAACAAGTAACGGCCTGACCCTTTTGGCTTATCGCTTTGGATAGGCCCCTTGTTCCTCATCCCCTTATTTCGCCTTCCTGTTTTTTGCATAGTTGACGGCCTTCCCACCGAGCTTGCGGTAAGTTTCCGCCGCGAGCATTCCGGTAAGTAAACCGCGCAGAGCGGTATCATTCATGAAGCGAGCCACGATTTCCTCATTTTGGTCCATCCGCTCCATGAATAGATTTTCGAGCAGGTTCTTGAAAACCAACTCGAACTTCTCCTGTGGATTCACTTCTGCCGCCTGCTTCAGGGTTTCATCGAGCACTGCCGCCTCCACGATCTGATCGAAAAACAGTTGATCAGGCGATTTCCAGTCGGTGCCGAACCGATCATTGATGACGTCGATTAGGCGGGACAAGGGAACCGCATCCTCGCGGACCTCGCCGCTGCCGACTTCGGTCGGCCCGTCGAGACTCTTCCCCTTCCCTTCATTGAGGCTGATCGAACCCTCACTGATTTTCTGTAGGCGATAGTATTCAAGCCTCACGTTGTCGTCGAATTGATAGGCCGGGCCGGCTTTGCGGCGAGGCAACTTCGCCACGAGATGCCGCAGGAAAACATACAGTATTTCCAAGTCTGAATCCTGATAGGGGATCACCTGACTCAGGAAACCATAGAGATTAAGGAACGACAGCAGCTTTCCGCGCCAAAGCTCGGCCTCGGCTTCGTTTTCTTTCTGCAACTGAGTGAAACGCGAGACGGCTGGGTCAAGTGCCGCGTTCATGGTCTGATGATCAGCCGCACTTTGCTTTTGCTTGGGCTTGAAATAGACGAGGACGAAACGGTCTATCTCCGCTCCAAGATAAATACCCGAGGCATCCATCTCCGCCTTGATTTGATACAATCGTGCCGGATCTACCTGTTCGCCGATTTTTGCTCCGTCGAAGTAGGTTTTGAACGCCGTTTGGATGTCTTTCCGGTCGTTCACAAAATCGAGGATGAACGTGTCTTCCTTGAGCGGATGGATGCGGTTGAGGCGCGACAGGGTTTGCACCGCTTGGATGCCATCGAGTCGCTTATCTACATACATCGTATGCAGCAAAGGTTGATCGAAACCGGTTTGATATTTTTCCGCCACGAGCAGCACCTGAAATTCGTCGGTCGCGAAGCGCTCGGGCAGCTCCTGCGACTTCACACCTGGGTTCATGCCCTCCTCGGTGTAAGAAAGATCCTTGATCTTGTCGTCCGGCACCGTGCCGGAAAAGGCCACCAGTGATTTTATCGGATAGCCCCTGGCCTTGATATACCGGTCAAAGCCTTGTTTGTAGCGCACCGCCTCCAACCGCGACCCGGTGACGACCATGGCTTTGGCCCGTCCGCCGATTTTGTGTCGGGTGACGGTGTTGAAGTGCTCCACCATCACCTCGGTCTTTTGCGCGATGTTGTGGGGATGCAAGCGCAAGAAGCGGGCGAGTGCCTTGGCCGCTTTCTTACGTTCCACGTTGGGGTCGTCGGCGGTGGATTTGAGGAGTTTGTAATACGTGGCGTAGGTCGTGTAGTTCTTGAGGACATCCAAGATGAAACCCTCTTCAATGGCCTGCCGCATCGAGTATTTATGCACCGCTTCGCCCTTTCGACCGAAAACCACGAAGGTCTTGTGCTTAGGAGTCGCAGTAAATGCGAAGAAGCTGAGATTGGCCTGCTTGCCGCGTTTGGCCATGCTTCTAAAAAGCTCTTCGAGATTCGTTTTCCCTTCCTCCACAGCCTGTTGCTCGGCCGCACGGCGCAGCTCATCGCCCCCGAGCACGCCTTTCAAGTCGGTCGCGGTCTCGCCGCCCTGCGAACTGTGCGCCTCGTCCACGATCACCGCGCAACGGCGCGTTTTGAGCACACCTTTGCCTTTCGCTCCTTTCTCTTCGGCCATTTTTAAAAGTTGGCGGGAGACAAAAGGAACTTTCTGGAGCGTGGTGATGATTATGGGCACGCCGCTTTCCAGCGCCTCGGCGAGCTGGCGTGAACTCTCATCGATACGCTGCACCACGCCGCGCTTGTGCTCGAATTGATAAATCGTGTCCTGCAATTGCTGGTCCAGCACCACGCGGTCCGTCACCACGATCACGGAATCATAGACCTTGGCGCTCTTATCCATTTGTCGGAAGTGCGAAGTCGACGTTTGGCGTAGACCCGAGTGCCCTATGATTGTGGAGCTAGAATGTGTCGGGTGGGCGGGCGCGTCTCAGCGCACGCTTTCGAACCACCGGGGCGGGGTGCCAATGAAAGGGGCCGTCCCATCGCCTCAATGCGACCCGATAAGCTGCACGGTCGGTTAAGGGGATACATAGGTTTCTTCGTAAGTGCTTAGCCAAAAGCCTCCAAATCATTGGACTTGAGCACGCGCTAGGCCGCTCCGCCGCATGGCAAACGACAACGACTCGACACAAGGTCGAGCCCTACCAGTAGCACGCTGGATGCTTACGCTTATTCTGATCCTGTTTTATCCGTGCAATCCGCGTAATCCGCGGTCGGGTCTAAACGCAGAGCGCCATTCGACTTATCACGTCATGTCCGGCGGCACCGTCGCCAGTGACTCTTCCAGCGTGGTGAGGCCTTCCTTCACCTTGAGCATGGAGTCTTGGTGCAGCGTCTTCATGCCGCCGCGCATCGCGATTTTCTTCAGTTCCGCCGCTTCCATCCCCTTGTTGATGCCTTCGATCAACTCGCTGTTCGATACCATGAGCTCATGGATGCCAAGTCGGCCCTTGTAGCCGGAGCCTCCACACTTGGGACAGCCCTTGGGGTTGGCCTTGAAAATGGGGCCGGACCAGCCGAGCGCGCGTTCCAAAATCTCTTTTTCCCGGCCTTCCGGCGTATGCTGGACTTTGCACTGCTTGCATACCCGCCGCATGAGGCGCTGGGCGCACACGCAGAGCAGGGAGGAGCTGATCATGAAGGGCTCGATGCCCATGTCGGTCAGACGCGCGATGGTACTGGGCGCGTCGTTGGTGTGTAACGTCGAGATCAACAAGTGACCGGTGAGCGCCGCTTCGACCGCGATGTTGGCGGTTTCCTTGTCGCGGATTTCACCCACCAGAATGATGTCGGGATCTTGGCGTAGGTAGGCGCGCAGGGCGCTGGCGAACGTCAGGCCAATCTGACGGTGCATCTGCATCTGGTTGATGCCGGCCAGGGTGTATTCGATCGGGTCCTCGGCGGTGCGGATAACGATGTCGGGCGCGTTGATTTCGCCCAGCGCGGAGTAGAGCGTCATCGACTTGCCGGAGCCGGTCGGGCCGCAATGCAGGATCATGCCGTAAGGCTGGCGGATGCACTCGCGATACTTGGCTAAATTTTCCTCGGAGAACCCGAGCGCGGGCAGCGGCAGGGTGGATTTCTGCTTGTCGAGAATACGCATGACCACGCCTTCGCCGTAGTTCAGTGGCGCGGTGGAAACACGAAGATCGATGTCGATACCCTTCTTGGTAAACTGTTTAAAAACGATACGGCCGTCCTGCGGCAGGCGACGCTCGGCGATATCGAGGTTGCACATGATCTTGAGGCGGGCGACCAGCGCCGGGCCCACCCGATGCGGCAGACGAAGCTTTTCATGGCACACGCCGTCGATGCGGTAACGCACCACGATCTCTTTTTCCCAAGGCTCGACGTGAATATCGGACGTGCCCGCATAGTAGGCATCCTCGATTATACGATTCGCCAGCTGCACGATCGGAGCCGAATCCTCGGTGACATCGACCTCGGCGGAATCGTCGCCGACCGCGCCATACTCCTTGCCGATAGCCCCCACGACGTCGTCGAAACCGGCGGGTTTGGCCTTCTCGGTGGCGAATTTCTCACGAATGTCCTTCTCCCGCGCCAGAAGGCGAACCACCCGCTTGCCGGTGATCTCGGTCACTTTTTGCGGAATCGACAAATCGAAGGGATTCGCGACCGCGAGCAGGAGAATATCCCCGTTGTAACCGATCGGCAGACACACATTCTCCTGACAAAAATCCTGCGGCAGGCGCTCGTATGTCGCGGGGCTTGCCCGGAACTTGGCTGCAAAAAACGGTGCCAAGTGGTAGGCTAGGGCTTTCGCCACAAAAAGCTGCGTCGCGGTGACGCTATAATTCTCCAGCAAGATGCGATCCAACTCATCACCGGCTATTTCCTCGGGACGAGAGGCCAGCTCTTCCACTTTTTCGTGGCTGATGCGCCCTTGTTTTTCGAGTTGCTGAATGATCTGAAGCTGAAGTTTCCCGAGGGGCATGGGCGAAGGTCGTTAGGGATTTAGAGCGGGCAATCGTCAGGCTTTGGGCAACACGTTGAGGCGCTCGAGCGTCTCGGCGATGTCCTCCAGCGTGGTCGCATACCAGACGACCTGGCCGCCGAGCTGCTTTTCCCAAAAGGTTCGGACCGCAGGGCTCATGTAGTAGGCCGTGGCGACAAGGGTAAAATCCTCCTCGCGATCAAAGGGCACGGTCCAAGTGGCCCAGCAGGCGGCGTGGTTCAAGCTCTGCTTAAGTTCATCCGAGCCGTCGTAAGTGCGCAGATCGATCAACCCGATGTTGTGTTCGTCCACACAGTGATGGAGCACGTCTTCCTCCTTAACCACTTTCAGATCGTAGGCCAGCACGCCAAGGAGAGTACATTGGCGCGGCGTGGCGCTGGCGATGAGTTCCAGTAGTTTCTCGTTGGCGTTTTCAAGCTGATCGACCGTCACGAGATTGGCCTCCACCAGACTGGCGCCGAGCAAACGGTTGGCGCGCATCAACAGGGAGCGAATCTCGGCGGGCGTGGGGGCGGGGGCGGCCATGGGGAGAGTAAGGCGTCGAAACGAAACGCGGACAAGAACTAGGGCTTGGGATCGAGACGGGGGCGGGACATCACGCGAGGCTTGCCGCCGTGCTTGATCACACGATCGCGGACGGCGGTCTTAAATGCCTCCAGGCCATCGCCGGAAAGGCAGGAAATCTTCAGCACCTCGGCTTTGTATTTCTTCTTAAACGCGGTGAGGTTTTTCTTGGCTGCGGGCAGGTCCATCTTGTTCGCCACGACTACACGCGGTTTCTTGAGCAACTTGGGATCGTAAGCCTTCAGCTCGGCCAGCAAGGTGGCGTAGTCCTCGCGCGGGTCGCGTTCGTCCACCCCGGCCATATCGATCAAAAACATCAAAAGCGTGCAGCGCTCGATGTGGCGCAGGAACCGGTGCCCGAGGCCGCGGTTCTCACTCGCGCCGGCGATCAAGCCGGGCACGTCGGCGAGTAGCAGGCGGTCGTAGGTTTCCGGAAACTCGATCACGCCAATCTGCGGGTGCAAGGTTGTGAAGGGATACGCCGCCGCCTTCGGACGCGCCTTGGTGATGGCGCGGGTAAGGGAAGATTTTCCCGCGTTGGGGAAGCCGACCAAGCCGATGTCGGCGATGGACTTGAGCACGAGGCGGAAGTTGCCCATCTCGCCGGGATGACCGGGCAGCGCGGTACGGGGGGCGCGGTTGGTCGAGCTCTTAAAGTGTGGATTGCCCCAGCCTCCATTGCCGCCGGCGCACAGGACCACGCGCTGGCCGTCCTCGGTGATCTCAGCCACCACCGCGCCATTTTCCTCGTTGATCACGATGGTGCCCAGCGGCATGCGGAGAAACGCGGATTTACCTTCGCGGCCATGACAATCCTTGCCCTGGCCGTTTTCCCCGTGCTCGGCGCTCCAGTGCGGCTTGTATTTATAGTCGATGAGATTGTTGGTGTCGTCGTCGCCGATCAACACCACGTCCCCGCCGCGACCACCGTCGCCACCGTTGGGGCCGCCCCAGGGCTCATATTTTTCGCGGCGGAAGGACACGCAGCCCCGCCCGCCTTCGCCGGCCTTAACTTTGATGACACACTCGTCGATGAACATGGAGCAAACATGCCAAGGGCCAAAGCCCGAGGTCGATGGTTAATCTACAATCCACTAAAGGGAAATCCCGGCCGGGTCACAAATGAAGCTTGAGCCCTTGGCGCAGGTAGGTCGGCACATCAAGGTCCTGGCCCTCGAAAAGATTGCGGTCGCTCTTCTCGAAACGGCCCCGCGTCTCATGTTCGCCCAGCACGAATTCTGCCTGGGCCACCGGATCAGCCGGCGCGCGTTCCGCGGATTTCGCCGGGCTTTTTTTCTCCGACGCGTCAAGCGGCAGGCCCGCAGCCTCGGCTTCTTTATCCGCGACCGGCGCGGTGGCGGCCACCGCGCGCACCCGGGCCGTCGTCCGGCGCGCGGGGGTAAACGCGCGCGCCCCCACATCACTGGTGCCCAAAACCATAAGCTCAATGCGGCCCTGACAATTCTCGTCGATCACCGCGCCCATGATCACATGCGCCTCCTTGCCGAACTGCTCGGTGATGCTGGTCATGATTTCATTTACGCGTGGCAGGGTGAGATCGGTGCCGCCGACGATGTTAACCAGCAAACGATCCGCCTTTCGGGCAAACTCGGGCGTGGCGAGCAAGGGACACACCTTGAGATTCTCCAAAGCCTCGGCCACCGGATCCGCGCCGGCACCGTTGGCCAGACCGAAGAGCGTCTTGCCTCCCCGGGTGTGAAACGCCTGCCGCAGGGTGGCGAAATCCAGATTAATTAAGCCGGTTCGAAACATCATCGACCAGACGGATTTCACGCCGCGCCCGATCCATTCATCCGCACGGGCGAAACTGTCCAACACTGTCTCTCCCTCGGCCGCTTCCTGAAGGAGAAGGTCATTGGAAAGCGGAATCACCGCATCGCACACGCGGCGCAGTGCCTGCAATCCTTCGTCGGCCTGCTTGGCCCGGCGCCCACCCTCGAAGCTGAACGGCAGGGTGACAAACGCGATGACCACCGCGCCCTGCTCGGCGGCGATTTCCGCCACCGTAGGCGCGGCCCCGGAACCGGTGCCGCCGCCCATGCCGGCGAGCAAGAACACCAAGTCGCAATCCTTGACCACGGCGGCGATCTTCTCGCGATCCGCCTCGGCCGCCTGGCGGCCGAGATCAGGATCGGCACCCGCTCCGAGACCCCGGGTGACGGCGGCACCGATGAGAATTTTATCCTGCACCGGACTGGTCGCGAGTGCCTGCGCGTCAGTGTTGATAACCGCCATCTGCAGGCGGTCGAGGTTCTCCATTTTAAGCCGGTCCACGGCATTGGCTCCAGCACCGCCCAGTCCGATCACCTTGATGGCGATGCGACGGTCGGTGAGCAGATCGGCGGAAAACGGGAGCGGCATCTCGGAGGCGGAATCGTTCGATGGCATGGCGGGGAGCAAAATCAGGGTTGAGAAACGGGGGCGTTTACACCGTGGCGAGACGATCAATCAGGCCTTTGATCCGACTGCCAAAGGTGCGCGGGCTGGTCGCCGCGTTTTCGAGTTGTTGCGAGAAGCCTTGGTATAAAAGACCAAGCGCGGTGCTGTAAGTCGGATGGCGAAGCTTCTCCGCGACTTCGAGCCGGGGCGCACCCACGCGGGCGGCGACACCAAAAACCCGGGCGGCGGCATCCTCGATACCAGGCAACGCGACGCTTCCGCCCGCGAGCACGACACCAGCGAGCGTCTCTTCGGGCGTGTAAAGCGTTCCGAGCTTCTTGCGCACGACATCGAAGATCTCCGCCACCCGCGCCGTGGTGATCTGCTCCACCGTCATGCGCGGGAAACGGCGGTCACCAATGCCCATATCGCCGTTTAACCAGACGACTTCGGCGCGATCCTTGGCTGCGATGGTGGCGCGCCCGTAGAGTGTTTTTATCTTCTCGGCCTGGCCCTCGGTGATGCGCAACCCGAGTGAAAGATCGTTGGTAAGATGCGCGCCGCCCACCGGCACCACGCCGGCCAGATAAGCGCGGCCGTGCCGGTAATAAGCGTAGTCCGTGGTGCCCGCCCCGATATCGATCACGAGCACGCCATGCTGGCGCTCCTCGGGGGTCGTAAGGATGTTGCCGCCGGCCAGACCGGAGAGCACGAGCTCGGTCAACGGAAGGTTGAAGTTGCGGATAATATGCACGCCGTCGGCGATGCGGTTTTGGTCGCCATGCACGTGCCACACCCCGACCGAGAGTCGGTTGCCCCGGATGTCCTCAGGTGAGGGCGAGAGGGTGTTGTCCAAATAATACGGACGCCGCAGGAAATGCACCACGCAGCGGCCGGGAGGCAGGGCCTTCGATTTGGCCAGGCTGTAAACGGTATCGATATCGTATTGGCCCACCCGTCCCTCCAGGCCGGAGACGTTGACCGCCGCCTCGTGATAGAACCCGTCGATATGGCTGCCGCTTTGCGCCAGGTAGGCCTGTTGCAGGCGCACTCCCGCGCTCTGTTCCGCCGCCACGATGGCGCGGTGAGTCGCCTCGCCGGCCGCACGCGCATCCACCACCACGCCTTTAACCACCCCGAGCGAGGGGAATTCACCCAGGCCGATAACGTTTAAACTGGAGCCGGCGATTTCGCCGACCAGGACGGTGACCTTAGACGTGCCTATTTCAACGGCGCCGACGATGCGGGATTTATAGCTCACAGCGAAATATAAGGAGGATGCGAAGCGGAGTGGTTAAAGACGAAAGAGGGTGCGCACCGGCTGGGGAGTGGCCGGGGTAGAACGACTGGAACGGCGAGCCGGAGCGGCAGGCTCGGGCGGAGTCTCGAACGATACCGGCACCTGATTGCCGCCAATCGCCAGATTGATCGAACGAATGGGCGCGGCACCCGGCCGGGCGCGCAACTCGTCCAAAATATAATCCAGCCGCGCAATCTGCCGGTAAAAATCCTCGCGCGTGCCGAAAACGACCTCGGCCACCTCGGGTGTGCGCACCAGAATAACGCCATCCCGGGCAAAGCGGGCGATGGAGACCGCCTGCACTTCCTTGGCCCGGGCGGGTGCCGAGCCTCTCAAGGTGCCGAGTAGATCCGCCACCGCGTCCATGCCGTCAAGGCGCGCAAAACCCGTGCCGGTGACACTGCGGGTGAGGGTGGCTCCATCCAACCAAGGCAAGGCGTTCACCATCTCCTCGGCGTAGCGCTCGCCGGTAAAAACCGAGCCATCACGCGCCACAAAGAAATGCATCAGTTCGCCGCTCGCGTTCTGCGCCCGCACACGCAGCACCGGCCCGCGCTCCTCCAAAGTCACGCCCAGCACATCCGGGAAGCGTCGCGTCACCACCGCCGTGCGCACCTGCCCGGTCTGCAAAAGCCGGTCGCGCAGGTCGGCCAGGTCCAAAGACATCAAGCCGGTGCCGGGTGCGATACCCAGCGTGCGCTCGACCCAGGCGTGGTTAAGCACCCCGTCGCTGCGCACCGCGATCTCGCGCAAGGGCGCAGATTGCACCGGCGCGGCCAAGGTCGCGGGATTATCTTTCCAGGTGCCCCACAGCACGTATCCGGCAATCAAAGACACTCCAAGCCCGGCGACGGACAGCCACAGGCGCATGCCGTCCACGACCGCCCGGCGACGCCCGGTGCGATTGATGGGACGCGGACGCGCGGAAGCCGCCGGGAGTGCATCTCTCCAAGTGGGCGCGGTTTGCGGTATGAGCGGAATCGGGTTCACGGTGATACGAAGGGACGGGTTTCCTGAAAACGACGCACGGCGGGCTGGACCAACTCCCTGACCAACGCGGTGAAATCCAAACCTATGCACCGTGCGCTCATCGGCAGGAGACTGGTTTCTTTCATGCCCGGCAGGGTGTTGATTTCCAGCAGATAAAACTCAAAATCAGAAATTAGGATAAAATCCACGCGAGCGTAGTCACGGCAGCGGCACGCCGCGAAGGCCGCTTCGGCCGCGCAGGCCACCGCGATGGTAGCAGTTTCCCCCAGCGGTGCAGGCGCCAGGTACTCGGTCGCGCCCTTGGTGTATTTGCTGGCAAAATCATACACGCCAGAACGGGGTCGGATCTCGACCACGCCCATCGCTTTCCCGCCCAACACCCCCACGGAAAGCTCGCGGCCCACCAACCGGGGCTCCGCTATCCAGTTACCCGGGGTCAACCCATCGAGCGCGGCGGCGATGGCGGCCCGGCCCTCCGGCAGCGCCAGGCCGACGCTGGAGCCTTGATCGTTCGGTTTGATCACAATCCGGTCGGTACCCAGCGCCGCAATCAACGAGTCCGCATCCGGACGATCACTCGCCGGGAAAAGCCGGTCGGCCGCCACCCGCACGCCCGCCGCCCCGGCGGCGCATTTGGTCGCGGCTTTATCCATGGTGAGCGCGGAGGCTGCGGCGTCGCATCCGGCGTAAACCACTCCGGCGGCATCGAGCAGCCTTTGCATCTGGCCGTCTTCGCCAAAGGTGCCGTGCAAAGTCGAAAAAACTACATCGCGCGCTGGATCGAGCCCGGCGGGCAGGGCTTCGGCGGTAACATCCAGCAACCGGGTGGGCCAGAGCCGGGCCAGCGCGGCTGCAGCGGCGGCACCGGAGCCCAAGGAAACCTCGCGCTCGGAGGAAACACCTCCAGCCAAGACCGTGATTCGGGGGACAGGGAGTAGAGCGGACATGTTAAAGCACTTCCTTCCAGTCCTTGCCATAGAGCAGGACTTCCGGTTCGAGCCGCACACCGTGCGCTTGCTCAACGCGAGCACGCACCCGGCGCACCAGCGCGATCACATCCGCCGCGCGGGCATGATCGTGATTCACAATGAAATTTGCATGCACGGGCGAAACCTCGGCATCCCCTTCGCGCTCGCCCTTCAAGCCCGACACGTCGATCAAGCGCCCGGCCGAATCCCCGGGCGGATTCTTGAAGATGCACCCGGCCGACGGCTCGCGCGGCTGGGATTTTTTCCGTTTTTCGCGATACGCATCCATCTGGGCGGTGACCTCCACCCCCGGTGCGGTCTGGACGGGTCGCAGGGTGGCGGCGACCGCGATGGCGTTTTCCAACTCCGCGCAATGCCGGTAATCCACGTGCATCGCCGTCTTGGGCAACATGCGCCGTTCGCCGCTCAAAGTGATGAACTCCACGCTCTCGACCACATCGAACATCCAGCCCCCCATCGCGCCCGCGTTCATGCGCAGAGCCCCACCGATGTTGCCGGGAATGCCCTCCAGGAACTCGAACCCGGCCAGACCCGCCTTGGCCGCCAAACCGCATAAATTACGCAGCCTCAGACCGGCCCCTACGCGCACCCGCCCATCGCCCAGCGGCGCAAAACTCTCCCAGAATACATGGCGCAAACTCAGCACCAACGCATCCACGCCTTCATCCGGCACCAGCAAATTGGACCCACGCCCCAGCGGCAGCACCCGCAAACCCAGCGCATGCGCGCCCCGAATCAGAGCCAGCAAATCAGCTTCGTTGGCGGGCTCGGCATAAAGCCGCGCCGCACCGCCTACGCCCAGCGTCGTTTTCCCCGCCAACGGGGCTTCGCGCTGAAGTTTTGTGTCCACCGACAAACACGGACCCAGTTCTTCGGCCAAACGATCCCACCACGCCGCGTCATCCCGGCCCGCAAGCCACTCCCGGGCGGACACATCAAGATCGCCCGCCCCGACGATCGCGACCACATCTCCCGGCCGTAAATCCGCGTTCAAACGGGCAAAAATCGCCGCGTGTTCGCCCGGCAGATAAACCAAGGGCAATGTGGTCTGCGCGAGACGCACCGCATCAGCCAAATCCGCCGTCGTGCCACCCGCCAAGGCGGACTCCCCTGCCCCGTAAACGTCCAAAAGATACAAGGCATCCGCCGCGCACAGCGCGGCGGCAAACGCGGTGCGGAACTGCGCCGTGCGGCTGAAACGATGCGGTTGAAACACCACACGCAACCGGCCTTGCGCCGGCACGCGTCCGCGCAGTCCGGCCAGCAACGCGGAAATCTCCGCCGGATGATGCGCGTAATCCTCCACCACGGTGAAGCCCGCCCCGCCCGCCAACACCGCCTGGCGTCGGCGCACCCCCGGGTAGTTCGCAAGCAAATCAGCCCGCAGGGTCGCCCCAAGAAGCTGCGCCGTCGCCAAGGCCGCCGTGGCGTTGGCCGCATTGAATTCACCAAAAGCCCGCACGCTCGCCACCGTCTGACTAAACTTGCCGCCCAGAGTGATTTCCTGCCGTGCCGGACCGGCCCCCGCCGTGCCCGCCAAGGCATATTCCCCGCCCACGCCAAAAGTGTGAACCGCCCGACCCGCCGCGACCCGTCGCGAAAGAGCGCAATCCGCATTGATCAAAACATCCCCGCTGGTGCGTTCGAACAAACCGGCGAACGTCGCTTCTAAGTCCGCTTGCGTGCGGTAGTGGTCGGGATGGTCCCAGTCTAAATTTACCACCACGGTTAACTCCGGCCGGAACTGGCTGATGGTGCCATCGCTCTCGTCGATCTCGGCCACCAACCACGCATCCCGACCCGCCGCCGCCGGTGCCAACGCATCGTCCGCGAACAAACCTCCGCCGACGTAACCCGGCTCCAAACCTGCGCCGCGCAACGCGGTGACGAGCATCGCGGTCGTGGTGGTTTTACCATGCGAACCGCATACCGCCACCAAACGACGCGCGCCCGCCAGTGCGGCCAGCAACTCGCCCCGCCGCACCACCCGCAAGCCTCGCGCCCGCGCCGCCACCAACGCGGGATGGGCCGCATGGATCGCCGAGGAAACCACCACCAGCTCGACACCCTCGGGCAAATTCGCCGCCGCCACCAATTCGACGCCCGCCCGTTTAAGCTGGGTCGCCATCGGCGCAGTCAGTGCATCGTCACCGCCACTCACCGCATAACCGAGTCCCGCCGCATAGATAGCCAAGGGCCCGAGCCCCATGCCGCCCACGCCGATCAAATGCAAACGGCGCACCGATGCGCCGAAAAGTTCGGCGGGAGCCAGCGATGAAAGTGGAGCCCGTGTATTCATGCCTGAGGCGCGATCAACGCGTCCAAATCATCGAGGATAAA
>CANIWJ010000089.1 GCA_947471035.1 Verrucomicrobiota bacterium
CGGCGGAGGCGGGTGCGGGTGGTGTTGGCGGAGGTTTGGAGGGTGAGGGCGCGGGCTTCGAAGACGGGGACGGTGAGGAGCTGGTCGGAGCGGAGTTTGGCGAGGTCGGGGGCGAGGGCTTCGGCGAGGGCGCCGTCCACGACGTGGATACGGGTGGCGTCGGGGGAGAGGATGTAGAGGTTTTTGCCGACGGCGGTGCCGTCGCCGATTTTGAGGGTGAAGGGCGAGGCGGCGACGGTGCCGGGGGTGGCGGGGGCGGGGGTGGCGGTGACGATGAGGCGGGGGTCGGCGAGGCCGTAGTCGGCGAGGGTCTGGCCGTTGCGGGCGAGGTCGGAGACGGGGAAGCTGGTCTCGTGTTCGAGGAACTGGAGGGCGGTGAGGATGCGGCGCACGGCGAAGTCGTTGGCCGGCCAGTTGAGCGGGGTGGTGAGGAACCAGGCGTCGCCGGTGCGTTCGAGGTGGATACGGTTCTCGGAGGCGGCGGGGGTGGCGGGCTCAGCGCCGGGGGCGGGGCGGGGGGCGGGAGCGAGGAGCTCGAGGGCGGTGAGGTTGGCGGCCTCGGGGCCGAGGACGCGGCGGCGGTTTTCCTCGATGCGCCCGGTGGCGGACCAGGGGTGTTCGGAGAAGTAGAGGTAGCCGAAGACGGCGAGGTTGAGCGCGAGGAGGATTGCGGTGAAGGTGGAGCGCACGGTGGAGAGCGAGGAGGTGGGAGCGGGAAAGCTAGTAGAGCTGGTAAGCTGGTAGAGCTAGTAAGGAGGAGCTGGGAGCGAGGAGGAGGAGCGGGCGGGGTTAGCGGCGGCGGCTCCAGTAAACGAGAAGGCCTAGGGTGGCGGTGAGGGCGGGGAGGGCGAAAAGGAGACTGAGGCGGAGGTGGCCGAGCTGGACGGTGTTGAGCGAGAGTTGGAATTTCTCGATGGGGCGGGGCGGGAGCTGGAGGAGGGTGTCGCGATCGACGAGCCAGTTGATGGAGGCGAGGGCGAGGGAGAGGTTGCCGCCGGCGGCGAGGCGGGCGTTGGCGAGCCATTCGCCGCCGCCGTAAACGATGAGGCGGCCGCTGCGCACGCTGAAGGGGAGGTTCGTGGGGGCGATGCGTTCGGCGGCGGTGCCGACGGCGAGGGGCGGGGCGAGGTCCACGGCGGGGTCGAAGGCGGCGGGGCCGCGCTGGCGGTAGGAGCGTTCGCCCCAGGCACCGGGGGAGGTGGCGAGGAGGGGGAGGGTGTTGAGGCCGGGGTCGAGGGAGCGGCCCGGGTCGGGGCGGACGGAGCGGGAGGGGCCGAAGCGGACGGCGATTTTGTTGGAGGCGAGGAATTCGATGACGGGGTGGCCGGAGGAGGTGGGGTAGAGAATGAGGTCGCCGGTGTCGGAGCGGCCCTCGGCGCTTTGGTCGAGGATGACGACGTCGTCGGCGAGCACGCCCCAATCGAAGAGGAGTTCGTCGAGGCCGTGGGGGTTGGCGGGGTTGAGGAGGGCGAGGATGCGGCCGGCGGAGGCGGAGAGGTGGCGGCGGAGGAATTCCTGTTCGTCGGGGCTGTAGCGGCCCTGGGGGGCGGCGATGACGAGGAGGGCGGCGGCGGGGACGCGGGCGCGGTCCTCGGGGTTGCTGAGGTCGAGGACGGCGAGGTCGAAATTACGCAGGGCGAGTTCGTCGCGCAGGAGCGAGAGGCCGCGGGCGGGGTCGGTGTCGTTGGGGTCCATCTCGCCGTGGCTGGTGAGGAAATAGACGGGTTGTTTGCCGGGGCGGGAGACGTCGAGGATGGCGGCGGTGAAGGCTTGTTCGCCTTTGAAAGCGGTTTTTTCGCGGTCTTTGACGTCGTAGAGTTCGTTGAGGCCGACGATGCGTGGGGTTTTTGAGCCGGAGGCGACGAGGATGGTGTTGGGTTTGTCGATACCGAGGCGCTGGGCGGCGGCGCGGTTTTGGTAAACGTCCACGAACTCGACGGTGATGGGCGCGCGGGGGTTGGCGGCGGCGGCCTCGACGTAGTCGCGGAGCAGGGCGCGCACATCGCGTGAGGCCTGGGCGACGCCGTCGTCGTCGGTGTTTTCGCTGAGGGTGACGACGATTTTTACCGGGGCGGAGAGTTCGCGCAGGTAGGAGCGGGTCTCGGGCGAGAGGGAGTGGCGGGCGTGGCGGGAGAGGTCGAAGCGCCAGGCGTGTTTGGTGGCGAGGTAGTTGAGTCCGACTACGAGGGCGAGCAGGAGCAGGGCCTGGAGCAGCAGGTGGGCGGTGCGGAGGCGGCGGGCGGTGGCGAACGAGGAAGACATCGGGCGGGCTGGAGCAGAGAGCTAGGAGCAGGGAGCGGGGAGGGCTGAGCGTTGAGGGGAGGCGGTGGGCTCAGCTGTGGAGTCGTTTGGTTTCGACGCCGAGGATGGCGAGGATGAGGGCGAGGCTGGCTCCGCTGAGGTAGTAAAGGACCTGGCGGGTATCAATGACGCCGCGGGTGAAGTCTTCGAGGTGGGTGAAGATCTGCACGTAGTCGAGGGCGTGGCGGGCGGTGGTCATGCTTTCGAGTTTGAGCAATTCGAGGGTGCTGGCGAAGCGGGTGCCGATGACAAGGGTGAGGAGGAGGACAAAGGTGAGGATGCCGGCGACGGCCTGGTTGCGGGTGAGGGCGCTGGCTAGGATGCCGAGGGAGACGAAGAGCGCGCCGGAGACGGTGATGAAGAGGTAGCCGCCGAGCAGCGGGCCGTAGTCGAGGGGCTGGGTGGGGCCGGCGAATTTCTGCAGGATGTAGAAAAATCCGCCGGTGGAGCCCCAGAGGGCGAGGTAGAGGGCGTAGGCGGCGAAGAATTTGGCGAGCACGACCTCGGCGGTGGTGACAGGCGTGGTGAGCAGGGTTTCGAGGGTGCCGAGGCGACGTTCCTCGGCGAGGCACTTCATGGTGAGGAGCGGGACCATGAAAAACACCGGGAGCCAGAAGAGCTGGAAAAATACCGATGCGGGCGAGCCCTCCTGAGCGGCGGCGGCGAAGGTTTCGAGGATGCCGGAAAACACGAAACCCATGACGAGCAGGAAGAGCGTGGCCGCGACGTAGGTGGCGGGGGTGACCAGAAGCATGCGGAGCTCGTGGGCGAGGAGGATACGAAAGGGGCGCATGAGATGAAGTTAGTGGAGACAAACAAATGCCGGGCCGCGAGGCAGGATCGCGTTCGCCGACAGGAAAATCCGTTGGGTCTCGATTTTGCGTGACGTGGCGGTGGCGGCTGGCCGGTAACGCGAGGTAGGTAGTCGCAGACGGCCGGCGAGCGAGGCATCAAGTAACCTAATAGGTTACTTGATGCTTGGGAGCGGGTCAGTGGAGCTGCGGGCGAGCAACTGGGCAAGTGAAGCGGGGCAAAGTAACCTAATAGGTTACTTGATGCTTGGGGCGGTAGGTGGGGGCGAAGCGGAGGTGGAGAGCGGAGGAGGTGGAAGTTCCGGGTTGTGCCGGGCTTTGGCGTGGGGCCAGCTTAGGGCTCCTCGTGAAACTCTCCGTAAAAGTCGATTATGCCTGCCGGGTCTTGGTGCAGCTCGCGCGTCGCCATGGGGGCGAGGAGCTGGCGCATATCGAGGAACTCGCCCAGTCGGAGGCGGTGCCGGCGAATTATCTGGTGCAAATCTTGAGCGAACTGCGCAACGGGGGACTGATCTTGAGCCGTCGCGGAAAACAAGGCGGCTATGCGCTGGCGCGGCCGGCGGCGGATATTTCGCTTTTTGATGTCGTTACCCTGATCGAGGGCGACGTGCTGGAACTGGGCGGGGCGGTGCAGGGGCAGTCGGGGCGGCGGGTGGCGCAGGCTTGGCGCGAGGTGCGCGCGGTGTTGGAGGCGAAGTGCCGGGCGGTGACGCTGGAGCAGCTCGCAGCCAAGAGCGGCGAGGAAATGTATTACATTTGAACCCGGCTCGGTCGCGGGCAATGGATGGGGTATGCCGCATGCCGTATTGACTCAGTTGCTGGTGGTTCAGGATCGCGATTCGCGTCGCCGCCAGTTGGAGCAGCAGCTCGCCGCCGTGCCGGTGGAACGGGCTCAGGTTAACCAATCCATCGCGAGCGAGAAAGGCGCGATCGAGACGGCGCGGCTGGAACTCATGGGTTTGGAGAGCAGAAAGAAGTTGCTCCAGACCGAGATCGGTTCGGCGGAGACGAAGCTGGCGAAGTATCGCACCCAGCAGTTGAGCGTGAAGAAAAACGACGAGTATCACGCCTTGGGTAAGGAGATCGACACGATGGTGGCTGCCATTGGGGCGCTGGAGGAGCAGGAGATCGGGGTGATGTTCCAGATCGACGAGGCGAAGGTGCGTTTTGAAACCGCCGAGGGAGTGCTCAAGGGTAACATCAGCCGTTACGAGGCCAAGCTGGCGACTTTGGTGGAGCGGGAGAAGAATTTGAGCGCCGAGTTGGTGGAGGCAAAGGCGGCGGCGGGCGAGGCTCGCACCGGGGTGCCGGAGCTGCCACTGCGCGTTTACGAGCGGGTGGCGGTGCGGCAGTGGCCGGTGGTGGTGCCGTTGCGCGGGGGCAAGTGCGGGGGCTGCCACTTAAAGGTTTCGAGCGAGGCGGAGTCGGGTTCGCGGAGCGCGGATCCGGCCAAGCTGGGGATCTGCGACCAGTGCGGGCGCATTTTGTATTGGGACTACGCGTGAGCGGCGTCAGCCTCGGGCTCAGAGTGGCTGGGGGCAATTTAGCCAAAGTTGGGCGTTGAGGTGGGCGCGGGGGCGGCGCAGGGTGCGCGCTTGGTCCCGGGGTGGATGGTCGCTCCGACGTTCTTTCGCATCCCATGACGTTTCGTGAAAGCGAGGCGTTTGGCAGAGAACCTCGTCGGAGAGGAAAGTCCGGACACCGCAGGGCAGGATGCTGGCCGAGGTCTCCTTAATCGGGGCCAAGTCCAGGCGGCGCGCGTCAAGGCGCGTTGACGGAAAGTGCCACAGAAAACAAACCGCCACGCGGGCAACCGCGGGGTCAGGGTGAAAAGGTGGGGTAAGAGCCCACCGCGCCGCCAGTGATGGCGGCGGCAGGGCAAACCCCTTCCGGTGCAAGGCAAAATAGGCGACTGGGCGGCTCGTCCATTAGTCGCGGGTATGCCGCATCTTCCGGGTCGCAGACGCGCAAGCGCGAGCGGCATCGGCGGACCGGCCCGGGCGCAGGCCCGGGCGTGGAGAGAAATGGCTGTCAGCCGTCGCTGCGAGGCGGCGGTCACATAATCCGGCTTACAGCCCCGGGACCAAATTACTTTCTCAAGGGGAGAATACGCAGCCGATAAATAGTGCACAAAAATGATAGATAATGGTAGTTTTTGCTAGATTTTGCGCATATTTTTCCGGCATAGTTTGCGGCGACGGTTTACGGCTTTTAATCATGCCATTGGAAAACCGGCACCCCGGATCACCCCTTCAATTTTTATATTATTATGAGCAAACCTACCGGCCTGTTTCGCGGTCCCGACGGTCAGAATTATCTCCTGACCTTTTCGTTGATCACCTCGTTGTTTTTCCTCTGGGCGATGTGCAATGGCATGATCGATGTGATGGATAAGCATTTTCAGGACTATCTGCATCTCACCAAGCGGCAGTCGGCCTGGGTTCAGTTTGCCCATTATCTGGGATATTTTCTGATGGCGCTCCCGGCGGGCTGGATCGCGCGTAAGGTGGGCTACAAGGGTGGCATCATCGGCGGCTTGGTGATGGTGGCGGCGGGGTGTCTGTGGTTTATCCCGGCGACGCAGATTTCGACCTTTTGGGCGTTTCTGCTCGGGGTGTGCGTGATCGCGATGGGGCTCACGTTCCTCGAGACGATCGCGAATCCTTACACGACTTTGCTGGGCGCTCCGCAGTATGCGGCGGTGCGCATCAATATCGCCCAGACCTTTAACGGCGTGGGTTGGATTTTGGGGCCGATCATCGGCGGGATGTTTTTCTATTCCGAGAAGGGTTTGGAGGAGGCGCATCAGAGCCTTTGGATCCCGTATGCGGGGATTGCGGCGGCGGTGCTGCTGTTGGCGGTGGTTTTCTTTTTCGCCAAGATACCCGATATTCAGTCGAGCGAGCCGGTACACACGGATGAAGACAAAGCTCGGGCGGCGCGTCCGCTTTGGAGCAACGGACATTTCGCCGGGGCGGTGGTGGCGCAGTTCGTCTATGTGGCGGCGCAGGCGGGTATTTTTAGCTTTTTCATCAATTACATCGTGTCCGAGGTGCCCTCGGTGGGTGAGTCGCTTAACGCCTCTTGGATGTTTGGCGGTCAGCATGGTGTGGAAGCACGCGACGGGGGCTGGTTCGTTAACGAGATGGGAGCGACCAAGTTATTGGCCTATTTCGGTTTTTCGCTGTTTCTGCTCGGACGTTTCACTGGAGCGGGCCTGTTGAGCCGGGTGGCTGCGCACAAGGCGCTGGGCACCTATGCGGCGATCAATGCGTTGTTGATGGTGGTCATCACGATGAAGCTGGGCTGGGTCTCGGTCTTCGCGGTGTTTTTGAGCTTCTTTTTCATGTCCATCATGTTCCCCACGATTTTCGCGCTGGGCATCCATGGGTTGGGCGCGAAGTCGAAGATCGCTTCGTCGTTCATCGTCATGGCCATCATGGGCGGGGCGATTATGCCGAAGCTGATGGGCTGGCTCGGTGACACCTACAACATGTCGGTGAGCTTCGCGATGCCGGCAGGCTGTTTCGTAGTCGTGGCGGCTTATGGCTTCATCTGGCCGCGTTTGAGTGGTTCGCCGGGGCTGGTCGGGGTGAAGACGCAGGGCGGGCACTAATATCCATTCGCGGTCAAGATGAGCAGCAAGTCGGAATTGGCCGGGGACGGCCAACGCTACACAAATCCCCAGATGTAAGTAAGCTATGTATTATATGTAGGGTTGGCCGTCCCGGCCAATGCAGCTCAACTTGAAGGCGAACTAGAATAAGCAAGCGGCGACGCGGTTGGCGAACGGCGGGGTGCGGCGACCCCGCGCGACCCCGCCCTACAAGGGCACTTGTCCGACGATTTCCAGGCCGTAGCCGTCGAGGCCGACGACTTTGCGGGTGTGGTTGGTGAGCAGGCGGATTTTTTTAAGGCCGAGCGCGGTGAGGATCTGCGCGCCGGTGCCGTAGTCGCGGAAATCCATGGTGGGGGCGGGGGCGTGGAGGTTTTCCAGGCGTTGCACCACGCTGGCTCCGCCTTGGGCCTGTTCCATGTAGAGGACCACGCCGCGCCCGGCCTGGGCCACGGCGGCGAAGGCGGCGGCGAGGACTTGCGTGGACTTGGCGCCGCGCTGGCGGAAGACGTCGGCGAGCAGGTTCTCGCTTTGCACGCGCACCAAGGTGGGCTCGGCGGAGAGTTCGCCGCGCACGAAGGCGAGGTGGTGGCGGCCGTCGAGGCGGTGGCGGAAGATGTGCAGTTGGAAATCTCCGTAGTCGCTGGCGAAGGGTCGGGCGCTGACTTGCTCGACGAGGCGTTCGCGGCGTAGGCGGTATTCAATCAGGGAGGCGATGGAGATGAGTTTGAGGCCGAACTGGGCCTTCATCTTGATCAGGTCGGGCAGGCGGGAAACGGTGCCGTCTTCGTTGAGGATTTCGCAGATGACGCCGCTGGGGTGCAGGCCGGCGAGGGAGGCGATGTCCACGGCGGCCTCGGTGTGGCCGGCGCGTTCGAGCACGCCGCCGTCGCGGGCTCGGAGGGGGAAAATGTGGCCGGGCTGGACGAGGTCGTCGGGCTGGGTCTCGGAACCGGCGAGCAGGCGGATGGTGCGGGCGCGGTCGTAGGCGCTGATGCCGGTGGTGATGCCTTCGGCGGCGTCCACCGAGACGGTGAAGGCGGTGCGGTGGGATTCGCGGTTTTCCTGCACCATGGGGTTGATGCCGAGGCGGCGGAGCTGGGCACCGGTGGTGGGCACGCAGATGAGGCCGCGGGCGTGGCGGATCATCATGTTGACCGTCTCGGGGGTGGCCTTGCTGGCGGCCATGACCAAGTCGCCCTCGTTTTCGCGGTTTTCGTCGTCGGTGACGATGATGAGTTTGCCGTCGGCGATATCGGCGAGGGCGGCTTCGACGGAATCAAAGGGCTGGGAGGCGGCGGACATGGGAAGGGGAGGTTCGGCGGCGGCAAGAGAGGTGTCAATCGGTCGGGCCAAACCTTGCTATCCGGCGCGTCCCCGCCCCATTTTATCCGCTCTAGAACCCTGATCATGCGTTTCCGCATCAACCATCGCACCCGTTACCTCTACGCCGGCGAGGCGAGCGAGTCCTTCATGGAGGCGCGGCTCACGCCGGTGTCGGACGGGCGGCAGCGTTTGCTGGCGCGGAGTTTTGTAACCACCCCGGCGGGCAAGGTGCATGGCTACACCGACTATTACGGTAACGCGGTGGAGTCGTTCGCGGTGGCGCACCGGCATGGCGAGCTGGTTCTGGAGAGCAAATCGGAGGTGGAAACGCTGGCATGGGCGGCCCCTGCGGCGGCCTTGGAGATCAGCGTTTCGGAGGCGCGGCAGATTTACCGGAGCGAGCGGCTGGCTTTGTTTGAGTATTTGATGCCCTCGCAGGCGATTCCGATGTCGGTGGAGGTACACCGGTTGGCCAACCAGTTTTTCAAGCCGGGCCAAGGACTGGGGGACACTTTATTGAAGTTGAACCACTGGATAAAAACGGAGTTTCGCTACGCCACGGGAAGCACGCGTATCGACACTCCGGTGACGGAGGTGCTGGCGCAGAAAGCCGGGGTGTGCCAGGATTTCGCGCAGGTGATGATCGCAATCCTGCGCTCGGCGGAGATCCCGGCGCGTTACGTGACAGGCTACATTGAAACGGAGACGCAGAAGGCGGCGGCGGAGTCGAAAAAGCCCGCGCTGGCGGCCTTGGTCGGTGCGGCGGAGAGCCACGCATGGGTAGAGGTTTGCCTGCCGGGCGGGTGCTGGTGGCCGCTGGATCCGACCAACGACTGCGTGGCGGGCGAGCGGCACGTGAAGGTGGCGATCGGGCGGGACTACCTCGACAGTACGCCGACGCGGGGGGTTTTTAAAGGCACGCGCACGAAGAAGCTGGAGGTTTCGGTGACGATGCTGCGGGAGAAAACGCCGGTGGTGCCGGCCGCGACGGCGGCTTAAACGAAAAACCCTGCGGCGCGGTTTGCGCGGACGCAGGGTTGTGACTCACCGTGATTTAGCAGGGAGGCTAAACTGAACGGCGGCGGCGGCGGGTGGCGGTGGCTAGGAGTGCGAGGGTGCCGAGTGTGCTGGCCCAGGTGGCGGGTTCGGGAATGGCGGTGCCGGTGACGACGGTGAGATCGTCGATCCAGATCGTGCGGGCCTGCTCGGTGAAGATCGCGAATTCGTCGATAGTGGTAATGGGCGAGGTGTGTGAGACGGTGTAAACGGCGGTGGAGCCGTTGATGGCGTCGAAGTCTGCCCCGGTCGAAGTTCGGGTGAGCTTGAGGGTTAGGCTGACGGGTGTGATGGCGGTGATATTTCGCAGGGAAACCGAGCCCGAGTAAGTGGTGTCTTTCGGGGTGCCAAAAGTCCCGTAATAAGCGGGGCCTCCGGTGGCATACCACGCGGCATTGGAGCCGCCGTTGCCGTAGTCGACGTAGTAGCCGTTGTCGTCGCCGGTGCCGTCGAGCGGGCCGATGTTGAAGAGGCCGAAGCGGAACTTTCCGGTGACGTCGGCCTCTTGGCGGACTTTGAAGCTGACCGCGAGGGTGTCGCCGACGTTGCTGCCGAGGTTGAGGGCGCTGGGGAAGAGGCCGACCAAGGTGTTTAAGTTGGCGGCCTGAAATCTAAAGGCTGCGGAATTGAGGGTGCCGGTGCCGCTATCAGTTGTGTAGCTGGTGGTGCCAGCGCCGATGACGCTGAATGCGGTGGTGCTGGTGCCGCTGGTGAAATCGTTGGTCAGAACGGTGGTCTGAGCGTGCAGGCTGGCGGCGAGGGAAAGGAGGAGTCCTGTTTTGAGGAGGAGGTGTTTCATGACGAGAAAAGTATGCGCGCTAAAGCACGAGACGTTCCAAGGAATTCAAGGATTTTTAAGCCACCTGCTTGGGGGTTTAGTCGCGAGCGGAGGCGAGGGCTTGGGCGCGGAGCTGGCGCCAGCGGGCGAGGCGCTCGGCGAGTTTGGCCTCGATGCCGGCGGTCTTGGGGGTGAACAAGGCCAAGGGTTTTTCGAGGTGGGCCTGGGGGGCGATGTTTTCCGGGAAATCGTGGGCGTAGAGGTAGCCTTTGCCGTGGCCGAGGAGCTTGTTGGCCTTGCCGCCCTTGTCGCGCAACGGCATGGGTACGCTTTGCACGGGCTGGCTGTTGAGGGCGTGTTTGGCGGCGGCGAGGCCGAGAGTCACGGAGTTACTCTTGGGCGCGCAGGCGATGTGCAGGGTGGCGTGGGCGAGGGCGTATTCGGCCTCGGGCAGACCGACGAATTCGCAGGCTTGGTGGGCGGCGACGGCGAGGGGGAGGGCGAGGGCGTCGGCCAGGCCCACGTCTTCGCTGGCGAGGATGACGAGGCGGCGGGCGATGAAGCGGGCGTCTTCGCCGCCGGCGAGCATCTTGGCCAGCCAGTAGAGCGCGGCGTCAGGATCGGAGCCGCGGCAGCTTTTGATGAAGGCGGAGATGGTGTCGTAGTGTTCGTCCTCGTCGGCGTCGTAGCGGATGCGGCGCTCGCGGGCGAAGAGTTCGAGTTCGCGGGTGGTGATGGGGGCGGCGGGGGGCAGGCCGGCGACGACGACTTCGAGGGCGTTGAGGGCGCGGCGCAGGTCGCCCTCGCAGAGCTGGGCGAGGTCGAGGAGCACGCCTTCTTCGGCGGTGCAGCCGGTGGCGCCGAGGCCGCGCTCGGGGTCGGAGAGGGCGCGGGCGAGCACGGTGGCGACGGCGGCGGGGGCGAGCGGTTCGAGGCGGAAGAGGTGGCTGCGGGAGAGCAGGGGCGGGTTGACGTAGAAGCCGGGGTTGTGGGTGGTGGCGCCGATCAGGCGGATGTGGCCCTCCTCGACGTCGGGCAGGAGCAGGTCTTGCTGGGATTTGTTGAAACGGTGGAGCTCGTCGATGAAGAGCAGGGTGGGCTCGCTGGGGCGGCGGCGGGCGGTGGCGAGGATTTCGCGCAGCTCGCCGACGTTGCTCATGACGGCGTTTACCCGGACGAAGCGGCTCCCGGTGACGCGGGCGATGACCTCGGCGAAGCTGGTTTTGCCGCAGCCGGGCGGGCCGTAGAAAACGAGGCTGCCGAAGCGGTTGGCGTTGATCAGGCGGGCGAGCAGGCCGTCGGGTTTGGTGAGGTGTTCCTGGCCGGCGATTTCGGCCAGGGTGCGCGGGCGCATGCGCGCGGCGAGCGGTTGGTGGGCGGGTGCGGCGGAGGGGCGCGCAGGTGCGGACTCGGACTGGCGGGCGGAGGCCGAGGCCGCCGGGGAGGCGGAGTCGAGGCTATCGAAGAGATCGGATTCGCCGGCCATGTGCGCAGGGGAGGCGGGCGTTTTTATTTCACGCTTTGGCGGAGCTCGACGGGGTGGGCGGATTTGCCGCGCAGGCGTAAGTTGAGCATTTCTACGAGGAAGGCGAAGGCCATGGAGAAGTAGATGTATCCCTTCGGAATGTGTTGGCCGAGGCTTTCGCCGACGAGGGTGACGCCGATGAGGATGAGGAAACTCAGGGCGAGCATTTTGATGGTGGGGTGGCGGTTGACGAAGTCGCTGATCGCGCCGGCGAACAGGAGCATGACGCCGAGGGCGATAATGACGGCGGTGATCATGACCCAGAGTTGGTTGGCCATGCCGACGGCGGTGATGACGGAGTCGAGAGAGAAGACGATGTCGAGCAGGAGGATTTGTACGATCACGGCGGTGAAGGAGACGGCCTTGCCGGCGGGGTTGGCGTGGCCTGCTTCGCCTTCGAGTTTCTCGTGGATTTCGACTACGCTTTTGCCGATCAGGAAGAGGCCGCCGACGAGCAGGATGAGTTCCTTGCCGTTGATGGGATGATTGAGGATGGGGAGGGTGAACAGCGTGGTGGTGAGCGTCATCAACCAGCTGATGCTGCAGAGCAGGATGATGCGGGTGACGAGAGCGAGGCTGAGTCCGAGTTGACGGGCCTTGGCTTGCTGTGACTGGGGCAACTTCCCCGCGAGGATCGAAATGAAGATGACGTTATCGATGCCGAGCACGATTTCGAGTAGCGTGAGGGTGAGGAGGGAAACGAGCCAGACTTCGGGATGGGCGAGGAATTCCATAAAACGTCAAAGCAAGGCGGCTCGGCGGGGGCGTCAATGGCGGGGGCGCGGAGTCCGAAGTGGTCGCCACGAATCCGAACGGAAACGAGACTCGAAATCTCGACCTTGATGACGGCGGTCGCGCAGGCAAAGTAACCTAATAGGTTACTTGATGCTGGGGGGAACGGCGTGGTTAGAGGAGGCGGGCCGGCATGGGATGTTGGGGGCGGAGGGATGGGCTTGCGTTGGCGGGGAGAACGGGAGGTCATTGGGGTAAAGGCTTTAAGGTGAATTTTATTCATTTATTAAATTGGGTTGCGGGGTTTGATCGATGAGGCCGCGCAGCCTTTCGCATCGTGCGCCGTTGGTGGGTTTGCTGGTGGCGTGGGCCTGGGGAGCGGGGGTGGTGCATGGGGACTTGGTTAACTGGCCGCAGGCGGTGTGGGCGGGGGTGGCTTTGGCGGGTTTGGGCGGGGCTTGGGTGGCGGGGGCGCGACGCGGGGGGATTTGGGCGGGGGTTTTGGTGGCGGTGCTGGCAGTGGGGGCCTTGCGGACCGTGCAGGAGCGGACGCGGTTGACGCAGTGGGATGAGCTGGCGCTGCCACCGCGCGAGGCGCGTTTGACGCTGCGGATCGAGCGGACTTTTGCCACGCCGCCGGGCGAGGCGCGCGCGGGTGGGGTGGCGCGGGTGGTGGGGGCGGAGGCGCATTTGCGCGAGCTGGTCGGGCAACACGTGCAGTTTTCCGCAGGATGGCCCAAGGGAACGGCACCGGCGTTGCGCGGGGTGGAGTTTACGGCGGTGGGTTTGTTGCGGCCGGTGCCGAGGTTGCCGGAGGCGGGGAGCTTTGACCGGTTTCTGGCGGATGAGGGGGCGAATTTCGCGTTTACGCGGGGGCGGCTGGCGGGCGCGCCGAGCGAGGCGGGGGCTTGGGTGCGGTTTTGCGCGGGGGCGGCGGCGCGGTTGGAAACGAGTTTACGCATGGGCCTGGCCGGGCACGACCGGTTGGCTGATCTGTATGTGGCGATGTTGCTGGGTAAAAAACAGGAGCTGAGCGAGGCGCAGCAGGAGTTGTTTATCCAGAGCGGCACGATGCACTTGTTTGCGATTTCGGGGCTGCATGTAGCGGGGATCGCGGTGGCCTTGAATACTTTGCTGGCGATTGTGCGGGTGCCGGGTCGGGTGAGGTTTTTGGTGGGAACGGGGGTGTTGTGGGCCTTCGTGGATATCACGGGCGGGTCGCCCTCGGCGGTGAGGTCGTTTTGGATGGTAACGTGTTTACTGGGGGCGCAGCAGTTTCGCGCGCCGGGCAACAGTCTGGCGGCTTTGGTGACGTCGGCGCTGGCGGTGTTGGTGGTGGATCCGCATCAGCTGTTTTCGGCGAGTTTTCAGATGAGCTACGGGATCGTGGCGGCCTTGTTGTTGCACGGGGTGCCGTTGCAGGAGAAGTGGTTGGAGGGGTGGCGGCCGTGGGCGGTGTTGCCAAAGGCGGACTGGCGGGCCTGGCAACATGGGGTGGAGGCGACGGGGCGCGGCTTGATCGGGGCGGTGGCGCTGGGTTTGGCGTCGATGTTGGTAAGCACGCCGGCGACGCTGGCGTTTTTCGGGCTGCTCTCGCCGGGGGGCTTTTTTGTGAATCTGGTGCTGATTCCGGTGTCGGGCTTGGTGTTGTTTGCGGGGGTGGCGGCGATGTTGGTCGGGGGGCTGGGGTGGGC
>CANIWJ010000090.1 GCA_947471035.1 Verrucomicrobiota bacterium
CGAAGAGGCGGGCGGTGTAGTTGAGGCTGACGAGCTGGCCCTTGGCGGGCGAAGCCGTGCCGGTGCCGGGCAGGATAGTGCGGTAGCGCGCACCGTTTACGGTGTCATTGGCCCCGGGGAAATCGCGGGCGAGCTTGGCGGCGTCGGCCTCCGGCCATTGGTAGGCTCGGTCGGCGAGGGCGCGGCGCATGGCGGCGTTGATCGGTTCGCCGGGGTTGTCGCGCATGAGTTTGCCGCTGCGCACCACGATCGCGATGGTGAGCAGGATGGTGCCCAGCCCGAGGAGAATAAAGAAGGAGCGCATGGGCGGAAGAAAACGCGAAGAGGCGGAAAACGCGAAGGGACGCGGCGGGTTTTATCCTCCCGCGCCGCGCCCTGTCACGTCGCTCGCCACGGAACCGTTTAGGCGAGGAACGAGCAGATGTATTCGCACAGGCCGCCGCCGACCTCGATGGTGAAGCCGGAGTTGGCGGGCACGTCGAAGTAGGTGCCGGGGCCGTAGGCCTGGATTTGGGTGTGGCCGTCGAGGGTGACCTGGCAGCTGCCGGCGACGATTTCCATGCGTTCGGCGGCGGCGGTGCCGAAGTGGTAGGAGCCGGGGCGGATGAGGCCGAGGGTCTTTTTCGACTTGTCGGCGAAGATGACGGAGTGGGAGACGACGTTGCCGTCGAAATACACGTTGGCCTTGGTGTGGACGGTGACGCCGTCGAATTGGGTGGCGATGGTGGACATGGGAGAAAGGCGCACGGTGGCGGGCTGGCGGCGGATAAAAAAGCCCAAAGTGCGGGCATCCCGCACGCGCCCCGACTCGGCCATTGCCAGCGGAAGGAACGCGGGACAGGTTTCGCGGTCTTTAAATGCCCATGAAACTCTTTTCCGCCTCGACAACCCTGACTCTTGCGGCGCTGGCCCTCGTGACCACGGGCTGCACCTCCAAACGCGAAGGCAGCGTGGTAAACACCCGCCAGCCCGGCCCGGCCATCGGCACCGCCATCGGCACGGTGGGCGGAGCGGTGGTGGGCAATGCCGCCGGCGCGGTGGTGGGCGCCGGCGAGGGTTTTTCGTCCGCGTCGTCCTCGGCGTTTGATTCCCAGCGCCGGGTCGTGCGCACCTGGCGCACCGAGACCACGGCCGACGGCCGCACCATCCGTGTGCCGGTGGATATTGAGGTGGACGAGTACGGCCGGCCCTACTCCAACCCGCTTTCCACCTCCTCGGACGGTGCGCCTGCCAACACCAAAAAGGGTCCGCGTTAACCAGCTGCGGATTCCGGATGCGTTTTTCAAAATTCTGGTGCGCCGCCGCGCTGTGGGTGTCGGCGGCGGGTTTCGTTTTGGCGGCTCCGCCGCCCGCTCCGCTGGGCGGGGGCACGCCCGAGGCGGTGCAGGCCCTGCGCGAGCTGGTGACCGCGCAGAAAGCGGTGCTGGCCGAGGCGCGCAAGGTGGACGACGCCGACGTGCTTGAAGATTTTCGCCCGCGCCTGCAAAAAGTCGTGGATGGCTACGAGGAGCTTTTGAAAAAACACGCGGATTTCGCCGCTGTGTGGGCGAGCTACGGGTTGTTGTTGTGCGACCCTTTGCTGGATGAACGCCGCGCCGCGCTGGCCGTGTTGCTCAAGGCCAACCAGCTCGACCCCGAGCTGCCAGTGGTGAAAAACCAGATCGGCGTGCTGCTGGCCGAGCAGGGCCGGCCGGTGGACGCATTTAACTATTTCCTCGCCGCCTGCGACCTCGCCCCGAACGAGCCGCTCTACCATTTTCAAATCGGGCTGATCATTGGCGAAGGCCGCGACGCCTTCCTGAAAACCGGGGCGTGGAAACGCGCCGATCTCGATAAATCCATGATCGCCGGCTTCAGCCGCGCAGTGGAACTCGCTCCCACTCGCACGGATTTCGCCTATCGCGCCGCCGAAGCCTATTACGATCTGACCGAGCCGCGCTGGGAAGACGCCTATCAGGCCTGGACCCGCTTGGAGGAGCGCTTGGAGGGCCGCATCGAGACCCAGACGGTGCGGCTGCACCGCGCCCGCGTGCTCTGGAAACGCGGTCTGGCCGGGTCCGCCCACGAGCTGATCGACACGGTGGACGAGCCCAAACTGGCCAAGCAAAAGGCGATTCTGCTCGCCGAGTTCGCCGCCGACGATGCAGCCGAGGCCCGCGCCGAGGCCGTGACCGGCGACGAGATGCGGGTCGAGATGAAACCGATCCCCGCCAAGGCGGCCAAATAAGGACTGGCGGCGGACGGACGCACTCTCACCTTACCAGCAATCATGTCCTGGCTTCATAAGCTCGAACGGCGGCTTGAACCGCTGGCCATCCCTCACGCGTTGCTCGCCATCGTGGCGGGGCAGACCTTTTTTTATCTCGCTGAGCTCATCCAGCTGGTGGACCGCTCGCGACTCGTGCTGGCGGGCGCCATGGTCACGCAGGGCGAGTGGTGGCGCATCTTCAGTTTCGTGCTGGTGCCGCCCGACGCGCACTGGGCGCTGATCGCTTTCGCGCTCTATATGGTGTATTTCCTTGGCTCCACCTTGGAGGAGGAGCTGGGCGTGTTGCGGCTGAATTTGTTTTTGCTCTGCGGCTGGGCGCTGACTCTAGGCGCGGCCTTCCTTGCTCCGACCATGGTGGTGAACAACGCGTTTATCGGCGGCTCGGTGTTTCTCGCCTTCGCCTACCTGAACCCGACTTACGTGTTCTACGTATTCCTGATTATTCCGGTGCAGGTGCGCTGGCTGGCGCTGCTCACCTGGATTTTATACGCGATCAGCTTTTTTACGGGCGGCTTGGGCGGGAAGTTGCTGGTGCTGGCCTCGGTGGGGAATTTCCTGCTCTTTTTTGGCGCGCGCATCCTGAGCGACCTGCGCACGGGGCGGCGGCAGGCGGAGTCGCGCAAGAAGCGCGAGATCATCCGCAAGGAAGCCGACGCGGCCGGTCCTCAGCACCGCTGCGTGGCCTGCGGCAAGGATAGCGACGCGTTTCCCGAGGAGGATTTCCGCTACCGCGCCGACGGGAACTGCTACTGCGCCGAGCACCTGCGGGCGGTGCTGGCCCAGGAGGCTTCGCGGCCATGAAGGCGGCGCGCAAACCGGCGGCGGCTTCGCGCGCACGCGCGGCTGGGTTTTCAGCCCTGCCTCCGACCTCGCAGCTGGCCACGCTTGAGGCTTGGCTGGAGTTCGCCGAGGAGGTTTACGGGCAGGCGCGGCTTGCGCTTGGCCAGATCAGCGACAACGCGCACGACGAGGCGCTGTATCTGTTTTTGCGCACCCTCGATTGGTCGCTGGAAAGCGGCCCCGAGGTGCTGGACCAGCCGCTCACACCCAGCCAGCGCATCGCGTTGCGACAGGTGTTGCAGGCCCGCGCGGTCAAACGCACCCCGGCGGCCTACCTCACGCGCGAGGCTTGGCTTGGCGGCTTGCGGTTTTATGTCGATGAACGGGTGATCATCCCGCGCAGCTACTTCGTGGAACTAATCCCGCGGCTCGCCGATTTGTTGCCCGAGGGACTGAAGGTGAAGCGTGCGGCCGACGTGTGCACGGGCTCGGGTTGTCTGGCCATTTTGCTGGCCGAGCAGTTTCCCGGCGCGAAGGTGGACGGGCTGGATCTCTCGCCCGACGCGCTCGCGGTGGCGGCGATCAACGTGAAGGCGCTCAAACCCGGCAAGCGCGTGACCCTGCATAACAGCGACGTCTTCGACGCTCTGCCGCCGTCGGCCAAACCCTCCGAAGCCTACGATCTGATCATCAGCAATCCGCCCTACGAACCGAGCGCTCATGTGGACAACCAGGATCCGGAGTTCGCGGCCGAGCCGCGCCTGGCCCACGACGGCGGGCCGGACGGACTGGTGATCGTGCGCAAACTGCTGCGGCAGGCGCGGGAACGCCTCGCGCCCCACGGCGTGGTGGCGGTGGAGATCGGCGGCCTGCGCAAGGCGGTGAACCGCGAGTTCGCCGCGCTCGACCCGGCCTGGCTGGAAACCGAAGACGGCAGCAACTGCGTCTTCGTGGTGCGAGCCGACAAACTCCGCGCCTGGACCGCGTAACCGCGTAAACTCGTGACGGCGTGACCGTGTGAGGCTGGTCGCCCCCGGCATCAAGTAACCTAATAGGTTACTTGATGCCGGGGGCTCGGGCGGCTTGGCGCGGGGCGCGGGGCGCAGGGCTGCCAAAGGTCCAAAGTCTAAAGCGCCAAAGCGCCAAATCCCAAAGCGCCAAACCCCAACCCCCGAGTTTTCAACCCCGGGACACCCAAACCGACAAAGTAACCTAATAGGTTACTTGAGGCTGGGGGCGCGGGCGGCATGGTGGGGCGGCGCGGGATTGGCGGCGTGATGGGTGGGTGCGTGATGGGTGGGTGCTTGGTGGTGCGGCGCGGGGCTGCGGTCTCGACGGGTTGGTTGCGGGGTTGCCAGCGGGGCGGGGTTCGCACCCACTCGCGTTTTTCCTATGCCAAGCTGCCAACTGCTCCTTCCGCTCGCGTTTGCGTTTCCCTCCGGGGCCGAATGGCTGGAGGCGATTCCCATCATCATCTCCCTCATCCTGATCGAGGGCCTGCTGAGCGTGGACAACGCGCTGGCCATCGCCGCCATGGCGAATCACCTGCCCGAGCATCAGAAGCGCAAGGCGCTACGCTGGGGCATCATCGGTGCCTACGGTTTTCGCGGTCTGGCCATGGCGGGAGCTTCTTTTATCATCAACAACCCGTGGCTCAAAATCATCGGCGCAGCCTACCTGCTCTATTTAATGTGCGCGCATTTCACCCAAGAGGCCGAGGACGAGGTGAAGGACGAAGTCGGCGCGGCGCATCTGGCAGGCAAGGGTTTCTGGGCCACGGTCGCCGCCATCGAGTTGATGGATTTGAGTCTGAGCGTGGACAACGTGGTCGCCGCCGTGGCCATGAGCCCGAAGCTCTGGGTGGTGTGTCTGGGGGTGTTTATCGGCATTCTGGCGCTGCGTTTTGTCGCCGGGGCCTGCCTGAAGCTTTTGGAAAAGTATCCGATTCTCGAACACACCGCGTTCCTGCTCATCGGCTACGTGGGCGGTATTCTGGTGGTGGAGATTCTCGCGCCGCGCTTCGGGCACCCGATCCACATCAATGCCTTTCAGAAATTCATCGGCATCCTGTTAATCACGGCGGCCACGGTTTCCTACTCCCGCCGCCCGGCTTTGCAGCGGGTGCTGGGGCCGGGTTTGCGCGCGGCTCGCTGGCCGATGCTGGCGGTGTCGGCGGTGGTGGGCGGAGTGATCACCTTGGTCGCGTGGCCGTTCAAGGCCCTCTGGCGAGTCTTGCGTCCTTCGCAAGGCGCGGCCTGATCCGGCTCCCTTATAATGCTTTTTCGTGGTCAACCGGGGTTTGAGGACATGCTGGCGGGCGAGCTTCGCGCCGCCGGCGTCGCCGTTGCCGCGCAGGGTGGCGGCTGGGTGGCGAGCGCACCCGGCAGCGCGCTCGCCGCGCCCGATCTGTGTTTCGCCTACGCGATTCATCTGGCACCGGTCGAGCTGACGGGCGAGACGGTCAACGCCCTTGCCGCGCGCCTGCTCGAATACTTTCTGGCCAGCGCCAAGGACGAGCGTTTCGAGGCGGCGTGGCCGTGCTTGTTTACCACGGCGGCGGGGCTCGACGGGCTGGGGCGGCGGGCCGATGCGGTGGCGACGGCCTTCGCCGAGATTTTGAAAAAACGCCTCGGGCGGGTCGCCCGGCTGGCCGTTCCCGACTATCCGCGCGGCCTGGGCACTTCGCGGGGGTTGTTCGTGCATTTTGTAGATTTTAAAAAAGCCCTCGTTTCCCGCGAATTGATCTCGGGCGGGCAGCGGCGCATGGCGGACGATGATCAGGCCCCCTCGCGCAGCTATCTGAAGGTCGAGGAGGCTTACACCGTGCTCGGCCGCGAACCGGCGTCGGGCGAGCTCGTGGTCGATCTCGGGGCCGCGCCCGGCGGTTGGAGTTATTCCGCCGCCAAGCGCGGCGCGCGCGTGCTGGCGCTCGACAACGGTCCACTGAAGGGCGGCGCGCTCGACCACCCGCTGATCGAGCACCGCCGGGCCGACGCCTATGGCTACCGGCCCGGTCCGGGGGAGCGGGCGGACTGGCTGTTTTGCGACTTGGTGGACGATCCGCACCATGTGCTGCGCAACCTCGTCGCGCCGTGGCTGGAGCAGCGGTGGTGCCGGCGTTTCGTGGTGATTTTGAAATTCGGCCGGGTCGATCCGCTGGCCTTGCTGCGCGAGGTGCGCGCGGCGGATTCGGTGTTTAGCCGTCGCGCGCCCGGCACGCGGGTGCGGCATCTTTTCCACGATCGCGAGGAGTTTACCCTGGTCGGCGAGATCGCGGAATAAATCCCGACTCCGCCACCGCGGCTTCCTCCGACCCCGCGTCCGCCCTCAGATTTTCATGAGCCTTTCCAACGAAATCACCCTGTGCGGCTTGCCCGCCGTGCAAGCCCGCTTCGCCCGTGATCCGGCGTCGATCAAGCGGCTTTTTTTCGACGAGCCGACCAGTCGCAAGCTCGGCGCGATGTGCAAGGCCCTCGCCGCCGCCAAGAAGGTGTATCGCTGCGTTCCGCCCGCCGAGTTGGAGAAAATCGCCGGCACGATGCACCACGGTGGCGTGGCCTGCGTGGTGCACGCGCCGCCGCTGGCCGCGCCGTCGCCGCGTGAGATCGCGGGCTGGGCGGCCAAACGCGAGCCGCTGGTCGTGCTGGATCGTATCGGCAACGCCCACAATCTCGGAGCCATCGCGCGTTCGGCGGCGTATTTCGGCGTGTCGCACCTCATCATCCCCGCGCATCCGTCGGCTGCGTTACCCGGCGAGGCGGCCTTCCGGGTGGCCGAGGGCGGCATGGACCACATCACGGTCTGGCGCGTGCCGGCCTTGCCCGCGTTTTTGGGTGCGTTGAAGGCGTCCGGTTACGACGTGATCGGCGCGGCCACCCGTGGTGGCGCGCCCGTGCCTCGTTCTGCCTTGGCCAAACCGGTTGCACTGGTGATGGGCAACGAGGAACAGGGGCTCGCCCCCGAAGTGGTCAAGGCCTGCAGCTCGCTCGTGACCCTGGCCGGCACCGGCAAGGTGGAGTCGCTCAACGTCTCCGTCGCCGCCGCCGTCTTGCTGCACACGCTGCAGGCTAATTCTAGTTCGCTTTCAAGTTGAGCTGAATTGGCCGAGGACGGCCAACCCTGCATATAATACATAGCTTACTAACATCTGATGCTTTGTGTAGCGTTGGCCGTCCCCGGCCAAGTCCGACTTTCTGCTCATCTTGACCGCGAATGGGAATAAGTAGGCGCGGGCTGGACGCCGTTTACGGAAGGTCGGCGAAGGTAAACGCTTCCTTAAGCGGGTAACCCCACGCTTGGAAAACTTTCCGTTAATTTCGGTATATTGCGAAAATTTTACCAAGTAACCCCTTGAATTTTGCGGGAATATCAGCACGGTTCTGGGGTCGGTTCTGTTTTTATCAGCCCCCTTACCTCTTAGTGTGCCAGTCTTCCCCTCTGCTTTCTACCGCCTCATGTTGCGTCCCTTTTTGCATTTTTTGCGTCATTTAGGTATAAAGTCCTTAGTTCGTTAAAGGGTTCACATTCAAGTTCTACCCCTCCGCGCCGATGCTCTCAGTCCGGCTTTAGCCGTTTACCAGTTTACCCCCTTTCCCATGTCCGCCCCTGCTTTCCCTGCTCATCCGTGGTTCGCCGACCAAGGCGATGGAACCTACTGTAATCCGGTGCTTCACGCCGATTACTCGGACCCCGATGTGATTCGGGTGGGCGAAGAGTATTGGATGACGGCGTCGAGTTTCACCGCCACGCCGGGTCTGCCGATTTTGCGTTCGCGGGATTTGGTCAACTGGGAACTGGTCAATCACGCCCTCCGGCAGGTGCCGCACCCGAGCTACGCGGCGGTGCGGCCCGGCTGCGGGGTCTGGGCTCCGGCGATTCGGCATCACGCGGGCAAGTTTTGGATTTTTTTCCCCATGCCGGACGAGGGTATCTACGTGACCACGGCGGTCGATCCGCTCGGCGTGTGGGACGAGCCCTGGCTTTTGCAGGCGGCCAAGGGCTGGATCGATCCGTGTCCGTTTTGGGACGACGACGGTCAGGCCTACCTGTTCCATGCGTTTGCCAACTCCCGTTCCGGCAAACGCGACCGCTTGCACGTGCGGCCGATGTCCCCCGACGGTCGGCGTCTGCTTGGGGAGGGCTCGGAGATTGTTTACGCCCCCCACCACCCTTATCTGGAAGGCCCCAAGCTCCACAAACGCGACGGCTGGTACTATGTGATGGCTCCCGGCGGTGGCGTGCCGACCGGCTGGCAAGTGGCCTTTCGCTCGCGTTGCATCACCGGCCCCTACGAGGAGAAAATCGTGCTGGAGCGCGGTCTCACCTCGATCAACGGCCCGCACCAAGGGGCCTACATCGACACTCCGGAGGGCGAGTGGTGGTTTATGCATTTTCAGGATACCGGCCCCTTCGGACGCATCACGCATCTGCAACCCGTGATCTGGCCGAGCGGCGACGAATGGCCTCGGGTCGGGCGCGATTACGATGACAACGGGGTGGGGGAGCCCATGCCTTCCGCCGCGAACCCGTTGCTCAAGGTCGGAGGCCCGTTTCTGGCTCCGGCCACGAGCGATGAATTCGACTCTTCGGCCCTCGGTTTGCAGTGGCAATGGCAGGCCAATCACGAGGCGGGCTGGGCCGATCTCGCCGCCCGTCCGGGCTGGTTGCGGCTCTTGGCGCGCCCCGGCCATCCCGGGCGCCTGGAGCTGACGCCGCATCTGCTCACGCAAAAGTTCCCCGCCCGCACTTTCCAGGTGGATACGCTGATCGACCTGCCTTTCGGTGGGCCTGCCGCTCCGGCGGTGCTGGCCGGACTGGTCGTGGTCGGCGGCGGTGCCTCCGCCTCGCTTGCGGTGCAGACCACGGCCGAGGGACGGAGACTCGTTTACCGGCTGGACGCCGAGGCGGTGCTGGATTGGCCGGTGATGGATGGCCTGCTGCACCTGCGGGTGCGGGTCGCGGCCGATGGCGTATGCACGTTTGCCTACGCCGGACCCAAGGGCATTTTTGCCGAACTGCCCCGCGTTTTCGTCGCCCGCGAGGGCGGCTGGATGGGGGCCAAGGTCGGCCTCTTTGCCAACGGCTCCGCCGGTCACTCCGACTTCGATTACCTGCGTTTTTCCTAAAGCCCGTCGGCCCTCCTTTTTTCACCCCAATAGTCCCATGACCTTATCCGCCTCTTCGTTTCGCCTTTTCACCACCTTGGTTTGTCTTTTGTCGGCTCAGCTTGTGTTCGCCGCTCCCGCTCCCACCCCCAAAGCCGCATCGCGTCCCCCCGTGGTTTCTGCTCCCGTGCCCGCTTCCGACAAGCCTTTCCCCGAACCCGCCACCCGGCCCAAGGGTGCGCTCAGTTACTGGAGCTCGGCCAAGTTTGTCCAAAAGGCGGGCGTCACCACCATCACCGATGTCGTGGGCGGAAATACGATGACGACCTTGCCCAACATGAAGGTTCTCCCGGGCGAGGGTATCGAGTTCGATGGTAACCAGAGCGGGAGCCCCACCTTCCTGAGTCGTGCGACCGTGCAGCCGGGTTACATGGTTGAGTTCGATGTCAAACCGCTCGATGGCGGCGCTGAGTACCAGACGTTTTTTTATCTCTTTGGCTTCTGCGAATTGCGCTACCGTTTGTCCAAAAAGCAGGTCTCGCTGAATATCTGGCGTCGTAATCTGGACACCGGAGAACCCATGGCGAGCGGCAGTGGCAGCGCCACGCTGCCCATCGTGCCAGGCAAGTGGAACCGGATACGGGTCTTGATCGACGCCAACTCGGCTCGGCTCTTCGTCAACGGCACCGGAGTGGATACCGGTTTGGAGGGCACGTGGGAAGGTATGTCCCCGTCTGTTCCGGTCATGCTCGGCTTTGGCGGCACCGACCGGCCCTTTATCGGGCTTATCGATCATATCCTGATCGGCAAACAACCCTGAGCTTCCGATTCGTCTCACCGCACTTACCCCGACCATGCCATCGCCCTCGATCTCTACTTGGCTGCGCAGCGCCCTAGTCGCCTCCTTGGGTTTGCTCGCTCCCAGCGTGGCACGGGCCTCGCTTGTCGAGGAACTGTCCGCCGATGCCATTTTGAACGGTGCCTATCCCTTTCCCCCCAGTCCTGCCGGGGCGCTTACGGGCAACCTCGTCCCGCGCCTCGACGGCTTAATGTCCGCCCGCCTCGGCACCACGCCCGCCCCCGGAGTACATCCGCGCTTGCTGACCAGCCCGGAGGAGCTGCCTGAGCTGCGCCGCCGTATTAAGGAAACCAATATCGGCCGCGCCTTGCTGGTAAATCTCCGCGCTCGCACCGAGGACGCCTTGCGCAACCCCAAGAACTGGGGCTCAGCCCTCTACGCCGCGCTCGCCGCTGGCGACACTGCCGCCGTCAATGCACTCCTCGCCGAGCACAAGGGCCTGCCGTCCGCCGTCGGCCACTACCAGCCCTGGCTCTACGCCATCGTGCTGGAGTCCTTTGACGCCTTGCTGACCGAGGACGCCGCCAAGGGCACCAAAGCCGCCGCCGCCATCGCCACCTACTCGGCCCTTCTCGCCCCCGGCCTCGAGCGGATGCAATCGGTGCCTTTAGCCGACGACTCCTGGCGCGCCAAAGCACCTCCGAGCACCCCCGGCACCCTCGATCTCGGTCTGCGCGACGGCGTCGGCGGGCAGCTTCTCGGCTACGGTTACGATTTCGCCTACAACTTTATGACCGACGCCCAGCGCGCCACCGTGCGCGGCGTCATCGCCCGCGCCACCGCCGGCAAGCTCTGGATGGGCGCGCGCCTGCCCCACCACTTCCGCAATTGGAACTGGTGCGCGGTCGGCCTCCAGCAACCCCTGCTCGCCCTCGCCATAGAAGGCGAGCAGGGCTATGATCCGCGCGTGTACCGCCTCGGGGTGGAGATCGCCCGCGATTACCTCACTTACGGCATTTCGCCCTCCGGCGTTTCCACCGAGGCCGTCGGCTACACCCAGTTCGGCCTGGTCTGGGCCAACCCCTTCATCGTCGCCGCCTCCCGTCGCGGCGAGCCCCTCCTCACCCACCCGCATTTCCGCGCCATGGTGGACTGGTATCTGCACGCCAACGAGCCCGCCCGCACCCTCTGGACCAGCCACGGCGACGGCGGCGACGGCGGTCCCTCGCTCGGCTCGCTCTCGATGTGGCGGCACTTTTTCCCCGCCGACCCCAAGATCGCCTCCGTCTGGCGCAGCCTCGCCTTGAGCATGGGCGACAAGCTCCTCACCGAAAAAACCCACATCATCGAGGCCCTGCTCTGGGCCGAGGCCGACCCCGCCTTCGGCAAACTTAAGCCCGCCGACGCCGCCACCCGCGATGCCCCCGCCGCCCTCGGCCTGCCCGTTACTTTGGTCGATCCGGTGCGCGGCTCGCTGATTACCCGCAACGACTGGTCCACCGACAGCGCCTACTTCCAGTTCGAGTGCCGCGTCGATTCCGTCGGGGCCAGCCACGAACACGCCGACCGCGGCATGTTCACCTTCGCCGCCCTCGGCCGCACCTGGGCCAAGGACAACTTCCGCTCGGTCGAGACCCGCCACCACAACAACGTGCTCATCGACGGCCTCGGCCAGGGTTACTGGCCCGGCCCCGGCCGATGGCTCGGTGTAGTTGAAACCCCCGACGCCGTCATCGCCGCCTGCGACGCCAAGGATGCCTACGCCTGGTTCTGGCCCAAACAGATCGTCGCCGAAAACCCCGACACCTTCGACCGCTTCAACTACGCTCGCTGGGAAAGCTACCGCGCCGAAGCTCGTAAATTCCAGGCCGAGCACGCCGGCTTGACCGGCGAACGCGATCCCCGCCCCAGCGTCGTCGCCCACTGGCAGGGTTTCTCCGAAATCGCCGGCGGCCCGCGCATGTGGGACGAGGACGGCTGGCCCGTGCGTTATCCGCACAACCCGGTTGAGCGCGCCTTCCGCACCGTGCTCTTCGCCCGCGGTGCCCAGCCCTACGCCCTCATCGTGGACGACATCCAGAAAGACACCCAGGAGCGCCTCTACGAATGGCTCATGCAGACCGGCCCCGACACCGAGATCGCCTCCATCGCGGGCAACGAACTCGTGCTCTGCGACGCCACCGTGAAACGCGGCCCCGACGGCCTGCCCCGTCCCGCCAAAGGCGACCGCCAGCTCCTCGTCCGCGTTCTCGACCAAAACGACCCCGCCCTCGCCCGCGCCTACACCTCCCGCCCCTCCCTCCGCCTCGATACCTTCGAGCGCAAGGACACCCTCGCTCCTGAGGCGAAAAACGGATCGCTCTCCGGCTCGCGCTCCTTCGGCCTCGATAAACGCCTCGTCGTTCCCAGCCGCTCCGTCGCCCCCGACTTTAAGATCCTCCTCTACCCGCATCGCGCCGGCGAGCCCGCGCCCGAGACCACCTGGAACGAGGCCCGCACCGAGCTCACCCTCAAGACCCCCGCCGGCACCGACGTGATCCGTTTCATCCCCGGCCCCGACGGCCGCACCCGCGTAGCCTTCACCCGAGGCACCGCCGCCCCCCTCGCGCTGGATTAAGCCCATGAGCCTTCCCTTGTTTAACACCCTCAACGTTGGTCGCCGCGTTCCGCCGTTCGGCGGTCCGGGGAGCGCACCCGTCCCGGGTGCTGCATTGGGCGTCCCGCCCAATGCTCCGTTCGCCCGAGGCTTCGGCGGGACGCCGAAGCCAGCCTGCGAGACGCAGGCGCTCCCCGGACCTCAAGCCTCCGCCTATCAGCCTTACTAGCTTACTAGCCCTACCAGCTCTACCAGCTTTCCGAACCATGTCCGCCTTCCGCAATCCCGACCTCCCCTTGGCCACTCGCGTGGACGACCTTCTCGCGCGCCTCACGCTGGCCGAAAAGGTGGACCAGCTCGGCATGGACACCCAGGGCGTGCCCCGTCTCGGCATCCCCGCCTACCAGTGGTGGAACGAGGCCCTGCACGGCGTCGCCCGCAACGGCATTGCCACCGTTTTCCCCCAGGCCATCGCCCTCGCCGCCACCTGGAATCCCGCCCTCCACGGCCGCATCGCCGAGGTCATTTCCACCGAGACCCGCGCCAAATACCGCGCCACCGTGCGCGCCTCCGGCGGAGCCACCCAGATCTACGAAGGCCTCACCCTCTGGTCGCCCAACATTAACATCTTCCGCGACCCGCGCTGGGGCCGCGGCCAGGAGACCTACGGCGAGTGTCCTTTCCTGACCGCCCGCTTCGGCGTCTCCTTCTGCCGCGGCCTCCAAGGCGACCATCCCCACTACCTCAAAACCGTCGCCACCGTGAAACACTACGCGGTGCACAGCGGCCCCGAGGCCGACCGCCACGTCTTCGACGCCCGCCCCACGCCCCGCGACCTTTGGGAAACCTATCTGCCCGCCTTCGAAGCCGGCATCATGGAGGGCGGCGCCCAGTCCCTCATGTCGGTTTACAACGCCATCGACGGCGTGCCCGGCCCGGCCAACGCCCGCCTCCTGACCGACATCCTCCGCACCCGCTGGGGCTTCTCCGGCGCCGTCGTCGGCGACGTGGACTGCGTGCACGATGTCCACGCCCACCACAAATTCACCCGCGACGCCGCCGAGTCCGCCGCCGTCTCCCTGAAAGCGGGCAACGACCTCTGCTCCGGCGCCACCTACGCCGCCCTGCCCGAGGCCCTCGCCCGCGGCCTCTGCACCGAGGCCGACCTCGACCTCGCCCTGCGCCGCCTCCTCTCCCTGCGTTTCCGCCTCGGCCAGTTCGACGCCG
>CANIWJ010000091.1 GCA_947471035.1 Verrucomicrobiota bacterium
AGTCGCGCTTGCGCTTGCCGCCCTCGCTCCCTACGCGCTCGCAACCCATGAAGTCTCTCGTCATCGCCGAAAAGCCGTCCGTCGCGGCTGACCTTGCCCGTGCCCTCGGAAAAGTCCCCAAGACTGGCGACTGGTACGAAAACGACCAGTGGGTCATCTCCTCCGCCGTCGGCCACGTGGTCGAATTGGAGATGCCCGAGGACATCGACAAAAAGAAATACGGCTTCTGGCGCCTCGAGACGCTGCCCATCATCCCGGAGAAATTCGGCCTCAAGCCCATCGAAGACTCCAAAGAGAAGTTTTCCCTGCTCAAAAAACTCCTCGCGCGCAAAGACGTGGATCAGGTCATCAACGCCTGCGACGCCGGACGAGAGGGAGAACTCATCTTCGTTTACCTCTACCAGCTCGCCAAATCCAAGCTGCCCGTGAAACGCGCCTGGATGCAGAGCATGACCGCCGACGGCATCAAAAAAGCCTTCGAAAAACTGCGTGACGGTTCCGATCTCTCCGGTCTGGCCGACGCCGCCCGCTGCCGCTCCGAAAGCGATTGGCTGATCGGCATCAACGGCACCCGCGCCCTCACCAAACGCATGTTCGGCTCCCGCGCCGGCAATGTCGCCTCCGTCGGCCGCGTACAGACCCCCACTCTCGCCATCGTTTACGCCCGCGAGCTCGAAATCCGTAATTTTAAACCCCGCGCCTTCTGGCGGCTCACCGCCCAGTTCCAGGTCGCCCAGGGCACCTACGAAGGCGTTTACCAAAAAGCCGCCTTCAAACGCGACACCGCCAACGAACACGACCGCGCCGACCGCGTCTGGGACGAGAAAACCGCCCGCGCCGTGCTCGCCGCCTGCCAGGGCCAGCCCGCCGCCGCCGTCCGTGAGGAGAAAAAGCCCACCACCCAGGCTTCCCCGCGCCTCTACGATCTGACCACCCTGCAACGCGAGGCCAACGGCCGCTTCGGCCTCTCCGCCCGCCGCACCCTCCAGATCGCCCAGGCCCTCTACGAGCGCCACAAGCTCATCACCTATCCCCGTACCGACGCCCGCGCCCTGCCCGAGGACTACGCCGCCACCGTGCGCGAGACCATGCAGGCGCTCTCCGGCGACCTCGCCCCGCACGCCGCCAAGGTCGTCCAATCCGCCTGGATACGCCCCGGCAACAAGAAGATTTTCAACAACGCCCAGATCTCGGACCACTTTGCCATCATCCCCACCACCGCCGAGCCCAAGTCGCTCGATGAGATGGAGGCCAAGGTTTACGACATGATCGCGCGCCGTTTCGTCGCCGCTTTCTACCCCGAGGCACACTTCGACGTAACCACCCGCATCTCAACCATCGCCGGGCAGCACGAGTTTAAAACCGAGGGCAAAGTCCTCACCGACGCCGGCTGGCTGGCCGTTTACGGCAAATCCGCCGCGCTCGAAGACGAGACCGCCCCCGAGGGCAAAAAAGACGCGCCCACCAAAGCCCTGCCCGCGCTCTCCCCCACCGACGCCGCCAAGGCCAAAACCGTCGAGGCCCTCCTCCACGCCGAAAGCACCAAGCCGCCGCCACGCTACACCGAAGCCACCCTGCTCTCCGCCATGGAAGGTGCGGGCAAACTCGTCGAAGACGAGGACATGGCCGAGGCCATGAAGGAACGCGGTCTCGGCACCCCCGCCACCCGCGCCGACACCATCGACGGCCTCATCAACCAGAAATACATGGAGCGCCAGCAACGCGACCTCGTGCCCTCCCCCAAGGCCGAGTCGCTGCTCCAGTTTCTCCACGCCGTAAAGGCCGACGCTCTCACCTCCCCCGCCATGACCGGCGAGTGGGAATTCAAGCTCCGCCAGATGGAGCAGGGCCGGGTCAAACGCGACGACTTCATGAAGGAAGTCATCGCCCAGACCGTCGGCATCGTGGAACGCGTCAAAGGCTTCGAGGAAGACGAGTCCAATTCCCGCACCACCGACATCGTCTCGCCCACCGACGGCAAACCGATGTTCGAGACCCTGCGCGGCTACAAGACCCAGGACGGCACCCTCATGATCTACAAGGTCATGACCGGTCGCAAAATCGAGGAAGAGGAAGTCCGCCAACTCGTCACCACCGGCGAGGTCGGCCCGCTCGACGGCTTCGTTTCCCCGCGCACCGGCAACCGTTTCCCGGCCAAGCTCCGCATCGTGGACGACGAAAAAGCTGAACTTCCCGGTCGCAAAAAAGTCGCGATGGATTTCGGCGACAAGACCGACGTCGCCGACCTCGTCCCTTTCTGGACCGACCCCAAATCCGGCGCCGAGCTCTGCGAAGCCCCCACCAAGTACATCCTCCGCGAACGCAAGGGCGACTCTTGGGAGCAGACCTTCTCGCTCTCCCGCATCCTCTGTAAACGCGAGCTTACCCGCGACGACCTGATCACCTGCATCACCACCGGCCGCACTCCGCTGATCGAGAACTTCACCAGCAAGTTTAACCGCCCATTCAAGGCCTACCTCGTGCGCAAGGACGGCAAAGCGAACTTCGAGTTCCCTCCCCGCGAGGCCAAGACCGGCAAAGACGGCAAACCCGTCGCCCGCAAGGCCAAGGCCCCGCTCGATCTCTCCGCCGCCAAAAAAATCGGCCCCAGCGCTTCGCACAAAGACGGCATCCTCTACCAAACCGACGACTCCTTCATCGTGGCCAAGCCCGGCGCGGACGACGCGCCTCGCGCCGTCTTCACCACCAAGCTCGAAGTCTGCGGCAAGAAACTGCCACTGGAAGAAATCCAGCTCCTGCTCGCCGAGGGTAAATCCAACTTGATCGACGGCTTCATGTCCAAAGCCGGCCGCGCCTTCAGCGCCTACCTCGTCCTCTCCAAGGACAAGAAGAAAGCCGACTTCGAGTTCCCGCCCCGCTAAGGCCGCCGCCTTCGTGATGCACCGCCCCGGCACCGCACTCGCTTCGTGGCTGCGGTGCCGGTTCGCCTGGGTTTTGGTCGCAGTCCTAAGCGCGGCCGAACTTCCGGCTTTGCCCGCGCGGTCAGCCTCTTTGCCCACCGACCGCGCCCGCATCACGGTCGCCAGCATCCCCGACGCCTACAATCCCGGCGGTCCCGCGCTCAAGGTCCTGCGCACCGACGCCCGCACTCCCCTGCGCGCCGGCACCGCCTGGATCTGGTCCAAACCCGACTACGAGGAACCCGCCAGCTACTACGCCTCCCTCCGAGCCAAGGGCCTGAACGGCGTTCGCCTCATCCTCTTCGATACCTGGGAGGTCGATGCCTACCCGCCCTCCACCACCTTCACCCCCACGGATTGGAACGACCCTCGTTACCGCGCCACCCAACTCGCCCGCCTCGAACGCGCCGTGAACCACGCCTCCGCCCACGGCCTCTACGCGATCATAAATTCCCACAATAAAATCCCCCACTACAACGCCGCCTACGCCGACGCGCTCTGGACCCACGTAGCGCCCTACTTTGCCCGCCGAACCCACGTGCTCTACGAAGCGGCCAACGAACCGCTCGAAGGCCTGGGCAACAACGGCAGCCTCACCGCCCGCGCCGACGACGACCCACGCGCCTCACCCCGACTTCAAGCCCTCAAACACACGTTCAACATCATCCGCAAACTAGCCCCCGATACTCACATCCTCATTCTCACCCCGCCCGGCATCAACGACTACGCCACCGGCACCGGCCTGGGTAATCTTGCCGCCGCCTTCGCCGCCCTGCCCGGCACCGTCGATTGGACCAAAACCTCCGTCGCCTACCATCTTTACAACAACGACCGCGACTTCGGCACCGTCGCCCACCGCGCGGCCAACCTGCGCAATCTCCACGCCCGTTATCCCGGTTGGCCCTCGGAAAACAATTTCCCCTCCTCCGTCTCCAGCGAAACTCTCGGCATCACCGACGCCGGCCGCTCCGCCCAATTCGACGACGATCTCTATGTGAACCAGACCTGCGAGAGGCTCGGGCTGGGTTGGTGCATGTGGAATATCAACGGCCAGACCCAGCTCGACCGTAATTGGCCCCTGCTCTACGCCGATACCGTCGCCAAGGGCTGGACGTGGAAAGCCGACCCGCCGCCTAAACTCCGCAAGTAAAGCCAGCGGCTCAGGAAAAAGTTTTTCGCACGAGTATCGGTTTGCCAGCAACAAAGTTAGCCGGGCAATGTCACCGTTTATCCGCCTTGGCTGAACATCAGCCCTGTTCGCGGCAACCAAATCACCCAACCCTACCGCATGAACCTCGTCCGCCTAATGCAGGCTTCCGCCCTCGCCGCCGCCGGCGTCCTCTCCACCGCCGCCGCCTTCGCCCAGGCGACCGCCACCACTCCTCCCGTGACCGCCCCGGCTCCCGCCGCGTTCACCGATGAGCAGGTCTTCGAAGCCTTCGGCTACCTCGTCGGCCAGCGCATCGGCATCGCCGATTTCGGCATCACCGAAGGCGAAAAAGCCGCCGCCCTCAAGGGTCTCGACGCCGCCTTCAGTGGCGTGAAGGGTAAGTTCAACCCCGACCAGTTCGGCCCCGAAATCCAGCGAGTGCTGGGTGACCGCCAACAGATTGCCCAGGCTAAAATGGCCGAAAAAGCCGACGCCGATTCCGCCGCTTACTTCACCGAGCTGAAGAAGAACCCCAAGATCCTCTCCACCCCGACCGGCCTCTACTACGAGATCACCGCGCCCGGCACCGGCGCCAAGCCCACGCCAGAAAACGTCGTCAAAGTCCACTACACCGGACGCCTCCTCGATGGAACCGTTTTCGATAGCTCGGTGCAGCGTGGCGAACCCGTTGAGTTCCCCCTCGGCGGCGTGATCCCCGGCTGGACCGAAGGCCTCCAACTCATCGCCGCTGGCGGTAAGATCAAACTCTACATCCCCTCCAAGCTCGGCTACGGCCCGGCCGGCGCAGGTGGCACCATCCCACCCAACGCCACCCTGCTGTTCGATGTCGAGTTGCTCGAAATCAAAGCCCCCGAGGCAGCCCCCGCTCCCGAAGCCGCTCCCGCCGCCAAGTAAGGCCCGGCCCGCTTGACCTCTCCAGCCCGGTCTCCTCACGGAGCCGGGCTTTTTCATGCCAATTTGCTTCGTCCAACTTGCGAAACATCAGAACGCCGCCCGTTGCCTACGCGTTATCCCGCGTCTCCTTGCCCAGCCACAGCGCGACCAGGCTCAACACGGTCGCGGCGCTCAAATAGTAACCCACCGCACCCAGTCCGTGATTCGTCGCCAGCCAAGTCGCGATTGAAGGCGCAAGCGAAGCGCCAAAAATCCCCGCCAGATTAAACGCCAGAGAAGCCCCGGTGTAGCGCACCGCCGTGGGAAACAATTCCGCCAGCACCGTGCCCAAAGGCCCGTAGGTCATACCCATTAACGCGAAACCGATGATCTGCGTCGCCACCACCCCCGCCACCCCGGCCTCGAACATCGGCCCAAAAACCAGCCCGTAAACCAACATCGTGACACTCACCACCAACATCGTGATGCGCCGCCCATACCGATCCGCCAAGACGGCCGAAAGCGGTATCGTGGCCGCGAAAAAGAGCACACCGATCATCTGGATCAGCAGGAATTTCTCCCGCCCATAACCCAGCTTGCTCGTCCCCCAGCTCAGGCAAAACACCGTCAGCAGATAAAAAATCAGAAACGTCGCCAACGCGCTCGCCGTCCCCAGCACCAACACCCGCCAGTGCGTTCGCAACACCGTCAGCAGCGGCACCGCCTCCCGCTCCTGTTTCTCCAAGGTCGCCTTAAATGCCGGTGTCTCGGTGATGTTAAGCCGCACATACAAACCCACCAAGACCAGCAGACTGCTCGCAATAAACGGCAGCCGCCACCCGAAGCTCAAAAACTGCTGCTCCGTCAATAAGCGCGACAGCACCAGAAAAATCCCGCCCGAGGCCAGAAACCCCACCGGAGCCCCCAACTGCGGAAACATCCCGAACCAGGCGCGTTTCCCGGGCGGCGCGTTCTCCGTGGCCAGCAACACCGCCCCGCCCCACTCCCCGCCCAGACCGAAACCCTGCCCGAAACGACACAAGGCCAGCAAAACCGGCGCCCACAAACCGACCTGCGCATAGGTCGGCAAGAGCCCGATCGCCACCGTCGAAACGCCCATGGTCAACAAAGCAGCCACCAGCGTCGCCTTGCGCCCGATCCGGTCTCCATAGTGCCCGAATACCGCCGATCCCACCGGCCGGGCAAAAAACGCCAGCGCGAACGTGGCCAAAGATTGCAGCGTCGCCACCGCCGGATCCCCGGCGGGAAAAAACAACTTGGGGAAAACCAGCACCGCCGCCGTAGCGTAAATATAAAAATCGAAAAACTCGATCGCCGTGCCCGCCAGACTGGCGAACAGAATACGACGCGTGGAATTAGCGGGTTTATTCGCCCCTGTGGTGGATAATGACATACGAAAGCAAATGCGGTTACCCGCCCCCTCCCCGCCGGTCAATGCCCCGCATGGCGCGCGCAAGAGTTCAGCCCTGTCTTCAACACAACCGACCGGTATCGCATCCACTCATGACCAATTGTACGCGGTGCCCGTCCGATGCCCGTTTGCCAAGGCATCTTGGCCTGAGAGGGACGAAAAATGAATGCGTCCCGAATTTTTCCCTTGCTAGAGGGGAACCTAGTTTGGCTTGCTGCACCCTCGCGTTAGCCGTCCCCATCGTCTAGCCCGGTCAGGACACGTCCCTTTCACGGATGTAACCGGGGTTCGAATCCCCGTGGGGACGCCAATTTCCACTGCTACGCAAGTAGCCAGCCTAGAGGGAGATGGAGCCAGAAATGGCCCCTCTCCCTCTTCTCGTGTCCAGAGCGGTGAATACTTTATCTATTCACTGCCCTCCGAGGTCACTTCAGGGAAATTCCCCCTCAAGCAGGGCGTCGCACCCAACGCGAAACCAGAAACTCAGATACCCAACCCGCCCGGTCTCGGGCCTGAATTTCCCGAAAATTCCAGTAGTCCGGCCAGCGAGAGTGCCCACACCCTATCGGTGCCGCTCCGCTCCCGCCCCTCATCCATGGTTCCCGTCCGGAATGTTTCCGGAACGGTGAGCTATCGCGTGACGGTCAGTATCGGTGGCAAACAGCGAAAAAAACATTTCCTGACGCTGGAGGACGCCGAAGCCCAACAGCAGATGTGGGAGATGGAGCGGATCCACGGAGCGGCGGCGTCCCGGCCAAAGATCACGGCGCTCACCATCGTTGAGCTGCGCGAGGCCGAGGCCGCGATGCAGATCCTCAAGGGCTCGGGGTTGACCTTGCTCGACTGCGTGCGCGCGGCGCTCCGTGGCGGCACCCCCGTCCAAAAGACCACCAAGAGCACGATCACGTTCAAGGACGCCTTGGAGAAGTTTGAGGCGGCCAAGCAGGGGCACATCTCGGTCGCTCAGGCCGACACCTACCGCATCCGCGGCCAATCCTTCCTTGCTCACGTCGGAGCCGCCAAGCTCCTCGTCGACATCACCAGCGAAGACATCGTGGACTGGATCAACGGTTGTGGCCGAGAGGGGAAGGCGGTGGCGAAGAAAACTTGGAACAACTACAGGAACGACCTGAGCGCGATCTTCGCGTGGTGCATGGAAAAGCCTCGTCAGTGGCTGCCACAGAACCCGGCCGACGAGGTCGTGAAATACAACAAACGCTCGCTCGGGGGCGCGGGCCCCGAACGCCTTTCCATCCAAAGCGCGCGTGAATTGATGGCTGCCGCTGAAGTTGAGAAGCCGACGTGGGTCACTTACCTCGCAATCTGTTTGTTCGCCGGCGTCCGCCCAGATGTTCGCAGCGGCGAAATGGCGGAACTGGCGCGGTGCGTAGAGCGCGATGGCTGGGATCGGTATTACGTTGAGGGCGTTCTCCATCTTTCTAAGGAGATCACCAAGACCACCGACGCTCGCTCGGTCACCTTCCCGGACAACCTAAAGACTTGGATCGCCGCCTACCCTCCCACCCCGGAGTCGCTATGCCCCGGCGAGCCAAAAGAAATTTCGGCCCTGCGACAGCGCTTTGAAGTCCCGCCGGACGGACTCCGGCACACGGCGATCTCAGCGCACGTGGCGAAGCATGGCAGCTTCGCGCTCGCTGCGGTAGAATTTGGAAATAGTGAAACGATCATCAGACGACACTACTATAAGCGCATGTCCGCCGCCGAGGCGGAGGAGTTTTATTCCATCCTACCAAAAGCGAACCGAAAGTAATTCCGGTCACTGCTGCTGTTCTTCGTCCCGATTTCGCGCAGCAAGGATAATTGGAAAAAAATCATGAGGACGCGTGTTTCAGTTGAAACACGCGTTCATGGCATAACTGCTAGTTACTTGAAATAGCGCAGTCAAAACCGAGCTAAGATCGAATCAGGTCGTGGCATAAAAACCGCAAAGGCTATCGACTATTTCGCTTTGGATCGGTCCGGGACTTGGGGCGAAAATGAATGTGTAGGGCGCGTGCCTTTCGTCGAAGAAACGTCGTCAGGTGTCATTTGAATTTGGTTCTACTCTTTTCAAACAAGAGGTCATGAGCACCTCCGCCACCCCCGTCATTTCAACTCAACTTCTCGCCGAGCATGAGGCCAGCCACGCTGTGATGCGTGTCTTACTTTTGGGCGACGCAACCAGAACCTGGATTAGCCCAGAGGGTGGATACTCAGAGGGAACCGGCCTGCCGATTTCCGAAGAGGCTCTTCTTTGGATTCAACTTGCGGGTTTCGCATGGGAGGCGCAGGGCAAGCCGATTTGTTGGCTCTTCTGCCAAGGTCAGGATTTTGACCAGGCTGAGTATCTTCTGAGAAATTTCAGCCGTTTGCGGTGCAGGGTCAGTCTACGCACAAAATCGACTTACTGTCTCTCCGTTCCGCTAGCCGTAAGTCACCATATGCGAATGGTCTGGGTGGTGCTCAAAGCCTACGAGTCTGCGATTCTTAAAGTGGCCGCCTTACTTGTGAAAAAGAAGGTGGTTGAGGCGAAGGACACGCTGAAAATTGTTCGCGCATGCAAGCCCCAGGCTATCACGAATCCTGAGGTGCTGCGCATTCTGCATGGCCGGCATCACAATCGCCCCAGGCGCTGGAGTCTGCCGGCTTCAAGCTAACCCGCAGGTTAAAGGGTATCCGGCACGTTCCGCGAAAGTTTTTCATTGCCGATTTACCCAAAAAAAACATACACTCGACATGCTCTACACGGTAAATATTGGTGACTTCAGTGCGCGCATAGTTGCGCTAAACCCTTCTCTTTCCACCGCAATCGGAAAGCTTAAAAACCATGATGCACCTTGGTTTGTAAAAGACCCAAGCGGCACGTGGCAGGTCGATCCGCTTCACCTTTTCACGGCAATCGCCACAGGTTCAGACCTTCTCGATCCGACACTAAAGATAGATGCGAAACCTACACCTATTTCGAAGCTCATATCATCGCCCGGGGTGGTGCCGCGCGGTAAGTTTACCCTAACACCTGGGCGCCCGTTTCCCACTGTCGTCGCGCGCCCAGTTGAAAGTGGCGCCGCACAAGAGATCATCGACGGTGAAGCTTACGTGGCTTATGCCCGCAAATTTGAAGCGCATGCAGTTAAGGTTATTTCGATTCCTTGCACCGAGGTTGAGGCTCGAATTCTTCGGGTGCGTTTGAATGTAAACCGCGGCCAAGACCTGAAGGGTAAAAGCTTGGTGGCCTCGATCGCAGCAGCTCTGGAAGCTTCGCCGGAGCTTTTGGCTCGGCTGGAATCCTCCACCAAGGACAAACATCACATAACTCAGCGGGACTGTGCGATCCGCCTGTTCGCGGCGGGATCGTCTTCTACTATTAACAGGGCATTAAAACTCCTAAAATCCAAATCTGAAAGCACTAAGGCCGTCAAACAGCCCGACGAAATTGAAGCCATACGGTCTACATTTCACTCCTTGAAAATGGCTTCCAAGAGACGCGACGGCTTCAGTCTGATGAGTGCGCTCATAGCTCACAAGCGAGCCATCGACGATGCTTTGGCGGAGCAGCTTCGCGTGGATGTGGCGGACTTGGATGTTACTCTTTCCAAGTTTCCGCCGGCCGGTCGGCGGTGACCCGTCCTCCGAGTAGTTTTGGGTGGACGAATCGGCACTTAAAAATCTTCCCCCATGATGAAAATCCACCGTGTTAAACGGATCGATAAGCTCTCAGACGCTTTATATATTAAACTGGCTGAGGGCTTTACATAAGGTAAACGCGTCCAGCAGCGGTCTGGGAAAGATTTTAAAAAAATCTAGCCGGCCCCACTTGTCAGGCGCTTCCCAAACACCACACCCGGATTAAGTCAGCGCTCAGTTTCCCGGCATACGTCGGGGGGTGGCTGACAACCGTAAGTAGAAAAACGATCATGAAAAAATCCGTAGTTAATCAGAATGTCAGTGAACTCCTTCAGGCCATCACCGCTCTTTCGGCGAATCCTGCCAAAGACGACATGGCAGGTGTAATGCGTCTTCCGCTCAAAAGCGTCAGCTTTAAGCCCTCGGATGGTTTTCGTCTGCGTGTCCAGAAGCTGGCGATCATGACCAAGCAGTCTCCGACCATTGTGTTTGAGCAGTTGATGGCGATTGCCGCCGGTATGGATGTGCGCCCGGTTCAGATCTGTCCTCAGAATGGGCCTGAAACCGGAATCGCTTTGGAAAGCGTCACCAAAGTTCTCCAAATTGCGCAGAATTGTATCCGCTGTTTGGAATCAAAAGAGAATCCGCCAGCGGACATGGTTCAGAAACTCCGGGAAGGATATGTGGCCACCATCGAATTGTTAATAGCCGCTGACAAGTTGGCGGGTGAGACTTTTTACAATCACCAAACTCTTGTGACGATGCAGGCGTTCGCGCTCAAAAACAACGAGGAGATGACTAAACTTTCGGCTGAAATCGCCTCCCTTGAAAAGACAATGTCGGCAGAGGTTGGTGAAGCGCAGAAGCACAAAGCGGAAAAGCTCGGGATTCTGAAGGGCAATTTGGAGGCGCGTAAGGAGCTTGCGACCGTTTTGGTCCGGCTGGGCTTTGCGCCTGAGTTCACCACCTAAGTTCTAGCCTTGTGCGAACTGAGATTCAAGGTGTTCCACGTGGTTTGCTGTCTCGCCGGGTTGGCTACATCCTAGACGATAACGGCTCTCACGCCGCCGCCGGGAAACCGGCGGCGGTCGCGTGGGTCGGTGCGAAGGGCCGTCGCGATTTTTTGTGGGTCGGAAAAGGGGGAGGGGCTTTTCAATCGCGGAGAAGTAAGCGAGGCGCTCCGAAGAAGTTCGCGGCGATAGAGGTTACTGCGCACGCGAAAGATAATACCGGCAGCAAAGCGTGCCTTTTCCCCAGAGAGATGCAGACAATATTCCTGTCGCTGATGATTCAATTCGGTGGAGTTTACGGCCTCGCCGGCATGCATGGAAAGAGTGACGGCCATTTTCTGATAATCAATCGAACCGTTTTCGGGAAAGCACTACGATCCACCTTCCCGAACAATGCCACGCCCCGCCGGGTGATGGTTGCCGTGTGCGACCGGCTGGAGCGCGAGTTCAATCATGAGAGGGCGCGATTAGGTGAACCGCCTCTGAAACTAATGATCGAGATTCGTAATGATCGCGACGCTGCACTGGGGCGGAAGTCTATGCATGAACAGATTTCTCAAGAACTTTTGCGGAATGGCGGTTCGGTTCGATCAATTGTTGATATTCTTAAAGCCATGCACGTGCTCGGGTGGCGTGCCGGTCGCGTCATAAAAGGGAACGTCGCCGTCAAGTTCTCAGATAGGACCCCAAAAAAGAACTATAGCTTGGATCTTCTTCTTCGTGGAATTGCTGCCGCTTATAAGCGGTTAAAGCAGCGGCAGCTAGAAAAGGCGCCGATGGATAAGGAGAAACCGCGCGCAAAACCCCAGAAACTCAGTCCATCCACTGACAAGGTTCCTCGAAAGGATAAAGATGGTGGTGCCGAAAGCCCGACCGGCTCTTGTCCACGGGAAGCCACTCCGGCCGATCTCGCTAAATGGGCGGAGCGCATTACCATTTACGTGAAAACCCCGAACCCAACCGACGAAGAACTCCTCGGGGGGTTGAAACAGATCCTGGGGAGAATCCACAGTTTTGATCCCTCGGGCGGCGTCGTTATAGCCGACCCTGGCAGTAAAGTCCCACTTCGCATTCAATTCACCCAACTGCGCAGCGCGTGTGCTGCGATTTGGGAGAAACGCCGCGACCGCCCCGATGGCTCTGGAGAACTGCCTGGGCCTAGCCGATAGCGCCGCGTCTCATATTGGGCCATGCGGCGGTGATCAACAGACGAGCTTGTTTCATCTGAAACATGCCAAAGAAAACATCCGGCACCGTAGAGGAAGTCGGCAAAGATTTTTCAAAGTCTTTTTTGCCGAACGTGCCCAAAAGCTCATACAATCGACATGAGCCTTTACGAGAACCTCGACACCTTCAGCGCGCTTATTGCGGCGCTTTCCCCAAAGCTAGCCGACGCCTTCGCCATGCTACCAAACGATGGAGCCCCATCGTATCACAAGGAGGCCGGCGAAGCTTTGCTCTTCGAGCCGAAGAGCCTTCTTACCGCACTAGCAACGGGGGCTAGCCATCTCAATGCATCCCTCAAGCCAGACGAAAACCGATGCCTTTGGCACGACTCGTCTCGTTTCCTGGGACGACCGCACGCGAAAGGTTCACGCTAAAGCAGGGTCGTCCTTTGCCCGCTGTTACCGTGCTTCAAACTCAAGGCAGCGCTATGGTCGTATTTTTCCGCCTGAGAACCCGCAACGTCATCAACCGCTTTTTCTATGTTCAGCGCTTAACACTTAAAACTAAATACCATGTTTCATACAACTCGCAGTTCGCCCGCTTCCGATCAACTTTGCGCTGAACATGTAGCAAGCTGCGCGCTGCTTCAGGTTTTATTGCTCCGCAAGGCGACTAAAATCCTCGCACTGCCCGGCCATGCATGCTGCGTGGCGATTGGTCATAAGGTTAGCCCTGAAATCGCCCTTTGGCTGACGCTTGCCGGATATGCTTGGGAATCTAAGGGAGAGCCTATCAGTGTTCGTTTGGCAGATGAAAGTTATCTGCTACCTGCTGAAATGGTAATTTATAGCAATCCTGACCTCCGTTTCCATATCTGCTTTGAACCGTTCGCCATCTTTTCCTATGAGGAACTTATCAACCACAGTGTTAAGCTTATCTGGCAGGTTCTTGAGTCTTACCAAT
>CANIWJ010000092.1 GCA_947471035.1 Verrucomicrobiota bacterium
GGTGGTCTTGCCGTGGTCAACGTGGCCGATAGTGCCGACGTTAACGTGGGGTTTTTTGCGCTCGAATGTGCCTTTAGCCATGTGAGTTGGAGACGTTTGTGTGTGGGTGGATTAGGAAAATCCGATTTTGATCTGGAGCCCAGAACCAGATTCGAACTGGCGACCTCGCCCTTACCAAGGGCGTGCTCTACCAACTGAGCTATCTGGGCGTACCGGAAAGGATCAAAAAACGAAAAGGGCGCGGAGCGTCTAATGCCCCCCACCCTCCGTCAACTGCTATTTTTTATATTCACACACTTTTTCTGAACTCCCTGCTAGGGACCTACTTCCAATCGGTAGATTCCTGGACGCAACCTTGTTTTTAATAAAAGTTCGCGTCCCGCAAGCGCCCGGACCCGGTCATCCACCCGCTCGTTGCCCGAACTGGTGACCACCACTGGTCGAGTGAGGACGTTGCTATCTAGTATAGTCAGGCTCAATTCAAGCGGCTTCCACGAAACCGCGTTTAAAATTTCATCCGCCTGCAAATCGTAGGCCGCCACCGCGCCCGGTTGCCCCAACTGGAAAAGCTCAAACCGCGCTGCCCGCTTGAGCGCTCCGCCTGCCGCCCCATCCACCGTTTGTGAACGGGACATGCCATCGAACCAACGCGGCTCGGCCAAATTAGCCGCCGCCTCCGCCGGGTTTCGAATAGTACGCGGACGCAGCAATCCACCGGTTGGTTGATCATCCGGGAAATTCAGAGCCGCCGGGTACGTCTTCTCCGCCTGCCCGCCAGACCTCGATTGCAAGCCCTTTACACCGCCCTGCCCGATACTCGCTCCATCAGGCATAAACAGCGGTCCCGGGTCCAAAAGCCAGATCTGCTCCCTCACCCCGCCCACCACCGGCAAACGATCTGCCCGCATAATCATCAACCCTGGCTGCGTTTGCGCGTCACTTCCCACTGTAGTTACCGTCGGCACGCGCACCCATGAGGCGGCCATGGCCAGCGCCGCCATCGCGCCGACCATGCCCCCTGCGCCCAAAGCGCCCACCACACGTTTTGCACCAACGGATTTCATCTTCTATCTAGTACAGGAGATTTACTGCGCGACGGTTCGATCCGTTGCGATCAACACCCCGGCCAGTCCGGCATCCGCCGCCAGCGCATAAAGTGCCGCCAGATCGCGGGTTGGCAGCGACGCCGAGGCCTGCACCAGCAAACGCCGCCCCGACCCCGGCCCGCCATTATGCGCACGCAGCCACACTCCTAATGACTTAAAGTCCAATACCGCCCCCTCCACCACAGCCAGATTGCTCGCCGGCACCGCGATCACCAAATCTGTGGTCCGCGCCGAGATCGCCGCCGCTCCGACTTGGGGCAGCACAAAATCCACCGCCAAACCTGGGGCCAGCACGAACCGTGAGCCAAACACCAAGAAGAACACCGCCAACGCCCCCACGTTCACGTAGAACAAGGCGTCCAGTCCACGCGGAGCCGTGCGCAGCCGCGCCGCCAGATCCAGCGGACGCGTGATCATTTCGCCGCTCCTCCGGTCGGCTTCAGTCCAGGCCGAGCCGGTGCCGCACCCTCCCGATTCCCTGCGTCTCTATAATCGATCAACAGGTAACGCATAATCTCGTTCCCCGCCCATTCCACATCGCGAACGATCGCCCGCACCCGCCCGTGTAAAAGATGATGCGCCAAATGCGCCGGTATGGCCAGAGCCAGCGCCGTTCCCGCCGTGATCAAAGCCTGCCACATGCCCGCCGAAAGCGCCTGCGCCGTCGCATACTGCCCGCCCGCCATGAACGCCCGAAACGTCGTCGCCATACCCAGCACCGTTCCCAACAGCCCCACCAACGGCGCGATATGCGCGATCGCCGCCAGCGCGCCCAGACGCCGCTCCAGCGCAGGCAGCTCCACGACCGCGGCATCCTGCACCGCATAACGCATCCGCACCTCATCGTCCGCCGCGTGCAACAAGGCCGCCTTCACCACCGCCGCCACCGGTCCCGGCGCCTCTTCACACACCGTCACCGCCTCCACCATGCGCCGCTGCGCGAGGATGTTTTTCACCCCGTCGAGAAACTCCGTCGAGCGGATCTGCCCGCGATGGAGGTAGAGCATGCGCTCGATAAACAACACCAGCGCGAGCGCGCCGAGTAAAAGCAGCACCCACATGATCGGGCCACCGCTCACGAGCAGACTTGGATTACTGGTTTCCATGGATTTTCGCTTATAAAAATTTTCGTTTACTCCGCGCCCGCCCCCACCGGAGCCAGCCGCGCCGCCGCCACCGTCGCCCCCGGCAAGCCCCGGGCCAGAATCAGCCGATACACCTCGCCAGCCTCTTCCGTGCGCCCCGCCTGCTCCAGCACCGCCGCCATACGCACCAGCAGCCGACCCGTCCAATAACGTCCGCGCGCGCCGAGCTTCGCCACCCCCTCCTCATCCGTGACCAAAGCTTCCTTGATCGGCGCCCACACCGCCAGCGCCGCCGCCACCGGCACCGCCGGGTCGCGCGACTCCCGCCCCGCCAGCATATCGCCCAACTTGAACCCTGCCTCCGCCCGTAAATCCAACGGGGCATTCACCAGATCCCGCAACCGCTCCAGAATCGTGATCGCGCTCTCGAAATGCGACGCGTCCTGCTTCGCCTGCGCCCGGTGGCAATCTGCCAGCGCCAGCTGCGCCGTCAGCACGTCCGGATGCTGCGCGTATTGATTAACCAATACTTCGTAGATTTGCTGCGCGGAGGCGAAATCCCCCAGCCGCCGCAACAGATCGCCCTGCTTGAGCCGCGCCGCAAACACCAGCTCGCCCGCCTTCGGGTGCTTCACCACGCCTTCCAGCAACACATAGGCCTCCTTGTAAAACGCATCCTCGCCCCGGCGCTCCGCGTTCAATGCCGCCTGGAAAATCGCATACGGCGCATAGTCGTGCTCCCGGTGCTGGTCGGCAAACCCGGTAAGCAATCCCTGCGCCTCCACCAGCCGCCCCGCCGCCGCCTGATAATCCGCCTCAACCAAATACGATTGCATCGCCGCCTCCGTATTCATTTCCGCCGCACGCAAGGCCTTCAGCACCGCCACCGCCTCATCGCTGCGGCCCAGCGTGAACAAAGCCTCCGCCTCCACCAATCGTCCCAGACCGCCGACCTCGCGCGACAGACTCGCCTCCGCCTCACTCAACCGCGAAGCCAGCCCGGCCATCACCGCCGGCATGCCCTGGGCCAGCCGCAAAGCCTCCTCCGAGCGTCCCGCATCCTGCGCCAGCCGCGCCTCCAGCCAGGCCAGCCGCGCACGCAGCCCGGCCGGCCGCTCCACCGCCCCGGCCTCCGCCAGCAGCTTCGTCACCCGCGCCCACGCTGCTTCACTCTGCCCCGCCGCCTGCAAGCCACGCGCCAGATTCCACTCCGCCTGCCAGCGCGTCGTCGCATCGAAACGTGGGTCCGCCGCGAACCCGTCGATCAAGGCCGCCGCCTCGGTCACCCGCCCCGCACCCAGCTCGCTCATCACCCATTGAAACAAGATCGTCGCCGGAGCCACGTCCGACGGCGGCTCGGCCGAGACCAGCGCATAACTTTCCCCCGCCGTCCTGTAATCCTCCGGCTGCTTCGACGACTCCGCCGCCCGATACGAGGCCTCCGCCGCCAGTAGTCGCAAACTCGCCGCCGCCCGCGCATCATCCGTCGCCCCAGCCGCCTGCCCGGCATAGTCCGCCGCCGTGCGATACCGGCGCAGCTCCCACGCCGTCGCCGCCAGTTGCGCAAAGGCCCGCGCCCGCAGCGGCGAAGCCGGAAACCTGGTCAACAACTCCCGAGCCCCCGCCTCCGCCTCGCCGTAAGCCCGGTCCGCCAGCGCCAGCTCCGCCCGCACCAGCAACAACTCTTCGCTCAACGCATGCGCCGGCGTCGCTGCCAGTAAGCGCGCCGCCAACCTGCGCAACTGCTCCCGCGCCTCCGCCGTCTGCGCGCCCTCGGCCAGCAAACCCAGCGCCATGCGTTGTTTGCCCGCATCCGTCCCGCCGGTGAGCAACTGCTCCAGCGCCACCCGGCCCGTGCCCGACCCCGGCCCGGCCAGCAGCCCAAGCATCAGCCGCGCATCATCCCGCGCCGTCGGGGCCCCCACCGCCGTGATCGTGCCCACATGGGTTTGCAGATAGGAAATCCCCTGCGCCTTTCGCCCGAGCAAACTCAAGGCCACCGCATACTGGATCGCGTAGTCCGTGCCCACCCCGCGCCCCGCATACCGCTCCGCCTGATCACGCAAGGCGTTGGCCTGATTCTCCGTCGCCTCGCCCTGGGCCAGACGCAAGCGCTCCCGCACCAGACGCAGCCGCGCCCGTTGCCAGTCCGAGGTAGCCACCGCCAGCGCCTGTTCATAAGACGCGCCCGCCCGCGTCTGATCACGCGCCAGTTCCGCCACCATGCCCTGTAAAAAAGGTAACCACGCCCGCTCCTCCGCCGGCAGCCCTTCGGGCCGCAACGCCGCCAACTCAGCCTGCGCCGCCGCCACCTGCCCCAGCCGCGCCGCCGCCAAACCCGCCCGCAAACGATAACTCATCGGACGCTCTGCGCTATGTTGCGCCAAGGCCAGCCCGGCCCCCGCCGCGTCACCCAGCTCCAGCCGCGCCGCCGCCAGCACCAGCGCGCTCGCATCCCGCCGCGCGCTCCCTTCGGACGACTCCGCCACCAGCCGCTCCGCCTGCGCCGCCGCCGACGCGGCAAACCCCAGCGCCAGCGCTCGCCGCGCCGACTCCTCGCTCACCACCAACCCGGCCTCCGCCACCGGCGTAGGAGCCAGAGGCACCGGAGCAAACAAGGCCCGCTCCGTCTGCGCACGCCCCAGCCCGGCCAAAGCCAGCAGCGCGAGGAGGAACCGAAGACGTGACACCATGAGGGGATGAAAAGGAGCCTCCGACCGAGGCGAAAGTTCGTCACCTTGGCGCGTTCTCCCGCGCGTTGGCAACCGTGATTCCAGTCTCGCAGACGCCGCCCCGCGTTCCCACGTTTTGCGTCCACCCTGCTTCCCATGTATTCCCTTCTCGCCCAAATCTCGCCCGACGCCGTCGCCGTCGGCATGGGCCTCGGATTCTTCGCCCTTATCGGCATGCTCGTCCTTCTCAGTCTCGCCTCCCTCGCCTTCTGGATCTGGATGCTGGTGGACTGCGCCCAAGCCCCCGAAAAACCCGGTAGCAACGAGAAACTCATCTGGATTCTCATCCTTATCTTCACCTCCTGGCTCGGTGCCCTGCTCTACTTCTTTATCGTCCGCCAAGCCCGCCGCGAAGCCACGCGCGCCCACGGCTTTACCAGCCCGCCTATGCCCGGCCACCGGCCTTAAGCCAAACGCCGCCACCATCCATCCACTGACAACATGACGCCCTACCTGCTGGTTTTTGGCTACGTGGCACTTTTTATCGGCATAATAAGCCTGATCATCTGGCTCCGAAACCGCTCGCGCCAAGACCGCACCCCTTTCCCGGAAAACACCCGCCTGCTCCGTGGGCCCGGCGAATCCCTGCAACGCAAAATCCGGGAATTGGACGAAAAGATCCTCGATTCAGCCTTGCTCGGACTGCTCATCCCCATCCTCGCCCTGGGAGCCGGCCTACAGCTGTTTCTCTGGCTTAAAAACATCTGGGGACTTGTCGCCGTCGGCGTCGGCGTGATCGCCCTCTCCGTTCTCATGGTGCTGCAAGCCCGTCGCGTAGTCGCCGTGATCGACCGTCGCCGCAACACCCGCCTCGGCCTCTTCGGCGAACGCATCGTCGCCGAGCACCTCGAACCGCTCAAAGCCACCGGACACCGCGTGTTTCACGACGTGCCCGCCGGCGACCCGCCCGCCGGTTCCACCACCCCTCCTTTCAACCTCGACCACGTCGTCATCGGTCCGGCCGGCGTCTTCGCCATCGAAACCAAAACCCGCCGCAAAGGCCGCGCCCGCGTCGGCTTCATGGCCCACGAAATCATCTACGACGGCCGCGCCCTGGCCTATCCCTGGGGCGAGGAAGACTACGGCCTCGACCAAGCCCTCCGCCAATCCAAGTGGCTCGCCACCTACCTCCAACGCCAGCTGGGCCGCCCCGTGCCCGTGACACCGCTCTTGGTTTTCCCCGGCTGGATGATTATCCGCAAAAGCAACGGCCCCGTAACCGTGCTAAACCCCAAGGAACTTCCCTCCGCCATCGCCAGCCGCACCGCCGCCCCCGTGCTTGACGAGACCACCCAGGACCTCATCGCCCGCCAGCTCGAAGCCCGCTGCCGCGACGTGGAGTTGTAGCCCGTGCTTCAGCTCGCGAAATACCAGGCCCGCACCGCTGGCGGCAGCACCAGTTGATCGAGCTGCGCGTCGAAGGTTTCCAGCGAGGTTTTCAACCGTCCGGCCAACGGTTTTAACTCCATCCGCAGATCGGCCGCGCGCCGCGCCGTCACGCCCGGATCGTCGGCCCGGTTGGCCTCCTCGATCGGGGCCGCCTCCGCCGAAAGTTTAAAGTGGGCGCGGATGCGCTTGGCCAGCTCCACCCGCGAAAGCGCCTCCGCCCCCGCCCAGTGAAACACCCCCTTCAATTCCGGTCGTTCGCACAACTCTAGCAACACCTCGGCCAGGTTGCCCGCCGTGCAAGGCTGGCGTATCTCGTCGCGGTAGAGGCGCGGCGTGCGGCCCGCCGCCCAGTCCGCCAGCAGTCGCTCGTGCAGGCTGCGCACAACGCCCAGACTGTTGCCGGTGAGCAGAGGCGCACGCACCGTGGCCGCAAACTCCGGCGCGGCCACATGCACCAGTCGTTCGCTTTCTAACTTTTGGCGTCCGTAAAGATTGAGCGGCCGAGGCGCATCGCCTGGCGCATAGGGCGCGCGATCGCCGGCAAAAACCTGCTCGGTGGAAACATGCACCAGCCGCGCGCTCAGGTGGTGGGCCAGCTTAGCCAGCGTCGCCGGGAGCGTCACATTCAGGCTTTGCGCACGCGCCGGATCCGCATCGCACGCCGCCGGCTCCGACACCGCCGCGCAGTTCACGATCGCATCCGGAAAAAGCTCCAAAATCAGCCCCGTCGCCGCATTGTTCTCGGTCAGGTCCAGAGTACGTTTCTCGGCCAGCCCCGGAATCGTGGCCACCGAAGTGCGCACCACGCCCACCACGTGATGCCCACGCCGCTGCGCCGCCGCCGCAAACGCTGCGCCGACCAAACCCGATGCACCGGTGAGAAGTATTTTCATGGGAAAAAAGATAGAAGGGAGCGGCAACGTGCAGGGCGGGGCCGCCACACCCCGCCGTGTCATGACCAGCTAAACAAAAGTCATCATAACTTAATCGCGCAATTCGCTCTCCGACTCATGCCTTCTCCGCCGCCAATAATTCCGGCGTGATTAACCAACGGGTGCGCCAGCGACTGAGACCGGTTTTCTTGTGGGTTCCATCGCTCGCGTCCAGGGTCAGCACCGCGCCTTTTTTAAAGGTAAACAGACCCGCCGAGGCCTTGCCCCGCACCAGCAGCGAGGCCAGCGCGCCCAGATGCGGCTCGTGCCCCACAACCGCCAGATCGCCCCGGTTGCGCGGGTAGATTTGCAAGCGCTCCGCAAAGGCCTGCGCCGCGTCCTCTGGCAGCAGCCCCGGTGTCTCCACCAAAGCCACATCGAGCCCCAGCCGACGCACCAACTCTTCCGCCGTTTCCCGCGAGCGGCACAGCGGACTATGCCAGACCTGCGTAGGCTGAAACGCCCCGTTTCCAGCGAAAAACCGCGCCAGCCGGGCCACCTCGGCCCGACCCCGCTCACTCAGCGGACGCTGGGCATTTTCCGTTTCCGGGACCGCGTGCGCGTGGCGCACCAGATGAAGCAGCATGGCGGGAGGCTGGGTTGACGCAGGCTCCCGCGTCACGGCGACAAGCGTTCCACGATCCAGTCCGCCGCCTTGTCCTTGCGGCGATAACGCAGCCGGTCATGCAGGCGGCTGCGGCGGCCTTGCCAAAACTCCACCACCTCGGGCGTCACCCGGTAGCCACCCCAGGCCGGCGGCAAGGGCACCTCCGCCCCGGCGTATTTGTGCTCCAACGCCTTCATCGAATCCTCCAGCACCGCGCGACCACTGATCACGCTGCTCTGCTGCGAGACCCACGCCCCGAGCTGGCTGGCCCGGGGCCGGGAGTGGAAATACGCCTCGCTCTCCTCCCGGCTCACCCGCGTCACCACGCCCTCCACGATCACCTGACGCTCCAGCGCCAGCCAGGGGAACAACAACGTGGCCTGCGGGTTCACCGCCAGCTCACGCCCCTTGCGGCTCTCGTAGTTGGAGAAAAAGACAAACCCGCGCCCGTCGAACGCCTTTAACAACACCGTGCGGCTGGTCGGCCGCCCCGTCACATCGGCGGTGGAGAGCACCATCGCGTTGGGCTCGATCAACTTCGCCCCCTCCGCCTCTTGGAACCAGTGCTCGAACTGGCGAAACGGATCCTTGGCCAGGTCCTTTTCGACCAGACCGGCGAGACTGTAATCCTTACGAAGATCGGCGAGCGACGACATGCCGCCAACAAGCCGCGCCCCGCACGGCTTGTCAAAGCTTGGAGCGGCCGTCGGAAAAACACCCCCCTTGTAGGCGGGATATTCGCCAAAACCCGCGCAGATTCTCGTCGTGCCATGCCGGAGGCGCGGGTCTAGGCTGCGCCCACTATGCTGCAAAAACTGGGATCATGGGCGTGGATGGGCGGGGCGGCGCTGGCGGGCATCGCCGGCATGGTCAACGCTATCGGCTTTTTGAGTTACAGCCATCAAGGCGTTACCCACCTCACCGGCATCACCAGCCAGATGGGTATCGCGGTGCAATCCCTCGACACCGCCAACACCGGGCATTTGGCCCTGGTGATCGGGACGTTTTTTACCGGGGCGGTTTTGAGCGGGTTTATCATTCGCCGTCAGACCCTAAAACTGGGACGGCGCTACGGCATGGCGCTGGGTATCGAAGGGGTACTCCTGTGCGTGGCGGCCCTGCTCATGCGCCGCCACCACGAGGCCGGCAGTTATTTCGCCTCGGCGGCCTTCGGCCTGCAAAACGCGATGGCCAGCACGTATAGCGGGGCAATTTTGCGCACCACCCACGTCACCGGCATCGTGACCGACCTCGGCGCAATGATCGGGCACGCCTTGCGCGGCATGGATGTGGAATGGCCGCGCGCCCGGCTCTACCTAATGGTGCTGGGCGGCTTCACCGCCGGCGGGATCATGGGGGCGGCCGTGTTCCGGCTGGTCGGCACAGACGCGCTCTTTTACCCCGCCGGGCTTACCCTCGCGGTGGCGGCGGGCTACGCCGTCTATTCGCACTACGCGCGCATGCACCCGCCAGAGCCGCCGACGTCACTATAACGCCACCCATTCTCTTACCGACGAATGATCGGGCGCGGGTTTTACGGCGATGCCGACGAGCGAGGTGCCCAACGGGAGGTCGTGGTGGGTCAGCAGGCGGGTTTCGAGTTTCAGGTATTCGATCAGCACTTGATTGGCTACGGACGAAAACCGAGGCAACACGGTGCCTTCGCGGCGGCGCATGGCTTTCTCTGGTATGAGCGGGATGATTTTATGCCATAGCCATACCAGCGGGGGCATGATGCCCATGGCATGGGACAACCGCTCGACACCGAAGCCGCTTTCACGCAACAGACTGCGCAGCTCATCGTATTCGTAGCGCCTAAAGTGATGCAGGGCCTCGTCGTGGGTGCTCCATAGGCTTTTATAGGCCGGGACGGTAAAGACCAAAGCGCCGTCGGGGCGCAAAACGCGCCGAACTTCCGCGAGTGCCCGGCGGTCGTCGCCGAGGTGTTCGAGCACGTCAAACAGGGTCAGCACATGGAAGGTGTTATCCGGGAATGGAAGATTCAAAGCATCGCCTTGCACGAGCTCTATGCCCGGCGCGGCGGGGTGGGCATGGGTGAATTGCAGCGCGTGCGGCGACTGGTCCATCGCCACCACCTGCCCCTGCGGTCCGACGGAAAGACGCAACATGGGCAAATTGGCCCCGGTGCCACATCCAATATCTAATAATCTCCGGTGGCGTTTCGCCGGAAACGGCACCGCAGCCAAAAGGCATGCGATGATCGCTCGACGCCCGACAAACCACCAGTACTCGCTCTCCATCGCGTGCATTTTGGCGTATTCATCGGTTTCCATAAAACGCTCCAGCGCTTACGCTTTTTTTCGAAAACAGCGGGGTTTGCTGATTGGTCGCACGTCTCGTTTCTAAAGCGAGGCGGTCTAAATTAGCCACGCCGCTTTTTATCCGTTTAAGAAATCCCACTCCGAACCGCAGAACGTCGCTTCCGGTGCTAACCCTTGGTGCGATCTACGACATCAGCACGTAGCACATCGGAACCCTGAAAACCCGGACTCCGGTCATAACTCTGGAAAGTTTATGCAAAAATGAAAACATATTGAAAAATCCTGCAAATAGGATTCTGTGCACGGGCTAAAGCGCGTCTTTTAACGTCCCCACCCCAATCGCTTTTACCCCTTTATGCTACCCCTGTGCTTCGTCCGTACTTTTCGGCAACATGTCCGGCTGACTTGCGCCCTTCTCGGGCTCGTCTCGGCGCTCCCCGCCGCCGAATTCGCCCCGGTTTTCACCTCCGGCGCTGTGCTCCAGCGCGAACACCCCATCGCCCTCTGGGGCACAGGCCGCGAGGGCGAGGCCGTCACCATCGAGCTCCTCGATAAATCCGCCTCCACCGTGGTCAAAGACGGGCGCTGGTCCCTCACCCTGCCCGCCCTCCCCGCCAATCCATCCACCACCCTCCGTCTGCGCGGCGATAAGGTCGTCGAGCTGGCCGACGTCGCCCTCGGTGAGGTCTGGCTCGGCCTCGGCCAGTCCAACATGGAGTGGCGGCTCAACCAGTGCAAAGACTTCACCGCCGGGATTCTCGCCACCGCCGATAACCCCGGCATCCGCCAGCTCAAGATCCCCCTTCGCCCCTACGCCGGCGACCCGATGCCCGCGTATTCGTGGAAAAAATTCGACCGCGCCAACGCGCCCTACTTCGGCGCCGTCGCCTACTTCTTCGCCGCCGAACTCCAGAAAAAACTCGGCGTCACCGTCGGTATCGTAAACTGCTCCTTCGGCGGCACCACCATCGAGGCCTGGATGAGCCGCGAGGCCCTCGCCGCCGCCGGAATGGGTGCCATACTCGCCGAGCACGATAAAAAGATGGCTGCCTGGTCCGACTTCGCCGCCTTCGACCAAGCCTGGAAGGACTACGAAGCCGCCCGCAAGGCTTACGAAACCCGCCAAAAAGCCAACCCTTCCGACCCCGCGCTCGGCACCCAGCCCGCCGAGCCCTACGGCTACCGCACCAAGGCCCGTCCCTCCGGCTTGCACGAATCCATGCTCGCCCTCGTTACGCCCTACACGGCGCGCGGCGCGCTCTGGTATCAGGGTGAAAACAACGCCGGCAAACCCGCCGAATACGCCAAGATGCTACCCGCCTTCGTCGCCGAACTGCGCACCGCCTGGCGTCGCCCCGAGCTGCCCGTATTCATCGGTCAACTATCCTCGCCTACCGCCAACTGGCCCGACGAGAAAGAGGGCTACGCGCCCCTCCGCGAGGTGCAGCGCGCCTTTGCCGTTTCCGACGCCCACTCCGGTTTCGCCGTCACCCTCGACTACGGCGAGCGCGGCAATGTCCACCCCATCAACAAACAGCCCGTCGGCGAACGCTTCGCCCGTCTCGCCCTCGCACGCACCTACGGCCAGACTGGCTTCGCCGCCCAGAGCCCCTACGCGACCAAAGCCACCCGCGTCGCCGACAAGATCGAGATCAGCTTCGCCGACCTCCACGGCCGCCTCGAACTCCGCGCTGCCGCCTCCGCCGTCCTCCGCTTGCGCGACGCCTCCGGCACCACCCAGGCCCCCGCCTCCGTCGCCCTCTCTCCCGACGGCAAACGCCTGCTCCTCGGTGTTCCCGCCGGCTTCCAGCCTGCCGCCGTCACCTACGCCTATCAAAACTTCTGCGCCCTATCGCTTTTCACCGACGAAGGCCTTCCCGCCAGCCCCTGGTTGCTTAACCTCCAATAAACCCACCATGGCCCGCCCGCTCCGGTTTTGGCTCCTCTCTTCCGTCTTCGCGCTAGAGGTCTCGGCTTCATCAGCCACCCCCGCTCCTGTTGCTGACACCCCCGAATTCCTCGCCGACCCCGAGGCCTTGCGTCAGGCCATCCCCGCCCTCCGCGCCCAGCGCCACTGGACCGAGTTCGCCACCCCCGAACAGATCAAACTCTTCGACGGCCCCGAAACCGTTTACCCGGAAATCCCCGCCTCCGCCTACGACCTCACCGGCTTCGACCCCGCCCTGCTCGGCTCGCCCGTACCCGCGCCCGGCATCCATCCGCGCATCCTTTTCAGCCCTCAAGACATTCCCCTATTCAAGCGCCGCCTCGAAGGCAGCAAAACCGGCCAAAAAGCCCTGCTCGAAACCCGTTTCCTCCTCTCCCAAACGCTCTACAACCCCGCCTCCGACGAAGGTAAAATCTACGCCAAACTCGTAGCCAACGACACGGCCGATCTGAAGTTTCTCACCCCCGAGCCACCCAAGGAAGTAGGCTCGCTCACCCTCGTCACCCCGCCCCGCCACTGGTTCGAAGGTTACAAAACGACCCTCACCGAAACTGTCCACACCGCCTATCTGCCCAACCTCTTCGCCGCCGCCGCCTTTCAAGCCCAGCTCAACGGCGACGCCACCCGCGGCCGCGAGATCGCCACCGCCATCGCGAATTACTACACGCTGCGCAACCCCTTCATCGACGCCTACGTCGCCGACCAAGAACAACACCAGCTCGCCCCCAAGGATTATTGGCGCTCCAACTTCGTCGTCGCCGGCGGCAACAACCTCGCCTTCTGCTACGACCTCTCCGCCTCATGGATGACCGAGCCGCAGCGCGCCGTCCTGCGCCACGCCATCGCCGGTGCCACCTCCGGCCGCCGCGCCTACGGCATGAACGGCCCCGCCCGCTGGGTCGAAACCAACTGGTCCGGCTGGGACCTCGAACACTACCTCACCACCCTGGCCATCGAGGGCGAGCCCGGCTACGACCCGCAGATCCAGCCCGCCGCCCTCCGCACCCTCA
>CANIWJ010000093.1 GCA_947471035.1 Verrucomicrobiota bacterium
AAGGGAAGGCGGCCTAAAAACCTCCCCAGCCCCATCGCCGAGGTCACTTTCCAACGGCGAAGCAGATGGCGGTTAGTTTCGGTGCTTTCCCCCGGATAATACCAAAATCCTGAATAAAATAGACTTATTTTAACGCAGAGTCGCCAAGCCGCTAAGTGCGCAAAGACACGGAAATGAAGGGGTTCTTGCGTTTCTCTGCGCCCTTGCGCCTTTGCGTTAAAGTCTAAATGCGATAGGTAATTGGTATTATACCAAAAGCCCGATGAATTTAGACTTTGGCACAATGCAGAACCGGTCGGTGACCGGTTCCGACGTCTAAACCGAACCGATCGGTGACCGGTTCTACACCACTTATCGTTTCATGAGTCTAAAACCTAGGGGGTGCTGGTATTAGGCAACGGGTTAATTAGTGCCCATGAGTGTTCATTAGTGGTTAATCAGAACACGCCTCACTTCGCCGTCTGGGCGATGGCGGTGGGCGGGGTGGTGACTTGGCGCAGGTCGGCCAGGACGCGCAGGCTTTCGCGCAGATAGACGTCCATCTTGGCGTAGCGTTGGTCGCTGTCTTCCTCGTCTTCGGCCAAGCCCTCGCCGGCTTCCTCGTCGGCCGGTTTTTCGGCTTTGATGCGTGGCGGGGGAGGCGGGGCCACGAAGTATTCTTTGAAGGGGTAGGCCTCGGTGACTTCGAGAGCTTTGCGGGCGGCGGTGGCTTGGTCGCGGAAAGCCTTGTCCTCGGTTTTGAGGGAGCGGCGGGTTTCGAGGTTGAGCGAGACGGTCTTCTCCTCCTGGCGTTCCTTGAAGCGGTCGATGGATTTTTTTAGCAGGGAGAATTCCGGCAGGGAGGCGATGCGCTCGGCGCTGCGGGTTTTGAGCAGGCTCATGCTGGCGGGCGGGAGCGGTTTGGCATCGAAGAAGCTGGTGGAAATTTCGTCCCAGGCGAGGGCGTGGGGCAGATCCTGTTCACCGATGGGGAGAAACTCGTCCACCGAGGGGATGATGACATCGGGGATCACTCCCTTGAGCTGGGTGGATGCGCCGTTGGGCAGGTAAAACTTTTGCACGGTGACCTTGGAGGCTCCGGCGGTCTGGCCGCGACGGGTGAGTTGGGGCAGGATGCTGCCCATCTCGATCACGGTTTGCACAGTGCCTTTGCCGTGGGTGGAGGTGTCGCCGATGACGACGGCGCGGCCGTAGTTTTGCAGGGCGCCGGCCACGATCTCGGAGGCGGAGGCGCTGAAGCGGGAGGTTAGCACGACCAGGGGGCCGTCGTAGGCCACGGAGGGGTCTTTATCTTCGTCGATTTTCACTTCGCCGGCGGAGCTCTTGATCTGCACCACCGGGCCGGAAGGGATGAAGAGGCCGGTGAGGGAGACTGCCTCGGTGAGCAGGCCGCCGCCGTTGCGGCGGAGGTCGAGGACGAGGCCGTCGATGCCTTGCTCCTTTAGCCGGGTGATCAGGGTGGAGATGTCGTCGGTGGCGGAGTTTTGGTCTTTGGAATCGCGGCTGTCGCGTCCGTAGAAGGTGGGCAGGGTGATCACGCCGTAGGGGCGGGTGCCGCCCCGGCCGTCGGGGAGCTGGAAAATCGCGCCGTGGGCGCGGGCGGAGTCGAGGTTGATGAGGTCGCGCACGAGCACGAGTTCCTTGCGCACGGCGGCGTCGGCGGCGTCGGCGGGCTGTACGAGGAGGCGGACCTTGGTGCCTTTTTCGCCACGGATCATCTGCACGATGCGGCGGAGCTTCATGCCGACGACCTCGACGAATTCGCCCTTCTCTTGGGCGACGGCGAGGATCTTGTCGTTGGGTTTGAGGGTGCGTGAGAGGTCGGCGGGGCCGCCGGGGATGATTTCCTTGAGTACGCAGACGTCTTCTTCGAGGCCGAGGAGGGCACCGATGCCGAAGAGCTGGAGGCGCATGTTGATGCTAAAATCGTCGTAGGTATCGGGCGAGAAATAGGTGGAGTGCGGATCGTAGAGACCGGCGATGGAGGTGAGGAAAACTTCGGCGACGTCGTTGGCGTCGAAGTCGTCGAGGTTTTTCAGGATGCGTTCGTAACGTTTGGCGACTTTGGTGCGGGCTTCCTCGATGGTCTTTTTGTTGAGTAATTCCTGAAGGAGGTCGAAGCGCAGGCGGTTTTCCCAAAGGGCGTCGGCCTCGGCGGGATTGGCTGGCCAATCGAGTTTGCTGCGGTCGAGCGGGTAGGTGGCTTCGGTGGCGAAATCGAAGTCGCGGGTGAGGCGCTCGTTGATCCAGGTAACACGATCGCGCACGCGCTGTTCGTAGCGGTTGTAGATGGCGAAGGCGGGGTCGAGTTTACCGAGGGTGGAGAGGTTCCAGTAAAGGCTGTCGGTCCGGTTGCGGGCCTGGATTTCGGCGAGGTCGGAGCCGAGCAAAAAGAGTTTTTGGCCGTCGAGCGCTTTGAAGGTGTTGGGTATGACCTCGGAGTAGTTGGCGGGGGTGACTTTATCGCGGTTGAAGTGGTATTCCTCCAGCAGGCGAACGAGACCGCGCAGCTCCAGGGACAGACCGGGGCTGGGGGTGAGTGAGCGGGCCGCCGGGGCGGGTGCGGTCGGGGAGACGGGAGTTGGTGTCGCCGGGGTGGCGGCAGGCAAGGTCAGGGCGGAGACCAGGCTGAGAACAAGCAGCGGGAGCGACGGGAGGCGGCGAAACAGCATGAGAGTGAGAAAGGGAGATCGGGGGAATGTTACGCGGAGATTGCGCGGAATTTAGCCGGATGAGGGCGAGTCTTGTTCAGCGCGGGTTAAGGTGATGGCGGGCGTCGTCGAGCACGTGTTTCTCCTCGGCGGTGAGGGACGCGAAACCGTGCAGATTGATCTTGTCGAGGATGCGATCTACCTCGGCGCGCAGGGCATCGCGATCCAAGGGGCGGTTGGCGGTGGTTGCGCTGGCGGCGGATTCCAAATTAACGCGGTAGGGCACGGTGGCTTTGGCGGGTTTGCGGCGGAACCAGGCCGGAGGCTCGATTGTGGCGCGGCGGTTTCCTGAACTGCGCTCGATCGCGAATTGGTAGAAAAGCCAGCCTGCCGCCAAGCCGCCGAGGTGGGCCGAGTGGGCGACATCGTAGAAGCTGCGATTGCTGGGGAGTTCGTAAAAGAGGAAGCCCAGCAGGTCGATGCTGCCGAGGATCGTTATCAGCCAGACCGGTTGAATGGTCACGGGAATGACGAAGAAGAGCAGCATAGTCATCTGCCGGCGCGGATAGAGGCAGGCGAAGACGGTGAGCAGGGCCATGACCAAGCCGGAAGCGCCAATGACGTTGCCCGGACGTTGGAAATTAAAACCCAGCCAGAAAAGGGATGCCCCCAGAGTTCCGATCAGGATGAGCTGAAGGAAGCGCGCGGGAGAAAGCGTGTTTTGCAATTCGCGCCCGATGAAAAATACTCCGAGACAGTTGATTAACAGATGCCCGATGCCGCCGTGTAACAGCGCGTAGGTGAGCAGGGTCCAGATCTTGCCCGCGCGGATTCCGGTGCTGGAGAGCCCGCCCCAATACAACGGTAGATTGGAGCCGAACCAGATGGTGAAAACGTTTTGGACGACGAAAACACCTATGATGCTACCCAATAACCAGACCAACACAGAGGCGGAGCTGCGGTTGGGGTCGGCGCGCATATAGGAGCGGTCGGAAAGCATTACTCGCGCAGCGTATGAAACGAAGCGGTAAACTCAAGGGCTGCGGTGCGTTGTTTTGAGCTTAATCCGCTGAGTCGCGTCATCTGGTCGCTTGACAGGGCGGGGTCCGGGTTTCTTTTTGCGCGGACATGGCCAACAAATCCGACAAGTGGGAACAAAACGTAGCCGGTAAGTTTTTCGTCGATCAGCAGTGCATCGACTGCGACCTGTGTCGCGAAACTGCCCCGAATTTCTTCTCTCGTCATGACGAGGGCGGTTATTCCTTCGTCCACAAACAGCCGACCACCGAAGAGGACATAGCGCTTTGCACCGAGGCCCTCGAAGGCTGCCCGGTCGAGGCGATCGGCAACGACGGCGAAGAATAAGCCTAGCTTTAGTCGCTTATAAATTACTTACCCCGCCTTGGTTGGCGGGGTTTTTCGTTTCCGGGAAGCCTTGGAAAACTTCATAATGACGCGCGATTCCGGTGCTCGTTAACTTCGGTATTGATTTCGATTAACAAGCTGGGCTTGGTGCGCGGCGTGAAACTAAATCCCGCTTCGATTTTAACGGTAACTTGGGTTGCTTTGGGCGCGTTGGCTACGGCACGCGTCGGGGCTCAGACGGAGGCCGCGCCGGTGCAATTGGAGACCTACACGGTTTTCTCCAACCGGGTGGCCTTGCAGGAACCGGTCAGCACCTTTGCCGCGCCGATTTCGGCCCTGGTCTATGAGCCGCAGGTCGATGTGCAGGCGCGCAGTTTTGCCGAGGGGCAGGCCGATGTTTCGATTCGAGGCGGCACGTTTGAGAACACGGGTTTCACAGTCGGCGCCCTGCCGATCTACGACCCTCAGACCGGGCATTATTCGGCGGAGTTGCCGGTTTCACCCTACATGCTGGGCGCGCCCGAGGTTCGGGTGGGTGGCGAGCATGCGGCAACCGGGTTCAATTCCACCGCTGGTGGCGTGGTTTATGCCTGGCGTCCGATCCATACCGGCGGGGCGGTGAGCGTGGGCGTGGGCGGGGATGATCTGGCGCGCGGGGAGATTTATACCGGTTTTCTGGCCAAGGAGAAAATCGGCGGATTCAGCGTCGGGGCCGATGCCTCGCTGGCCAGTGCCCAAGGCGATGGCACCCGCAAGTGGAAGGATACGAATGGCGTCGCCCGCGACAGCGGTTTTGACTTTCAGCGGATCAGCGGACGTGTGCAGGTGGCCAATGCGGTCAGTCAGACGGATTTCGTCGCCGGTTATCAGGACAAGGACTTCGGCTGGCCCAATCTCTACGCCGCGCGTCCGACCACGGCTTTGCGCTACGAACGCGAGGAACTGCAAACCAAGTTATTCGTGCTAAACAACCACACCGAGCTCGGGGCGGATGGCGATTTCGTGCAGGGCGGCGCGTATTACCGCGGGCATCGGGACCACTATTCCATTCCCTTGCTGGGGGCGAATTCCTACCACCAAACTCTGGTGCGCGGGGCGGCGTTTGACGGGCGTCAGACCATCGTGTCCGGCACGGCGGTGAAGTATGCCTCTGGCCTGATTTCGGACGACCTCGATTCCAACAGCCTGACCAAGGGGCTCTTCATGAGCCGCACACAGTTTTATGGTTCTTTGGCGGCGGAGCAGACGGTGGCCTTGAACGATACCCGCGATCTGGTGTTGAGCGCAGGCACGCGGTATGATGACAGCAATCGGGATAGCTCGGAGCTTTCGCCCATCGCCTCGGTCGAGCTGCGTCAGGAAAAAGCGGTGCTGCGCCGCCTCTATCTAAGCTACGACGAAAGCACCCAGCTCCCGAGCTACACGGCGTTGAACAGCGCGCCGGGCGGACTTTTTGGCGGCAATCCGAACCTGCCGCGCGCCACGGCGCAAAACCTCGAAATGGGTGCAGAGTTGGCGGCGGCGGCCTGGACGGTCCAGTCGGCGGTTTTCTACCGGCAGGACGATAACCTGAACGATTACATCTTCGATCCGACCGGTGCGCTGGGTACCAGCCGCACGGCGACGGCGGTGGGCTTGGATACTATCGGGTTTGAGGCTTTCGTGCGTTATTCGCAGGCGCGTTTCGATCTGCTCGCGGGCTACACCTATTTGCACAAGGCGGATAATTACCAGGCTCCTCGCAACGGCAGCTTCTACGCGCTGAACTACGCCGAGCATCGCCTGACGGTGGGCGGGGTCGCCCGGTTGGGCGCTGGTTTTGAGCTGCGTTTGGACAACGAGTTTCGCCGTCAGGCGGACAACGCGCTGCGTCGCGAAGGGGCGGACAATGTCCTGAGCGCGGTGGGCCTGTTTTATCAGGTGCCGCGCGTAAAAGAACTGACGCTCAATGCCCAGGTTGAAAATGTGTGGGATACCGCGTTTCAGGAAGTGCCCTTGGTGCCTTCCTCGGGCCGGACCTGGAGCACGGGCGCGACCTACGTTTGGTAAACGCTCGTGCAGCGGCGGCCTCGCGTGTTTGGCCTCTCCCGGACCGATGGAAAACTACGCGAGGCTTGCGGGGGGGGAGGGCGCGGCGCACGGTGGCGGTTTTAACCGACATGTTTACCGGCATTATCGAGGAGACGGGACGAGTGGAGCGCTTTGAGCGCGGGGGCGACGCGTGGAAGTTGCGCGTCGCGGCGCGCGCGGCGCTGACTGATATCGCGACGGGCGATAGCATCGCGGTGAATGGGTGCTGTCTCACGGTGGTGAAATTCGATGCTACGGGCATCGAATTCGATTTGTTGGAGGAAACGCGGCGGCTGACCAGCATCCAGTCCATCGCGGCGGGGTCGGCGGTGAATCTGGAGCGCAGCCTGCGCTTCGGGGGCAAGATGGGCGGGCATTTCGTGACCGGCCACGTGGACGGGCTCGGAGTTGTGGAAGTTTTTGAGGCGCGCGGTGCGGATCGTTATCTGCGGGTGAAGGCTCCGGCGGGGCAGGGGAAATATCTGATTCACAAGGGCAGCATCGCGATCGACGGGATCTCGCTGACGGTGGCCGAGGTCGAGGGCGACGCGTTCGCGGTCTGGTTGATTCCGCACACGGTGGCGGCGACGAATCTGTGCGAGAAACGGGTGGGAGATCCGGTGAATCTGGAGTTCGATCTGCTGGGTAAATACGTGGAGAAACTCACGCTCGGGCGCACGGGTTGAGCGCTGCCCGGCTTTGATTTTATGCGCGCGGTATTACAGGCCATTGCCGAGGAGCTCCAGCGGTTAAAATCCGACGGGGAGAGCACGGTGGCGGTATCTGACGAAACGCTGGCCGGGTTAAGGGCGATGGTGAAGGCGCAGCGGGGCGAGAAGGCTGCGGTGGCGGCCGCTTCAGAGGTGCCTGTGGCGGTTCGCGCGACGGTGGCGGGTGGAGTGGTGGCACCGGTAAATCCCTTGCGGGCGGAGCGGGCGGCGAGCGCCCTGGCGGCGGTGGCTCCGGTGGCTCCGGCGGCGGCTGCGCCGTTGCGCGGCTTGGTGGCGGCGAAGTCGGGGGGGCACGAGTTGCCTGCGCCGCCGAAGGTCGTCCTGCCGGAAGGCAATAAGGCGACGCGTTGGGCGGCCTTGCAGGCTTTTATCGCGGCGGATGCGGGTTGCGCAGCGCAGTTTGCACCGGGGGTTAAGCCGGTGTTTGGCTTGGGTTCGCTAGAGGCTAAAATTATTTTTGTGGCGGATGCGCCGAGCGAAGACGAAGCGAGGGCGGGCTCGCCGTTGGCAGGGGCGAGCGGGGAGTTGCTGGCCAAGATGATCGGTGCGATGGGCCTGAAGCCCGAGACGGTTTTCGTGACGACCTTGCTCCCTTGGCGACCGCAGACCTTGGCGTCGGAGGGCGGGACTGCGCTCGGCGATCGTCCGCCATCGGCGGCGGAGTTGGTTTACGGGGAGGTGTTTTTCCGGGCTCTAGTTGAAATCGTGCGGCCGGAGGTGGTGGTGGCGCTCGGGCAAGAGGCGGCGCAGGGACTGAAGTCGGAGAAAATAAAAACCTTGGCGGAAGTGCGCGGGCAGTGGACCGAGTATGCGGGCGCGGCGCTGATGGTGACGTGCAAGCCGAGTTACTTGCTACGCAGTGGTACGAATCGTACTAAGCGCCCCGCCTGGGAGGAACTCATGAAGGTGATGGAGCGGGTGGGGCTGCCGATTTCGGAGAAGCAGCGCGGGTATTTCCTGTAATACCAAAATCCTGAACAAAATGGACTTATTTTAACGCAGAGTCGCCAAGCCGCTAAGTGCGCAAAGACACGGAAATGAAGGGGTTCTTGCGTTTCTCTGCGCCCTTGCGCCTTTGCGTTAGAGTCTAAATGCGATAGGTAATTGGTATAAGGAGTGACGTGGTGCTGCTGGGTGCAGGGAGGCTTTTAAGGGGAAGGCGTGTGGCTTGAATCTGCTTGGATTCAAATATCGGACCGCCTGAAGGCGGGACTCCAACGGGGGGAGTGCGGACAGGGGCTATACTTTGAACTTGGCGACGAGCTGGCCGAGGGTGGTGGAGAGGGCGTTGAGCTCGGTGGCGGAGGCGCTGATGCGGGTGGCGCCCTTGGCTCCCTCGGCGGCGGCTTGGGAGACGCCGGAGATGTTGCGGGCGACTTCGGCGGCGCCGTGAGAGGTTTGCTGGACGTTTTGCGAAAGGGTGGTGGTGGCCGTGGACACGTTGTGGATGGTGCCGACGATTTCGGAAGTGGTGGCGGATTGTTGATCCACGGCGGCGGCGATGGACGACGAGATGTGGGCGACCTGTTCGATGATTTTGGCGACCTCGTCGAGGGAGCGCATGGAGGAGCCGGCGCCGTCCTGGATCAGGGCGACTTGTTTGCGGATGTCCTCGGTGGCGGCGGCGGATTGGTTGGCGAGTTCCTTGACCTCGTTGGCGACGACGGCGAAACCGCGTCCGGCCTCACCGGCGGAGGCGGCCTCGATGGTGGCGTTGAGGGCGAGCAGGTTGGTTTGCTGGGCGATGCGGTTGATCAATTCCACGACCTTGCCGATCTGGCGGGCGGAGTCGTCGAGTTTGGCCATGAGTTCACGGGTGGCTCGGGCCTGGGTGTCGGCTTTGCGGGCGATCTCGGATTCCTGGGCGCAGTTGCGGGCGACCTCTTGGATAGAGGAAGACATTTCCTCCATGGCGGCGGCGACGGTGGAGGTGGATTGGGTGATTTGGCCGGCGGAGCTGGCCATGGTTCTGGCGTTGACGGAGAGCTCCTCGCCGGCGGAGGCGACGGAGTGGGCCTGGACGGTGGTCTCCTCGGCGGCGGCGGCCTGGTTGGTGGCGGTGGCGGAGAGGTTTTGGGCGGACGTGCGCAGGTCGATGGATGATTTTTTCAGGTCGCCGACGAGGGCACGGAGGTTGGCGATGCAGTCATCGATGGCAGAGGCGAGCGTGCCGAGTTCGTCGTCGCGTTTGAGATTTACGCTGGCGGTGAGGTCGCCTTGAGCGAGGCGCTGGACGGCGGCGACGCAGGCGTGGATGGGGCGGGTGATGGCGCGGGTGATGAACCAGGCGACGCCGAGGGCGAGACCGAGGCTGAGAAACAAGCCGAGGTGCAGAGTGGACAGGGCGGAGGCCAAGGCGTCGGCGGAGGCGTCGGCGGTTTTGACGGTGTGGCTGATGCCGTCGTCCACGATCTCCATGCTCAGGGAGTTGACCTGGGCACCGCGTTCCATGCGGCGATGGCTGGCTTCGGTGACGTGGAGGGAGGCGTCGCGGAGCTTGGCGAGGGTGTCGCGGTAGGCGAGGGCATCGCGGCGGGACTCGGCGAGGGTGGCTTGGTCGGCGGGTTGCTGGACTAGCGCGAGGACTTCGGAGTAAGTTTTGTCAATGGTGGCGAAGGAATCCAAGGCGATGGTGAAGAGTTTGGGGTTGCCCAGGGATTGCGCTTTGAAAGTGGCGATGCGGGCGGTGTCCACCGCGTGGTTGATCTCGCCGAGGAGGATGATTTTGCGGGTGCGTTCGGTGAGGGTGGCGGCGGGGGCGGAGGCTTGGACTTCTTCGAGCAGGAGGCTTTGTTGTTTGGCGATGAGGGCGGTAATCTGGCCGTTGAAATGGGTGGCCCGGGTGTCGAGGGCCTCGCGGGCCTGGGCGATAGCCAGGTTGTCTTTTTCGGTGAGGGCTACGATGGCGGTGTAATCGGCCAGGGCGGTTTTTAGGATGGGTAGTTTCGCTTTGAGAAAATCGAGTTCCGGGTGGGCGGCGGAAAGCTTCGTGAGTTCGCCGACGTGGTTTTGGACTTTGGCCAGTTCCTCGCGAGCGAGGACGAGGTGTTGCGGATCGGCGCTGTAACCGTAACTGCGCATGGCGAGCTGGGCGCGACTCATGGCTCCGTCGGCTTCGCCGGCATCGTCCATTTGCGGCACGTAGGCTTGGGAGAGGCTGCGGGCGCTGGCGGATTGGGTGCGCAGGCTTTGCTCGATGTAGAGACCCACGGCCCCGAAGAGGACGATAATGGAAAGGAAACCGAGACTGATTTTTGGGCCGAGATTGAGTTTCATGCGGGGGTGATGGCGAGGGGTGGGTAGGGTGCGGAATCCAGTGGAATGAATTAAATTAATGTAAGGACAGGAAAGAAAGGGCGACCGGGGGCGGTCGCCCTTGGGAACCCGTTGCGTGGTGCGGGCGGGGTGAGGCTCCGATGACGGACGCGGGCTGAAGCACCGCGCTACACTTTGAATTTGGCGACGAGCTGGCCGAGGGTGGTGGAGAGGGCGTTGAGCTCGGCGGCGGAGGCGCTGATGCGGGTGGCACCCTTGGCACCTTCGGCGGCGGCTTCGGAGACGCCGGAGATATTGCGGGCGACCTCGGCGGCACCTTCGGAGGTTTGCTGCACGTTCTTGGAGAAGGTGCCGGTGGCGGTGGAGACGTTGTGAATCGTGCCGACAATCTCAGAGGTGGTGGCGGACTGCTCCTCGACGGCGGCGGCGATGGAGGAGGAGATGTGCGAGACCTGTTCGATGATCTTGGCGACCTCGTCGAGGGAGCGCATGGAGGAACCGGCACCGTCCTGGATGAGGGTGACTTGCTTGCGGATGTCCTCGGTGGCGGAGGCGGATTGGCGGGCGAGTTCTTTGACCTCGTTGGCGACGACGGCGAAACCGCGCCCGGCCTCGCCGGCGGAGGCGGCCTCGATGGTGGCATTCAGGGCGAGCAGGTTGGTCTGTTCGGCGATGCGGTTGATCAACTCCACCACCTTGCCGATCTGGCGGGCGGAGTCGTCGAGTTTGGCCATGAGTTCGCGGGTGGCGCGGGCCTGGGTATCGGCCTTGCGGGCGATTTCGGATTCCTGGGCGCAGTTGCGGGCGACTTCCTGGATGGAGGAGGACATTTCCTCCATGGCGGCGGCGACGGTGGAGGTGGATTGGGTGATCTGGGTGGCGGACTCGGCCATGACTTTGGAGTTAATGGAGAGTTCTTCGCCGGCGGAGGCGACGGTGTTGGCCTGCACGGTGGTTTCCTCAGCGGCGGCGGCTTGGCTGGTGGCGGTGTTGGTGAGGGATTCGGCGGAGTGGTTGAGGGCCTGGGCGTTGGCGTTTAGTTCGCTCACGATGGAGCGGAGCTGGCTGCCGGTTTTATTCAAGGCGGTGCTGAGCTCCCCGATCTCGTCGGCGGCGATGTTGTCCAGTTTTTGAGTGAGGTCGCCCTGGGCGATCGCCTGGGTGAATTGCACGGCTTTGAGCAGGGGACGGGTGACTTGGCGGCGGACGATCCAGATGACGACACCGCAAAGTAGAAAACCACAGGGAACGAGAATGAGGAGGGATGCCTTGATTGTTTCGTCGGACGTGCGGTTGGCCTTCGCGATGGTTTCAGTTAAAATGAACGCGCCGTGAACCTCGCCCTCCTTCCAGTTTTCCATTTTGAAACCGAGAACATCGCGGCCATCGCCGGAGCGGCTGTTGGCGGGGTCGCCGTGGCAGGCGAGGCAGTCTTGGGTGAGCGTGATGGGGCGGGCGTAAACGAGTAGCCCGCGCGCTTTGTCTTCGGCGAAATACTCTTTAACACCGGGCTGACTGACCGTGCGGAGGATGGCGGCCTCTTCGGCGGTGGGGGTGTGTTTGAGGTTGCGCGGGTTATCACGGACGGTGCGGAAATCTATGCCCAGTTCCTTGGCCACGGCACCGGCGCTTTGCCAGGCTGCAACGATAGGGACGGAGCGATACATGGTGGTTTCGCTGTAGCGATCCGTGCCGACCCGGTCTAGTTCGGCCTTTAGCGCGACCATGTCGAAGGCACCCTCTTTGTGCAGGCGGGACATGGCTGAGCGGGTGTTTTCCGCATTCTCCACGATGGTTTGCATCGAGTGCCTGGCTTGGTTGACGCTGCTTTTGTAGCTGATGCGCCAAGCTGTCGCCAAAGCGATTGCAGTGGTCGCAACAACGGTCACTGCGGTGAGAAGGGGGAGTTTTAGGCTGAGTTTCATGATAGGCGAGCCGTGAACGTGGACCGGGGTGAGGTGAACGTGGAGCGGTGGATCGCGAACGGCGGGGTGCGGCGACCCCGCCCTAGACTTTGAACTTGGCGACGAGCTGGCCGAGGGTGGTGGAGAGGGCGTTGAGCTCGGTGGCGGAGGCGCTGATGCGGGTGGCACCCTTGGCCCCTTCGGCGGCGGCTTCGGAGACGCCGGAGATGTTGCGGGCGACTTCGGCGGCGCCTTCGGAGGTTTGCTGGACGTTCTTGGAGAGCGTGCCGGTGGCGGTGGAGACGTTGTGAATCGTGCCGACGATTTCGGAGGTGGTGGCGGACTGCTCTTCCACGGCGGCGGCGATGGAGGAGGAGATGTGCGAGACCTGTTCGATGATCTTGGCGACCTCATCGAGGGACTTCATGGAGGAGCCTGCACCGTCCTGAATGAGGGTGACTTGCTTGCGGATGTCCTCGGTGGCGGCGGCGGACTGGCGGGCGAGCTCCTTGACCTCGTTGGCGACGACGGCGAAACCGCGCCCGGCCTCGCCGGCGGAGGCGGCCTCGATGGTGGCGTTGAGGGCGAGCAGGTTGGTCTGTTCGGCGATGCGGTTGATCAACTCCACGACCTTGCCGATCTGGCGGGCGGAGTCGTCGAGTTTGGCCATGAGTTCGCGGGTCTGGCGGGCCTGGGTATCGGCCTTGCGGGCGATCTCGGATTCCTGGGCGCAGTTGCGGGCGACCTCCTGGATGGAGGAGGACATTTCCTCCATGGCGGCGGCGACGGTGGAGGTGGATTGGGTGATCTGTCCGGCGGATTCGGACATGACCTTGGAGTTGATGGAGAGCTCTTCACCGGCGGAGGCGACGGTGTTGGCCTGCACGGTGGTTTCCTCGGCGGCGGCGGCCTGGGAGTGGGCGGTATCGGTGAGCACTTGGGCGGAGCCGAGCAGGTCGGAGGCGGATTTTTTGAGGGCGCCGACGAGGGTGCGGAGATTGCCGATGCAGGTATCGACGGAGGTGGCGAGGGTGCCGAGTTCGTCGTCGCGGTTGAGGCCGACCTGGG
>CANIWJ010000094.1 GCA_947471035.1 Verrucomicrobiota bacterium
ATTCTCAATCGCGGCCTGCGCCAAAGAGGCCTCGCGCTCGTTTTCATTAAATAGGATGCCCCAGCCTTCTACCTGCATCCAGGCACCGGCTTCCATTTCGGGCAGACGTTCAAAACCGCTGGGGATGCCGGCCTTGCGCACCACCAGGTCGGCGACCTGCACGGCGGCGGCGAAAATGCGATGATCCCCGGCCAGCGAGGGATGCGCATGGTTGCGGATCGCCTCAACGATTTCGGGGGCAAGCTGGTGTTTCTCCAAATAATACCCGCCTATCGCGGCATGGTCCCAACCAACCAGTTCACGCTCGACCGCGCACACCGCCTCAGGGTCTTGATGGTCCAACGCGACGATTCGCTCAAATTCATGCGGCCAGGCGGTGGCCAGCACCACCTTACCCACGTTATGCAACAGTCCGATAATGTAGTCGGTATCGTCGTCAACCAGCAGGTTGGTGGTCGATAGAATCTCCCGCGTCATGATCGCCGTGCCGATGGAGTGCTGCCACATCTCACGCCACGGTAATTTGAGCGCGCTGGGACTGATTTTCTCCATGTCCTCGATTACCGGCGTAGCCATCGAGAGCTCGCGAATCTGCCGCAAACCCAGGTAAAGCACAGCCTCCTCGATGTTATTAACCTTCGCGCTGAGACCGAAATACACACTATTTACCATACGCAGCAAACGTGAGGTCAAGGACGGGTCGCGGCGGATGATCTCGGCGATTTGCGAGGTGTAACTCTGCTCCGAATTCACCAATCCCGCCAGCTTGCGGTTTATACTCTGCAGCGACGCGAGCTTAGGACAACGTTCAATGCGCTGTCGGATTTCATCGTCCAGATAGGGTCCTGCGGACGTGGAAGTGCTCATGACTGGATGCGGGGGAATTTCGGTGTGCACACTGTTAATGTCTTCGGCACATCGCGCCCTAGGTTTAGCCCTGGTTGCCACTATTTCCCGATTCCCCGTCTGCCAATCGCCTAGGGACTATTCCCTAGCAGGCTAAATTCCCCGCAAGCTCAGCCGATAACCATGGATGTTGGCCACGATTGTCCGCCTCTGGTCTGGCCCCCGTAAAAAAGACAAACACTTTAATCACAACTACCTAGACCCGTAAATACACTCCCATGAACATCCCCGCCTCCATCTCCGCAAATCTCATGGCCGACCAGAGCCCTATCGGTGCCGGAGCCCGCCAGGAATACGCCGTCGCCGTCGCCGTAAAAGTCCAAGACCACATTAAACAGGAAGGGGCCGCGATCACCCAGTTGATCGAGGCCGCCCCCATTCCGGCCGAAACCAGCGAAACCGTCGGCAGCCACCTCAACGCCGTCGCCTGACCTGAACGCCGCCAAGTTAGCGCCAACGCCCGCGCCAGCGTCTTAGTCGGCGCAGATCCCAGCGCGTCACTGCCGCTTCCGCGATAACCACCAGCGCCAGCGCGCCCAGCCACCAAAAACGCAAACTGCGCACTTCGCTGCGGCGGGGTGCCCGCCAGATCGCACCCAAATCCAGCCGCTCACCGCCCCCGCTGCGCAGCGCCAGCTGACGCAGGGCCTTCACCGCCTCCCGGTCAAAGGCCCACTCCGCCGTGCCCGCCACCCCCACCGGGCCAAAGGCCAGCGCCGTCGCGCCCACCCGCACCACCCCGCGCACCGCTTGCTCCGGCTCCAAGGCTGCGCTGGCCCGGAAACGGCCTGGCTCGATCTTTTCCCAAATCAAGGGCCGCCCCGTTCCGCCCAGCGTCGCCAAACTAGCGACCGGCGGCGTGCGCGCGATACGGCCGGTCCAGGTCTCGTCGTGCAACAACTCGACCACCAGCGTCTCACCGCGCACCTCCGTGCGAACCGCCAAGCCCGCCGGGGCATCCTCGCCCGCTAACCATCGAGTAAGCGTTTGCACGAAATCGCCGTAGTCCGGCCACATCCGCGCCTTGGTCGAATACGCCCCACCTAGCGGAAACGACACCGCCGCCACTCGTCCCGCTCCGCGCGCCCACATCGCCACCAAGGGACCTTGATATTCATCCGTCGTCACCAAGGCCGCCGTCGCCCCCTCGCGCAGATAGCTCAGATTATACCCGTCCACCCCCGCCAGCCACTGCGGACTCCGCCCCGCGATCTGGCTCCAGCCCGGCGTGCCCTGCGCCCCGGTCGGCTCTTTGATAAACGCCGAACGTGCCACCGAAACCGTCTCCTGAGCAAAAATCGCCGGCAGCTCCGCCGCGTCCTTAGTGAAGAAAATCCGCCCGCCGCCCTTGGCCGCCACGTCCTGCAAGAACGCCGCGTCCACGTCTTTATCCGTGCCCAGACCGATCACGCTCACCGTCACCCCCGCCGCCCGCATCTCCGCCAGCAACTTAACGTAGTCGCCCGGCTCCTCCGCATCCGCCGCATCGGCGAACAACACCAGATGACGCTGGCCGGTCTCCGCCTTCTGCAACTGCGCCCAGCCCGCCTTCAGCCCTTCGTAAACATAAATGCCGCCGCCCGCGCTCACGATGCGTCGCACCGATTGCACCATGCGCTCCCGGTTCGGTCCGACCTGGGCCAGCGCCACGATTTCATGCGGTGCCGAGTCCACCGCCTGCACCGTCACCGCATCGAAGTTGCCCAGCAGCTCGATCGCACGCGCCGTGCCCGCGTTGGCCAGATCCATCTTGGTCTGCCCGCCCCCCGCGCTGGCCGCCATGCTGCCCGAACGATCCAGAATCAACGCCATCGCCGTCGCCAGTTTCCGGTGCTCTTTGCGCAGCTCCATCGACACCGGTAGCAGCGGATCAATCGCCGAGGAAAAATACCCGCCAGAGCCGAAGCTATTTTCCCCGCCCACCATCAACAAGCCCCCCGCCTGCTCGCGCACGAAGAAATCCAGCGCGCGCAAAAACTCCGACGCCACCCGATTCACCGGCACATTATTCAACACCACCAGACGCGCCCCCACCAGACTCGCCGCCGTCAACTCCCCCGGATTCGCCACCTGCTCCACTCGCAATCCCTGCGCGCCCAGCAAACGCGCCAGCGGGTCGTCCGCGTATTGGGTAATCAACAACACCCGCCCGCCCCCCGCCACCTCCACCCACCCCCCCCGCGCGATTGTTCTCTTCGTGGGCGTCGCCCGGCGGCGCGATCCGCACCTCATAACGCACCGCCCCCGGCGACGCCAGGCGGTCGGTGAGACGCACCTGCGCCGCGCCGTTTTTGAGCCGCGCCATTCCGGATGATGCCAGCTTGTCCCCGCGCCAAACCTGCCAGGGCACGTCGCCATCGCCCCGGCCCGCCAAGGAAAACTCGACCAGAAACGCCTCCCCCGGCAGCACCCGCGATGGCAGCTCCACCGCGCCCACCCGCACATCCTCTGCCAGCCCCGCTCCGAGCAGCCGGTAGTCGAGCGGCACCCCGCGCCGCAGGATTTTCTCCGCCACGGATGCCAGCTCATCCGTCGCAAACCCATCGCTCAACACCAGCACCCGCGCCGCCCGGTCCGGCGTCATTTGCCCCAGGGCGAATTCCAACGCATTGGCCGTATTGGTCCGCCCCATGCCGCCGCGCAGCACCGCGTCGCCCTGGTCGCGGCGCTGCGCATCCACCGCGTAGTCCACGTAAAACACCCGGTCATCATGACCCCGGCTCTGCTCCAAAATCGCCGCCACTTCCGGAGCCTGGGTCGCAGCCGGAGCCGACACCGAGTCCGACCGGTCCACCAACACCCACAGATCCAGCCCGCCGCCGCCCACCCGCACCTGCGGATCGGTCAGCGCCAACACCCACAAACCCAGCGCCAGCACCCGCAAGGGTTCCCCCAGCCGCAGGGCGCGCATCCGCCAGCCCAGCGCCACTAAGGCCGGTATCAAAAACAACCACTCCGGCGCGCCTAAAACCAGTTTCACGCCCGCCCCCTTTTCCACGCCTGCCGCGTTACTTCAGCTTCCACCCGCATCGGCCACCAACTCGCGACCAGCGCTGCGCCCGCCAGCGCCAGCCACAGCGCCCGCAATGGATCTCCCTGCGTGGTCCGCGCCCTCGCCTCCGCCCGCTCCCCCGCCGGCGGATCGCGCCTGAAAACCGCCGCGTCCCGGAAATCCCCCTGCCTCGCGTCGGCGAATTGCGCCGCGCCCCGCACCCGCGTTTCCTTGCCCCGTTTCACCGTAAAAAACCCCGCGTCGCCCGGCGCGCGCAGCACCGCACGTTCCGCCGCGCCCAGCTCGCGTGTCGCCCCGCCCTCGATTTCCAACTGCCACGCTCCCGCCGTCTCCCCCGCTACGTCCTCCGCCAACGGCACCAGGCTGCCCGCATCGAAGTTACCCGCATACTCGCCCGGCTGCGCATCGCGCACCGCCTCGACGTAACGCCGCAGCATCAACACCGTTGCGGGCAGACGCCCCGCGTTTCCCGCCGCCCAGTCGAAATTCAGCACCAGCGCGCGCCCCCCCTCCGCGCCCGCGCGCAGCCAGACCAGCGGAGCGTCCGCCTGCCACAGCAAACCTTCGTCGTTCGCCGTCATCTTCAAGTTGCCCGCCCCCGAGCCCAGCCAGCCCTGCCAATTCAACCCCGCCACCAGCGCATGCCGCTCCGCCACCACCGGAGCCCGCAGCCACGTCGTCGCGGCGGACTTGGTCGCTCCCGCCGCCAGCACCACCGCCGCTCCTCCGGCATCGGCGGCAGCACCCGTTTGCTCGACCACCCGAAGGCCGGGCGACACCGCCGCCCCCAGATCCACCCCGTCGATGCCGCCGAGCAGTTTTTTAAAGTATTCCCGGGTTTCGCCCGTCACGCCCAGCCGCGCGCTCAACCGCTTCGCCTGCGGCCGGACCAGTGGCAAAACATCGTCCGCTCCGAATCCGTCACCTTCCAATCGTAAGGTCATGCGCTCCGCCCCGCCCGGCCAGGTTCCGCTCAATTCCACCACACCCTCCGCCGCCAGTTCGACGCTGCGCCGCTCGCTCACGCCCGCCCCGCCCTCCACCCACCACGCCCTCCGCTGCACTTCCGCCGCGTGATTCTGCACCACTGCCCGCCACATTCGGTCGCCGTTCTCGGCGCGTGACACCGATCCCCCTGCAAATCCGACATTCGCCACCGCGCGCCCCACCCCGATGGCCGCCTGATCCGCCGGCACCTTGCTTTCGCGATCCGTGATCAACCAGCACTCGCCCACCCCGCTCCCCGCCGCGACCAGCGTCCGCCCGTTGCGCAGGGCCGCCGCGTAATCATGCGTGCCCAAGCTCGGCCGCCACGCCTCCACCGCCGCCTGCGCCGCGCCCAGCTCCGGCCCACGATAACGCAAAGGCGCGCGCGGATCGCTCCCCATTACCACCCACTCGGTTTTGGCCGCTCCGCCGACTGCCGCCGCCAAACGCTCCCGCGCCGCCGCCCTGGCCTCTTCCGCCACCGCCTGAATGGCCAGCGCGTCATCCATCACGATCACCACCGTCTGAGTAGAGTCAGCCCTCGGCCAGCGCGGCTCCGCCAGCACCCAGACGAGCAAAAGCACCGCGAGCAACTGCCCCAAAAACGCCCGCGACACCCGAAACCGTTCCCACGTGCGCCCGCCCTGACTCTGGGGCGCGAGCGCCTCAATCAGGAACCGCGTGCTCAACTCCACCCGCCGCGCCCGTTGTTGAAAAAAATGCACCGCCACCAGCGCGGGCACCGCCAGCAAGCCCCACCACGCGCCCGCATTCGCGAAACTCAGGCCCGCCCAGCTCACGTCACGACCTCCACCACACCGCCCAGCCGCGCTTCGCCCGCCAGCGCACTTGCCAAAGTCCCGGAGCTATCCACCCGCGCCCAGCCCACCGCCATCCGCCGCGCCGTCTCGCGCCACAAATTAAAATGCCGGGCATACGCCGCCCGGTAACGCTCCGCCATGCCATCGTCGACGCGCAGGTGCCGCGCCGCGCCGCCTTCCCGGTCCACCAACTCCATGTTCCCGCGTTCCCGCAATTCCGCCTCTCCCGCCAGCACCGGAACCAGCACCAACACGCACCCGCCTCCCGCCGCCAGTCCGCGTAACACCGAGCCCGGCTCCCCCGGATACAACAAATCGCTGATCCAGATTTTCATCGCCCCCGTCCGCCCTTGCAAACCCTCCGGCGCAACCGCCCCCACTCCTGCGTCTGGCGCGCCCACCGCCGCCCAAAAACCTTCCGCCCGCACCCGCTCTTCCGCCAGCGCTTGCACCCGCCGCCCAGTCACCGCCTGCACGCGCACCGGCGCGCCCGCCCGCGCCGCGCTCGCCAGACAAAACGCCACCAACGATTCAGTCCGCGCCGCCCGCGCCGGTTCCGCCCGCATCGAGGCCGACGCATCCACTAGTAAATCCACCCTCGGGGCCACCTCCGCCCGGTAAAGCTTCATCGTCAGTTGCCCGGTGCGCGCATAGGCCGCCCAGTGCAAATGCCTCGGATCATCCCCCGGCGCATATGCGCGATGATCGTGAAAATCGATCGAACTGCCTTCGCCCGCCCCCTGCCAACCACCCGCCGCGCCACGCCACCGTTGCCCGCCAAAGGGCAGCCGGAAACGTTGCGCCGCCGCCAACCCGTCGCGCCTCGCCGCCCCCAACGAAGTTTCGCTTCCCGCGCTCATTCGTCCCGTTTCGACTCGCCCCGCAACCAACGCACCCGTTCCCAATAAGGCCGCGCCAGCCAATAGGTCAGCCCCACCGTCAAGAGCAGTCCCGCCGCCTGAGCGATCATCACTCCGGGCAACGCGCTCGGTTTCTTAAGCTCCATCATCGCATGCCAAAAACTCGCGGTCGGCACCGCATGCGAGATCCAGTCCAGCGTTTGCATGAAGGGCGGAGCCAGCGAGCCCAGCGCGTCGTTTCCGGCGATCACCACCAGCACGCCCAGCAATACATGCACGAGGAAATACAAGCCCCCCGCCGTCTTGCGCGCCGACGGTATCAACGAAACCAGCACCATCGGAAACACCAGCCCGGCCCAGGCCAGCGCCAGGCAGCCCAGCAGCGGCCCGGTTTTAAAATCCTCCGCGAACCACGCGTCGGCCACCGCCCAGCCCGCGCCAAAAACCGCCAGCGTGGCCGCCAGCCACAGCGCCGCGCTCGGCCAGCCCGGCAAGACCAGCCGTCCCGCCACGCGTTGCCACCCGCCCCGCGCCTGCCAGCCGCGCAGATGAATCGCCATCGGCTCGCGCTCCGTCACCAGCTCCACCGCCGCGACAAATATCAGGCCCGCCGCCGTCACTGCGATTTGCATCCCCGCCAGATCCATTCGCCCCGCCGCCGCCAGTGCCAAGGCCGGCAGCGCCAACGCCAGCGGTACCAGTCGCGGCAGCCCGGTGTGGTTCTCCGCCGGGGGTGCGAACCACCGCACCGCCAGCACCAGCATGTAAAGCAAAGTAACCACCGCGCTCCATAGGCCCAGCGCCCACCACAACACGAGGTCTGCCGCCGGTCCTAACGACGTGCTGACGTGGGAACTGCGGGCGAAGGCGAGGCCGAGGAAATTCGGCGTCACTATCACCATGCCGACCACGATCACCACCCGCAACACCCTCGGCAGACCCGAGGCCCACAGTCCCACCGCGCTCAAAACCGCCCCGCCCACCAGCATGCTGGCCATCACCCCAAAGTCGTTCACCAGATCCACCGAGCCGAAAAAATACCGCACCACTGCATAAGGCATCAACGTCGCCAGCAACAGCAGTGTCTGCGCCTGCATCGACGCCCATTTGCCCCACACGATACGCCGCGCGTCCAGCCGGGTGAGCAGCAGCAGATCCATCGTGCGTTGATCGATCTCCGGCCCCAGCGCGCCCAGCGCCCGCAAGGGCGGAGCCACCAGCAGCACGCTGCCGGTTATGATCCAAAAAAACACGTCGCTCGCCGTCTTGCCCCCGCCCGACACCGCCTCGGTCGCGAAGCTGAAAACAAACACCAGCGCCAGCACCGCCTGCACCGCGATCAATCCGCCCACAAAGCCTCGCGTGCGCAGACCCTGCCTGAGTTCTTTCACCAGCATGGGCGGCAACCAGGTGGGGAAATCCGCCTGCTCCGGCTCCAGCGCCGACAGCGGCGTCACTGCCTTGGGGGAAGTTTCGTGGCTCATAATGGGTCTCCTCCCGCCCCGCCCGGCAGCGGCGGCGGCCGCATCTCCGGTTGCGGCTTTAGTTTCGGCCCCGCTCCGGAACGCAGGATGTCAATAAACGCCTCTTCCAAACGCCGCTCCTGCCGGTGAAACGACACCAGCGGCAGATCGTTCGCCAGCCGCCGAACTTCCAGCGCCACCCGTTCCGAGCTCGCATCGGAAAACTCCGCCCGGGCGCCTTCGTTTCGCGTTTCTACCAACCGCCAGCCCGCCCGCATTTCCAGCCACGCGGTCAAATCCCCCACCGGTCCGGCCACTTCGATTTCAAAAAACGCCTTGGGCGCCGCCCCCGGTTCCGCCGCCGATGCCCCTCCACCTTCGCCAACCGCCTCATGCCGCAACAACGAGGCTTTGTCGCCTTGGTGCACCACCCGGCCCGCGTCCATAAACACCAGCGTGTCGCACATCTCGGCCAGCTCGGAGAGGATGTGCGAACTAATCAGCAGGGTTTTGCCGCGCTCCCGCAGCATGCGAACAAGGTTCTTGAACTCCATCCGCGCCCGGGGATCGAGTCCCGCCGCCGGTTCGTCGAGCAGGAGCAGGTCGGGGTCGTTCAGCAGTGTCCGTCCCAGACACAAGCGCTGGGTCTGCCCCTTCGACAGCCGGTCCATCGGCCGTGAAATCAGCGGCGTGAGATCGGTAAAATCAATGACCTCCGCCAACCTGCGCTTCAGCTCCGCGCCCCGGTAGCCATGCGCCCGGGCAAAGAAGTCGAGGTAGTCGCCCACCGTCGTATCTTTGTAGGGCTGGAAGTGGTCGGGCATCCACCCGATGCGGCGCCGCACCAGATTGGGTTGTTCCACCACGTCGATCCCGTCGATGCGCACCGTGCCCGTATCCGGCTCATCGAGCGAGGTCAGGATGCGCATCGCGGTCGTCTTGCCCGCGCCATTCGCCCCGATCAGCCCCACCACCTGACCGCGTTGCAAGGTAAACGTGACTCCGCGCAGCGCCTGCACGAAGCCAAATCGCCGCGTCACATTGATCATCTCTACCAAGGGTGTGTTCATGGCGTGCGCGCCTCCATCACTGGTCCGCAGTAAACAAACACCGGCTCGCGCCAGCGAATGGCCGCATGCGTGGCAATCGGCGCCAGCCCCTCCGCCGCGCCGCCCAAGGCCGAAAACTCGCCCGCCGCCAGTGGCAGCCCGCCGTCCACCACCGATCGCTTCAAGCTCACCCGCCGCCCGGGCTCCAGCTCGTCCGCCACCCACAAAACCCCGTCTCGATCCCGATACTGAAACGCCTTCAATTTCGTCGCCACCGTGGACTGCACCACCGGCGGCGCGTCCGGCCCGCCCCCGCCCGCCACCCTCTCCACCCGGGCCCGGGTGGGAACGAGTTGACGCACACTCTGCTTCTGCACCCGGCGGCTCTTGAACCAGTCCCCGGAAGCTCCGTCCTCGCTCCGGGAATACGCCGCGTTCTGATTCTGATCCCCCGTCGCACCGATCGAAGTATCCGTAATTTGCGTCAAGACCACCGCCGCCGGCAGCGCGAACTGTGCGCCGAGCAAGACCCCCGTCCGGCTCATCTGCTGCTGAGCCACCACCGCTTGATTCGACGCCGGCACCAACACCACCAGGCCCCGCTGCATGCCTTCGCCGCCAAACCCGTCCTTCACCACGATATAAACTACCAGCAAAACTGACGCCGCGAGCGACAGCGTCGGCACGGTCAAAAACAATCGCTGACGCCGCCCCGCCGGGGCAAATACGAACAGGTTGATCGGCCCCACCAAAATTCCGAACACCACCAGAAATAGCGAAACCCCCAGCCGTCCCGTGGTCAGTTTTAACTCAGGCGGTAATGACATCGGCATCAGCGCCTCGGGATGCATCTGAACCAGCTCCGACAGCTCGACGAAACCCGTCTTTACCTTCTCTTCCGCCTCCAACGTCAGTGCCGAGCGTCGGATGGCCCCGAAACCGATTCGCTCCTCCGCCGGTCCCGACCGCGGCTCCCCCATCCGGTTCGCAAACACCTGCAACACTCCCCCCATCAGCACCCAATCCCGCAGCGCCGCCCGCCTTCCGCCGTCCAGCCGCGACCACTCGGCCTCGGTCAAAACCACCTGTTGAAACGGCGACCACACCCGCCAGTCCGCCGGCCACGCCGCCGGATCCACCACGCTCAACTCCGCCTTCGGCCCCGGCGCGCCATTGCTCGCCACGAACAAGGCCGACTCCTGCGCCGCGCTCACCGCCATGCTGACGATCGGGTCGCTTCCAGCTTGGTTTACGAAATTCACCCCGTTGCCGATGCTCGTTCCCGGCCCTTCCACTTCCACCCGCCCCCACGCCCCACGCCCGCTCTCCGCCCGCCCGTTGCCCGGCACATAGACCACCCGCTCCCCGGCTTCGCGCGGTCCCATCGTCACGCTCGTCTCGTGCTCGGTGGTTTCCTGGTAATTGGTCCACACCTTGAATTTGAATGTCCAGGTCCGGGCCTCGTTCGCGCGGTTTTCGATCCGCACCCGCACCGGTAAAAAGCCCTCGCCCGACCAGCGCTCCGCCACCGGCCAGACTACGACTTCCGCCTTGGCCTCGGTCGCCACGTCGATCGTCGCGCTGGACGGCACCCCGGCGAAAAGCCCGTCGGCGACCAGAGCCAGCGCCCCCACCAAACCGAGTAAAAATCGGAGCCGTCGCATAAGGGATTCGTCCTTGGGTTAGCGCACTTTGGCCGTCGCCAGCGATTGCGGCAGCGGCGTGGCTTGCACGCTCACCTCCGCGAGCAGTTTTTCCACCACCTGCGCCGTCGTCGCTCCGTCCAACCGCGCCCCGTGATCCAGCAGGATACGATGCGCCAACACCGGCCGCGCCACCGCTTGCACATCCTCGAAACTCGCATGCGGCCGACCCCAGCGCAGCCCCCTCGCTTTGGCTGCCGCGGCCAGCGCCAGCGCCGCGCGCGGACTCGCCCCGAAACGCACCCCGGCCGACGCCGACGACTCTCCCGGATGGGTGGCGTTCACCAGCCGCGCGATGTAGTTGGCCACCGCCGCCGGCAGATGCACCCGCCGCACCCACCCCAGCAACTCGGCGAACTCTGCCCGGCTCATCGTCTCCGGCACTTCCGCCGACACCCCGATCTCGCGCGCCTGCACGATGCGTTGCAGCACTTCCGGCGAACTCCGCGCCACCTCGATTTTAAACAAAAAGCGATCCAGCTGCGCCTCGGGCAGCGGGTAGGTGCCCTCCAGCTCAATCGGGTTCTGCGTCGCCAGCACGAAGAACGGATCCGGCAGCGCGTGCGTATCCCCGCCCGCCGTCACCCGCCGCTCCTGCATCGCCTCCAGCAGCGCCGACTGCGTCTTGGGCGAGGCCCGGTTGATTTCATCCGCGAGCAAGATGTTGGCGAAAATCGGTCCGCGTTGAAAAACAAAGGCCCGCCGCCCCTCCACTTCCTGCAAAACCGGATTCCCGGTGATGTCGCCGGGCAGCAAATCCGGGGTGAACTGCACCCGCCGCGATTCCAGCGCGAGCGATTGGGCGAGGCCCTTGACCAGCTCCGTTTTTCCCAACCCCGGAAGGCCTTCGAGCAGAATGTGTCCGCGCGCCATCACCCCGACCACCACCAGCTCCAGCAGGGCCCGCTGTCCGAAAAGCACCGTGTCGAGACCGGCCAGCAAACGCTCGAATAGCGTCTGCGCCGCCGCCAGTTCGCCATCGTTCAGGACCGGTATGTTTTGCGCCATGGTAAGTATTGGAATGCTGCGTTTATTTGAAAAAATCCTTGAGCGCCGCGCGCTCGCCCGGGGTGAGACGCTCCACCCAGACCACGTCTCCGCCCTGCGCCGGGGCCGCCACCGCGCCCGCCGCCGACGGCGCGCCCGCCTGTTTGGGCGAAAACTCATGCTCGCCCCGTTCCATCGCGAGCAGTTCCCCCAGCGCCGCGCGCCCGAAATCGTCGCCGCCCACCGCTTCGTTTTTTCCCGGCAAGGCCGTGCTCGCCTCATCCCGAAACCACAACGGCGCATGCCCCGGCCCGCGTTGCACCCCGCCGCTGCCCAATCCGTCGCCCTCGCCGGACCCCGGTCCCGCACCCACGCCTGCGCCCTGGCCACCGGGCCCGAAACGCACCGGAGCATCGGGGTCGGCCGTCGCCACACTCGCCCCCTGTCCCTCGGCCCCGAGCACTCCGGTCGCCGCCCGCCCCGCCCGTGCCAGTTGTTGTTTCAACTGCGCCGCCTGCTCCGGAGAAAGGCTGCGTTTGCCCGCCGCTGCCGCCGCCTCGCCGAGTTTGGCCTGCAACGCTTCCCCAGCCGCCAGCGGCCCCTCTTGCAAGCCGCGCAAGGCCTCGCCCAGCCGGGCCACCACCGCGCCCTGTTCGGCTTCGCTGCGCGTCCCGACCGCCCGCTCGAACGGCTCCAGCGCCGCCGCCGCTGTTTCCAGATTTGCGCCCAGACCGCGAATCGCCTCCGCCGTCTGGGTGCGCAGCGTATCCGCCGCTTCCAGCCCCGAATGCGAGTAACGTTCCTCCGGCGTGTGTTCACCCAGCCCGTGCGCCTGTTCGCTTAGTTGCGCCACATCCGCGGGCCGCGCCACCGCCTGCTCCGCCAGTTGCTCCAGCCAGGCCTCGGCCTGGGCCAGCGCGGGGGATTTTTCCACCGCTCGGGCATAATCAACCGGGGCGACTCCCGGCACCGGCAGCCACCAGCCCGCAAGCACGAGCCCGATCGACACCGCCAGCCCGGCGAAAATACCCGATGACCGCCAGCTCACCGTCGCCGGCACCGACTGAATCGGCGGCCAGTCCGCCACCCCAGCGGCGGCCGCGCTCAAGCGGGAATTTAAACCCAGCTGGTATTCCAGCCAGCCCCGCGCA
>CANIWJ010000095.1 GCA_947471035.1 Verrucomicrobiota bacterium
CGGCATCTGGTGGAAAATGCCTTCCTGAAACTCAAGCAATGGCGCGGCATCGCCACGCGCTACGCCAAGCGAGCTTCATCCTTCTTGGCTGCCGTCCAATTCCGCTGCGCCCTTCTCTGGGCTGAAATCTCGTGACGACACGCTCTAGGTCGGTTGTCATTCAAGACACTTGCACTTGCGTGTGCGCATGAAACGCAAAATTCTAGCATTCATGGGGTTCTGGTCACGAGCTGGGTGTATACGGCCCGACTTATTCCCGAATTGAATCTCTTATGTGAATAACTTGTCGGCAGGAAAGGGGGTTTCATAGGTAATTTTCCTTGCGCATAATGGGGCGAAATGGGACGAAATGGGGTATCTTGGGGCGCGTTACTGCCTCCCTTCCATGTCTACTTCCGTCAAACCGTTCTATACCGGTGCCTTCCGGCACACCCTGGACGACAAGAATCGCCTTACGATTCCGTCGGCTTGGCGGGCTGCGCACGCAGCGGAGGATACGTTCTTGATCGTACCCTTGGATGGTTGCCTCGGGGTTTTGCCTCCGGCTGAGGTCGAAAAACTCTATCAACGCATCGCCGCCCAGTCGCTTTCCGACAGCGAGGCGCAGGAGGCGGCCGCCGACTTTTTTTCCAAGACCCTGGCCTTCAGCTTCGATAAGTCGGGACGCGTCATGCTCACTCCCGAGCTGAGCGCCCACGCAGGCATCACCAAGGACGCCATGCTGGTGGGCATGTTGTCCAAGTTTAATCTCTACAGCCCCGCCGAGTGGGAGCGGGTCCAAACAGCTCAAGCCGCCCAAAAGGCATCCGACCGCTTGCGCCGCATGGGCATCTAGGGACGTAGCCATGAACTTCGTCCTCTCCACGCAAACTCGCCGCAGCGCCCGGAGGACCGCCCCCGATGAACGCCGCGATTTCTGAATTTCTCCAGCGCACTCAGACGATGTCCACTCCCGGCCACACTTCTGTGCTCTTGCCCGAGACGCTGGCTCTGCTCGCGCCACGAAGTGGCGGTCGTTACCTCGACTGCACGTTTGGCGGCGGCGGCCACACCCGCGCCATTTTAAACGCTGCGCCCGGATGTTCGGTGATCGCCCTGGATCGGGACCCGGAAGCCTTCGCGCGGGCGGAACCGCTGCGTGCCGAGTTCGGCGAGCGTTTCACCCTCTTGGATCGGGATTTTGGCCAACTTTCCACGCTCGGCCTTTCCGGGCTAGACGGCGTGCTTTTCGATCTCGGCGTATCCTCGTTTCAACTCGACGACGGCGGACGGGGTTTTTCGTTCCGCAACGATGCTCCGGCCGACATGCGCATGGATCCACGCCACGGCGTGCCCGCCTCGCGCTGGCTGGAGACCGCCAGCGAAGAAATGCTTTACCGGGCGATCGGCACTTACGGCGAGGAGCGCCACGCCGGTCGGGTGGTGCGCGCCATCCTGGCCGCTCGCGGCACGGGTGTGCTCGACCGGACTGCTTCGCTGGCCGAACTGGTGGCCAATGCCATTCCGCCGAAGGATCGTTTTACCTCGCGCATCCACCCGGCCACTCGGTCATTCCAAGGAATTCGTATCGCGGTGAACGATGAACTCGGCGCACTCGAACGCGCGCTCCCGGCCGCCTTCGCCGCGCTCGCCCCCGGCGGTGTGTTGGCGGTTATCAGTTTTCACTCATTGGAAGATCGTCCGGTAAAGCAGGCCTTCCGACGGCTTTGCGGACAACCCGAGACTCGCGACGACCACCGGCCGGCCGATCTGCGCACTTGCGTGGCTGACGCTCTCACCCGCAAGGCGGTCGTCGCCTCCGAGGCCGAACTGGCCGCCAACCCCCGTAGTCGCAGTGCCCGACTCCGGGCCTTGAGAAAACAGTAGTTATTTACCGGTTACTCCCAACCCAGTGCCCACTCTTCAACTACCGATAAACAGTCTAGTTGCTCACAATTTAAATCACCCACGCCCACTGTCCGATTCGTCGTCATGAACACCAAAGCCTCCAGCGCCTTCGCCACCCAGCTCGTCATCTCCGCCCTCGTCATGCTCGGCACCGGAGGCGGCTTGGGTTTTGCCATCGTGGATCTGCGGCACGACATCTCGGTTTCGGCCAATAATACCCGCATGGTCGAGCAGCGCATCTTGGAAACCGAGCGACTGGTTGCAGAAGTTAGCGGGGCGATCGCCGCCGACCAGTCGCCTGAGGTTTTGGCCCGGCGTAACCAGTCCTTAGCGCTTGGCTTGGTGCAACCATCCGAAGCTCAAGTGGTGCGGGTGGGCGAATCCGCCGTTGCCCGGCTGGCGGCCAAACGAAATGCAGAGATCTTTGCCGCCGAGCGCGGAGAAGTGGTGATGCCGGTTCATTTCAATCTGGGAGGCGCCAAGCGCTGAGCCGATGACCGCCCGAGGCTTTGCCCAAAACATCCGGCTCTATCTCGTTTCTGGCGTTATCATCGCCAGTTTCGTCGTCGTCGCTCATCGGCTGATCGAGCTGCATGTGGTGGAGCGCGAGCACTTTTTGGCGCAAATTCAGGATACCCGCCACCGCGTAGTCGCGGAGTCCGGCCGGCGTGGCGACATTTTTGATACACGCGGCGACTTGCTCGCGACCAGCAAGACGGAGATCACCCTGGCGGTGGATCCCTGGGCCCTGCCGGTAAAAGTCGAGGCACAGCGTTTTCCGGCGCGTAAACTACGCTTTGCCCAGGAACAGCGTGAACGACGCGCCGAGCTGGCCGGGCTGTTGGGTTTGCCGGTCTCGGAGTTGGAGACGCTCTTCACTCCCGCCTGGAAGGATGTCGATATGTCCGACGACAAGAACGACGAGGTCGTGGATGGCCGCACTCGTGTGCGCTTTGTGAAACTTCGCGAGGGCGTGAGCGAAGAGCTCTTCGCCAAGATCGAGGGTTTGCGCGTGGTCGGCCTTACCCATGAGAGGAAGTTTCGCCGGGTGTATCCGCATGACGAACTCGCGGCGCACGTCATCGGCTTCGTCAACAAAGAGGATGTGCCCTCGGGCGGCGTCGAGGCGTTTGCCGATCAGTATTTGAAAGGGCTATCGGGCTGGCGCGAAATCGAGCGCGATGGCAAACGGGTTGAGTTGGCCCAGTTTCGGCAACGGGAGGTTCCGTCCTCAGATGGCTGGGGTGTAGTTCTGTCTATTGATACCGCCATCCAGCATATCGTGGAACGAGAGGTCGCCGCTATTGTAACGAAATTTAACCCACAAAAAGTGAGCGTTATCGTGAGTGATGCCCATTCCGGTTTCTTGCTCGCGCTGGCCAATTACCCTTCGTTTAACCTGAATAAATTCGGGGAAACTTCGCTCGATAAGCAGCGCAATATTGCGGTAGCCGATCTGATCGAGCCCGGATCTACGTTCAAAATCGTCGCCACTTCGGGCGCGCTAAACGAAGGGCTGATCACGACGACGACCACCTTCGATTGCACGCTCGACAGCATACTCTACCAAGGGAAGCCGCGTCGTTTCATGCGGGATGACCACCATTACGATCATCTGCTCACGCTCGCCGAAGTGATCGCAAAATCCAGCAACATCGGCACCGCCCAGGTGGGCATGTTGCTCGGCGAACGTCGGCTTTACGACTACGCCCGCGCTTACGGTTTTGGCGAGCGTTCCGGTTATCCGTTGGGTCGCGAGGAACCTGGTTTGCTGGCGGATCCGGCCAAGTGGTCCGGCGTGGATATTACCCGAATTCCCGCCGGGTATTCGATCGCGGCCACACCCATGCAGGTACATTATGCGATGGGAGCGATTGCCAACGGCGGTCAACTCTTGCGGCCGCAGGTTATCCGCCAAGTGGTCGATGCGCAGGGCGAAGTGGTGTATTCATTTCGTCCGGCAGTGCGTCGCACGGTGATCGCGCCCGCCACGGCCGATGCGATGGCGAAGATGCTTCAGCGGGTGGTTTCCGTCGATGGCACCGCGCGGGTGGCCGCGATACCCGGCTTCGAGGTGGCGGGCAAAACCGGCACGGCGCAGAAGTTAATCAACGGGAGATATTCGGACCGAAACCATGTCGGATCATTTGTCGGCTTTTTCCCCGCCAGCCGCCCCCGGGTGGTGATGACGATCATCGTGGACGATGGTAAGCCAGCCTCTGGCGGAGTTGGCTATGGAGCCACGGTCGCCGCGCCGAGCTTCAAAGTCATCGCTGAGCAACTTATCCAGTATCTCGACATCAAACCCGTAACCCCGCTTGTGCCCGTATCGCTTTTAGCGGCGAATCGCGAAAGGGGGACGCCATGACCGTCGCCGCCGCCATCGAGCGCAGTCTGGACGAACTTTTTGGCGAGCACGAGATTCTGGCCGTGCGAGGACCGATTCATCGGCCCGTGGTGGGTCTCGCGATGGACAGTCGTCGGGTGGTGGCGGGAAGTGTATTTTTTGCGTTGCCCGGACTGCGCACGGACGGGGCGATACACGTGGCGGAAGCGGTCAGTCGCGGTGCAGTGGCCATAGTGTCGACTTCCGCGCCGGCGGCTTCGCCGACTAAGGTGACTTTTATTCAGGTCGCCGACGCCCGCGCCGCATTAGCCATCGCGGCGCGACGCATCTATCATTACCCTGATCGTGAATTGAAGGTGGTCGGCGTCACCGGGACCAATGGTAAAACCACGGTCGCTCATTTGGTTAAACTCTTTCTGGAAGAGGGCACGCGGGTGGGTTTGCTTGGGACCATAAACTACGATTTGGGTGCGCGCACGGTGCCTTCGTTCCGCACCACGCCGGAGGCTCCGGAGCTTTACGGAATGTTGGCGCAAATGCGGGGAGCGGGCTGCCGCGAAGCCGTTATGGAGGTCAGTTCGCATGGGATAGACCAGCGCCGGGTGCAGGGCCTGGCCTTTACCGCTGCGGTCTTCACCAACCTCACTCAGGATCATCTGGATTATCATCCTTCGTTGGAGGCGTATTTTTTGGTAAAGGCGCGGCTTTTCACTGGCGAAGTCGGCGGCGTGCCGGCCGTGAGTGTGATCAATATCGACGATGCCCATGGCCGCCGCTTGCTGGATCTCGTGCCTGCCGACGCCTCCCGCGTGGTCACTTATGGTGAGTCGGGTCAAGCACTGGTGAGGGCGGAGAATGTGGAACTCGGTTTTAAGGAAACCACCTTCACACTGGTCTGGCCCGAGGGGCGGGCGCGGGTGCGTTCACCGCTGCTGGGGCGCTACAACGTGGCCAACGTGCTCGCCGCCGCCGCGACGGCTTACGGGATGGGTCGAAACCCGCATGCGTTTCTGGCCCGGCTGGCGCTTTTCCCGGGTGTACCCGGTCGGATGGAGCGCATCGAAGAAGGGCAGTCGTTTAACGTGCTGGTGGACTACGCCCATACTGACGACGCCTTGCGCAACGCGCTCGGAATGTTGCGGACGATCACGCCCGGGCGGGTGATTTGCGTGTTTGGCTGCGGTGGAAACCGCGACCGCGCCAAACGTCCGCTGATGACGCGCGCGGTGGAAGATTGCGCCGACCTCGCTCTCGTTACCGCCGATAATCCGCGCGGCGAGACCGTTGCCGCGATTTTCGATGATATGCGCGCCGGGGTGACTCAGCCGGCGAAGTTCACCTGGATCGAGGATCGTCGCCGCGCCCTCAGTCTGGCGCTGGATCTGTGCCGTCCCGGCGACTGTTTGCTGGTGGCCGGTAAAGGGCATGAGACGTATCAAGAATTTGCGGATACGATCACCCCATTCGACGACCGCCAGGTCGTGCGGGAACTCATAAACCTCAAGCGCCTGCGACCCACGGGTTGATTTTAACGTGCCGATTTTCACATCCACCTTTCTCGCTCGCGCCACCGGCGGCCATTGGACCCGCGAGCCGGAGTGTGCCCTGACTGGTTTTGGGATCGACACCCGTTCGTTGCGGGCGGGCGAGGTATTTGTGGCGATCAAGACGGCGGCCCGCGACGGCCATGCATTTCTCGCCACTGCTCTCGCCGCCGGCGCCGGTGCCGCTCTGGTCGCCCAACCCGACGCCGCAGTGGCTTTGCCCCAGTTGGTCGTGCCGGATCCCTTACTGGCGTTTCAAGCGATCGCGGCGGCACATCGCCAGGCGTTTTCCGGCACAGTCGTGGGTATCTCCGGCAGCGCCGGTAAAACCTCGACCAAAGAGTTGCTGGCCTTGCTGCTCTCCGACGCGCCGGGCGATGTGCTCGCCACCGCAGGAAACCTTAACAACCACCTCGGGGTGCCCTTGACGCTTACCCGTATGGATCCGGCGCACCATCGCTTTGCGGTGGTGGAGGCCGGCATTGGCGGGCCGGGCGAGATGAGTGCGCTGGCGCACATGATCGCCGCTGACTTGGGGCTGATCACGCTGATCGGTCCGGCCCACTTGGAGGCGCTTGGTTCGCTGGAAGGAGTGGCGCGGGAAAAAGCTTTGCTGCTTTCGGAAGCACGTCAGGGAGCGCTAAAGCTATTCCCCAGCGCGTGTCTGGATTACACCGCATTTCGTGCGTTGACCGGGCCTACTCTCGCGCTGGTGCCGCAGTTCGCTCACAGAGCCGAAGCGACTTGTATCACCTTCGTTCCGGTCGGAGCGATGCACGGGGAAACGTTTACCTGCCGACGCGTTTCCGACGGCATGGCGAGCAACGCCGCACTTGCCTTGGCGGCAGCGTTGAGTCTGGGGGTAACGGCGGATCAGGCGCGGGCGCGCATCGCGGGCTGGCGGCCGGCGGATATGCGCGGCGAGCTGCGGCGCGATGCGCAAGGGCGATGGCTTTATGTCGATTGCTATAACGCCAATCCCGCCTCGATGCATGATGCGCTGGCGGTGTTTGCCGCCAGCGCACCGCAGGACCTTCCACGCCTTTATGTGATCGGTGGCATGGAAGAGCTGGGGGCTGAGTCTCCAGCTTATCATCGCGCCTTGGGGCGTGCCTTGGCCGCTGGTTTACGCCCGAAGGATCGGGCGGTTATCTTGGCGGCCGAGCCCGCCGCCGCTGCGGTGGTCGAGGGGGCCGCCCACCCAGCGGTCGGCAGCGTGGCGGATCTCATGGCCTTGAGGGAGGTTTTTGAAGCCTTCACCGGAGCGGTTTTCATCAAGGGCTCCCGTCGCTACCGGCTGGAATCGCTGCTTCAGCCCGCCGACGCGCCCGCTCACGCGCATTAACTTTTTGCCAACATGCTAAGCTTTCTCGCCGATTACGAAAACTTCTGGGGCCCGCTCCGATTGCTGCGCTTCCTGACCTTTCGTGCCCTGCTTGCCGCGCTCACCGCGACGGTGATCGGCTTTGTTATCGGACCCTGGCTGATCACCCACCTGCGCCGGCTAAAATTCGGCCAGCATTATGATGATTCGCGCACCGGCGAACTCGCCTCCCGCTTCGACAAAAAAAACACCCCCACCATGGGCGGCTTGTTGATTTTCGCCTCGGTCTTTGTGAGTGCCCTGCTCTGGGCCGAGCCCAATGTCTGGGTGGTGACGGCACTGTTTGTTTACGCGGCGCTCACCGGGGTGGGTTTTCGCGACGACTATCTGAAGGCAGTGCGGAAAAACAAGGACGGTATCAGCTCCCGCGAGAAGATGTTTTGGCAAACTCTGGTGACCGTGGTGACCCTCGTTATCCTGGTTTTTCATCCGACTAGCTCGGATAAAATCCGCGAGTTGTGGGTGCCGTTTTTGAAAGAGCCCCTGTTTATCTTCGCCGGGTCGCTGGGCTTGATCGCGCTTTTTGTGATGATGTTTTTCTGGATCGTGGGCTTTTCCAACGCGATCAATCTGACCGATGGTTTAGACGGTCTGGCCATTGGCTGCACGATCACGGTGGCACTGGTTTACGGCATCATGGCGTATGCGGCAGGTAATTCAAAAATCGCCGCCTACCTGCTCATCTCGTTCGTGCCGGGCACGGGTGAACTCGCGGTGGTGTGCGCGGCTCTGGTCGGCGCAGGCATGGCGTTCCTTTGGTATAATTCGCATCCGGCGGAGGTATTCATGGGTGATACCGGTTCGCTGGCCTTGGGCGGGTTGATCGGGGTGATCGCGTTCATGGTGCAGCAACCGCTCACCCTGGCGATTGTCGGCGGAGTCTTTGTCGTCGAGGCGGTATCGGTTATCATTCAAGTTTCCTACTTCAAGTATACCAAGCGGCGCAGCCCGACCGGGGAGGGCATCCGGTTTTTCAAAATGGCCCCGATTCATCATCATTTTCAAAAACTCGGCTGGCCGGAGACCAAGGTGGTGCTGCGGTTCTGGGTGATCTCGCTCATGTGTTCGCTGGCCGGTCTGGCCACGTTAAAAATTCGCTGATCTCCGTGTTTATCCCCGAATTCATACGTCCCCTGCTGACGCGTCCGGTCGCCATTTTAGGCGGCGGGGTGAGCGGTCGCGCACTGGCGAATCTGGTCGGTGCGCTGGGCGCCGAGTCCACGGTGTATGATGCCAAGGGATCGGACGGCTCCACACCGGTTTTTTCCGCCGTGAGTGCCGAGGCCTGCGGCTTGGTGCTGTTTTCTCCGGGGTTCGCGACCACACATCCCTGGCTTTCGCTGGCGCGGACTTGCGGTGTACTGTGCCTCGGCGAGCTGGACTTCGCCGCGCTATTTTGGCGCGGGCCTTTGATTGCGATCACCGGCACCAACGGGAAAACGACCACGACCGAGCTTCTCACCCACGCGCTTACGACCGCCGGGCGCGACGCCACGGCAACCGGGAATATCGGATACCCCTTGTCGCAGTTGGTGGTGGACCGCCGGGGCGGTGGTTCCGAGGCAATCGCCGTGTGTGAAGTGAGTTCGTTTCAGGCCGAGACGCTGCGGCATTTCCGTGCGGACAGTGTGATCTGGACCAATTTCGCCGAGGATCACTTGGAGCGTCACGCCACCTTGGCGGAGTATTTCCTGGCCAAGTGGCGCTTGTTGGAACGCTGCATCGGCGGGCATGTGCATGTCGGAACGAGTGTGCGTTTATATGCCGCTGAGTTTGGTCAGTCGCTGCCAGTCGAGGCGTGCGTGGCCACCGAAAACGAGCCCGGTGACGTGCTGCTGCAAGGCACGCTTTTTTCCGATTATCCGCAGCGGGAGAACTTTCTGCTCGTCGCCGCGTGGTGGCGGACCGAGGGCTTGCGCGAGAACGTGCTCTACGCCGCTGCGCGGACTTTCGCGCCGGCGCGGCATCGCATGGAGAAAGTTACGGTTCAGGGCGGCGTGACGTGGTGGAATGATTCGAAGGCGACGAACTTTCACGCCGCCGAGGCGGCCATCGCGCGCTTCGCCCAACCGGTGCTCTTGATCGCTGGCGGTAAATCCAAGGGAGGCGATGTGGCGGGATTTATGCGCCGGATCGCGTCGCGCGTGCGTCACGTGGCTTTAATCGGTGAGACGCGTCACGAGCTGGCCATCGCCTGCGCCGAGTTCGGTGTGGCTCACACGGTCTGCGTCAATCTCGCGGAGGCGGTTCACGCCCTCGCGGCGTTGGCGCAGCCGGGCGATCACCTGCTGCTTAGTCCCGGGTTTGCCAGCCTCGACCAATTCAAGAGCTACGCCGAACGCGGCGATCTTTTTGTCCAGCTGATCGGCAACCCTGCACTGACTCCCTTGGTCTCTTGAGTCGTCGCCGACCGTTTCATTTTTTTCCTCCCACCAACTTTTAACAACCTCTCATTTATGAAACTCACTCACGTCTTCGGACTCGTTGTCGCGGTTCACGCCGCCGTCTTCACCGTTATTTTTGCAACTCCCGGTTGCCGCTCCACCGGCAAACCCAAACCCCGTCCGGAGGAGACCAGCCCGGCCAATGCGGGTGTGACCAACGCACCGGTGGATAACCTGGCCGCCACTCCCGTTGCCGCGATGAGCAACGATGCGATCAACGCCGGTCCGGCGGTCTCGGTGCCCACGGTGGGAACCGCTGCGTCGGTGAGCGCAGTCGCGCCCGTGACTGCCGATGCAACCATCCACTTCGCTCCCACTAGACCTTCAGCTGTGGTGGCTCCGGTGGCCGCTCCGGTGGCCGCTTCCGCTACCCACACTGTGGCCAAGGGTGACAGTCTTTGGACGATTGCGAAAAAGTACGGGATCACCACGGCCGAGCTTTCTGCGGCCAACAAGCTAGCCCCTTCCGCAACCCTTCGCCTTGGCCAGCAGCTCGCGGTGCCGGCTCGCGCCGCCGCCACGTCTGCGGTGGCAGGTGCGACATCGGATGCGGCCAACACCTACGCGGTAAAGCCGGGCGACACCTTGGGCGCGGTTGCGCGCAAGCACGGCACCACCGCCGCTGCCTTGAGAACCGCCAACAACCTCTCGGGTGACAATCTGCGGGTGGGCCAGAAGCTGGTCATACCCGGTAACGCCGCGCCGATCGCTTCCTCCGCTGCGACACCGTCCGCTCCGTCGGCCGCGGTGACGCCGTCGGTCTCCGCGCCTCGCGCTGGCGGGGCTACACACACCATCGCGCCGGGCGACACCCTTGGCTCTATCGCTCGTAAATACGGCGTAAAAGTCGGCGAAATCGGAACGCTTAACAACATCACCGATCCCGCCAAACTGCGCGTCGGTCAGGTGGTCAAGCTTCCTTCCAATGCTCGCAGCGAGGCGCGTCCGAGCGCCACGCCAGCCGTTGCGGCTCCCGCTGCACCGGCGGTGCGCAATGAACCTGCCTTGCCGGTTGCGCCGGTCGGACCGGTTGAAGGTTTTACGCCAGTGACCCCGGTGTCGCCGGTCGAGCCGGGAGCGGTTCCGGTTATCCGCATCGAGTAAGCGCATCGCGTCTCCCTGATTCTCAACCGCGCGCCCACCTACTTCGTTGAACTCGATGGCCAATCGTGAAATTGAACTCCCGCCTGACCGGGGAGGCCCGCCGCCGCGTGTTGTCCTAAACCCGGTAGGCATCATTCTGGTCTGTGTGGCGGCCTTGGCCATGCTGGGTTTGATCGCGGTATTTAGCGCGACAGCCTTCAAGTCCTCGGCGTTTTTCTGGAAGCAGATTCTCGGACTCGGGCTCGCCTTGGGCGCGGGTTTTGCCGTGAGCCGGGTCGATTTGGAATATGCCCGCCGTCATGTCTGGTTGATTACAGGCGGAATTATTTTCCTCCTACTGCTGGTCGCGATTCCGGGCATCGGTATCAGCGTCAATGGCTCACGGCGCTGGCTGGGCGTGGGCCCGGTGCGTTTCCAGATTTCCGAGCTGGCCAAGATCGGCCTCGTCTTCGTGCTCGCCCATTATCTGGCGATTAATCAGTCGGCCATGGGTGACTTTCGGAAGGGGTTTGCCTACCCACTGGCCATCATCGGCGCGGCGGGTGCGTTGATCATGTTGCAGCCGGATTTCGGCACCGCTGCGCTGGTGGGTTCGGTGGGGGTGGTGCTGCTCTTTCTCGCTGGAGCTCGCTGGCGTTACATCTTGATCAGCGTGGGCATGGGGGCGGTGTTTTTCGCCACGGCGGTATCGTTAAACGCGAACCGGATGACCCGTATCACCGCCTTCCTCGATGTGGAAGGCAACAAGCAGGGTGGCACCTATCAGGTTTACCAATCCTTTCTGGCTTTTGCGGCCGGCGGGGTGGGCGGGGCCGGGCTCGGGCAGGGGCGCCAGCAGATTTATTTCCTGCCGGAAGCGCATACCGATTTTATCTTTGCGATCGTGGGCGAGGAGCTCGGCTTGTTTGCCACTTTGGCCACGGTGACGGCTTTCGGAATTATCTTCCTGTGCGGCCTGCTGCATCTGCGGCGCGCGCCCAATCTGTTTCAGTATTTGTTGGTCGCGGGTGCACTGTTGATCATGGCGCTGCAAGCGATCGTGAACTTCGGCGTGGTGACCGGGCGTTTGCCGACCAAGGGCATGTCGCTGCCGTTCGTAAGCGCGGGCATGTCGAATCTGGTGCTCATGGGCATAATCGTCGGCCTGCTGGTCAACACCCGCCGGTCTTGGTCGCGTGAACACGTTTTGCCCGGCAGCCGGGATTTTACCTGATGACCGTCACGCCACGCACCTTTTTGCTCTCTTGCGGAGGCACCGGCGGCCACTTGTCGCCGGGCATTGCGCTGGCCGAAGGTCTGGCCGCGCGCGGGCACCGTGCGGTGCTGTTAATCAGTCAGAAAAAAGTGGATGCCCGGCTGGCCCAGAAATACCCGGCGCTGCGTTTCGAGCCGATTCCGGGGTCTCCGTTTGGGGCGCATCCGGGCGTGCTCGGACGCTTCCTGGTTTCTCAGACCCAAGGATTCGTTGCCGGGTTGAAATTGGTGCGTTCGCTTCGACCGGCGGCCATCGTCGGGTTTGGCGGATTTACCACCGCGAGCATCATTCTGGCGGGTTCGCTGCACGGGGTGCCGGTTGCGCTGCACGAGGCGAATCGGGTGCCGGGCAAAGCGGTGCGGCATCTGGCGCGGTTTGCGCGGCGGGTGTATTTGCCTGCGGGAATAAGTTTACCGGGGGTTGCCCCGAAAAAAATCCGCGCGGCGGGTTTACCGGTGCGAGCCGAGATCGAGCGTCTGCCCAGGGCGGAGGCGGCGGCGCGACTGGGGCTCGATCCCAGCAAAAAAATTCTGGTCGTTTTCGGCGGCAGCCAAGGAGCCACGCCGCTCAATGCCTGGGCGCGGGCTGCGGTGGGCGAACTCGCCGCGCAGGGCGTGCAGCTGGCCTGCGTGACTGGCATGGGAAAGGGCTCGGCGGAGTTTACCGAGCAGGCGACGTCGAGCGGCAGACTCGTGCGTTCGGTCTGGATACCCTTTTGCGACGATGTGGCGGCGCTGCTTTCGGCGGCCGATGTGGTGGTGGCGCGCGCGGGTGCGGGCAGTTTGGCTGAGTTTGCCCGTATCGGTTCGCCGGCCTTTTTGATCCCTTATCCGCAGGCGGCGGATGGCCACCAGCGGGCCAATGCGAGTTGGTTCGCCGCCCAGGGAG
>CANIWJ010000096.1 GCA_947471035.1 Verrucomicrobiota bacterium
ATGAGGTTGCCGGCGGAAACGGTGGTGCCACCGGTAAAGGTGTTGGCGCCGGTGAGGGTGAGTGCGCCCGCGCCTTGTTTGGTGACGGTGCCCGCGCCGGAGAGGACGCCGCCAAAGGAGGCGTCGGTGGCTTGGTTGAGAGTGAGCGCGCCGCCGCCGCCGATGGCGACGGATTGGCCGGCGGGCAGGGCGGCGGCGTTGGCGACGAGGATGCCGCCGGTGATGACGGTGCCGCCGGTGTAGGTGTTGGCTCCGGTGAGGGTGGTGGTGCCGGAGTTTTGGTTAAACACCGCGCTGGCGCCGCCGAGCTTGGCGGAGACGGTGCCGCCGGAAGAGGCGTAGGAAGTGCCGTTGAGGGTGCCGTTGGCGATGGTGCCGCCCGCGAGGGTGACGGCGCCAGCGGACTGGGTGGTGGTGCCGAGGTCGAGGATGGCGGCGTTGACCGCGAGGGCGGAGGTGGAAGCGCCGAGCTTGCCGGAGCCCGAGAGGGCAAGGGTGCCTGCGTTTACGGTGGTGCCACCGGTCTGGGTGTTTGCGCCGATGAGGGTGAGTGCGCCGAGGCCGCGTTTTTCGAGGGAACCTGCGCCGGAGACTACGCCGCTGTAGGTGCCGGTGCTGGCTTGGTCGAGGATGAGGCCGGTGCTGGCGGCGAGGGCGACGTTGCCAGGCAGGCTGGAAGAGTTGGCGATGAGGTTGCCGGCGGAAACGGTGGTGCCACCGGTAAAGGTGTTGGCGCCGGTGAGGGTGAGTGCGCCCGCGCCTTGTTTGGTGACGGTGCCCGCGCCGGATACGGCACCGGCGAAGGTGCCGGCGATGGCCTGGTCGAGGCGGAGTTCGCCGCCATTCGCCAAGGTGACGGGTTGTGCGGAGGGCAGGGAGGCGGCATTTGAAATCACGGTGCCGCCGGTGATGAAAGTGCCGCCGGTGTAGGTGTTGGCACCGGTGAGCGTGCTGGTGCCGGAGGTGTTGGTGAACGAGGCGCCGGAGCCCCCGAGGCTGGCGGTGACGTTGCCGCCGGAGGATGTGAAAGAAGCACCGTTCAAGGTGCCGTTGGCGATGGTGCCGCCCGCGAGGGTAACGTCTCTGACGGTCTGGGTGGTGCCGCCGAGATTGAGCGTAGCGGTCTCGACCGTGAGATCGCCGGTGGTGGCGCCGAGGGTGCCGGCGCCGGTGAGCGCGTAGGTGCCGGCCGAGACGGTGGTGCCGCCGGCGTAGGTGTTGGCGGTGCCGATGGTGACGGTGCCCGTGCCGGTTTTTTCCACCGTGCCGGTGTTGATACCGTTGGTGCCGGAGAGGGTGTAAGACTTGGTGGTGTTGTTGAACACCGTGCTGGCGGGGCTGAAGGTGGCGTCATTGATCGTGACGGCGGTGGTGCCGGCGGCGGTGTCGTCGAAGATCACCTGATCATTGAGCAAGAAATCGGTGCCGGTGCCGGCTATGAGGAGATTCCAGTTTTGCGCGCCTCCGATGGCGGTGGTGCTCGCTACGCTGCTGACCGCGCCGGACCAGACGGGTGTATCACCAACGATGGCGAGAGTGATGAAACCGGCGCCGGCGCCGGTGTTGCCAAAGGTGGGAGTCTGGCGGGCTCCGAGGCCGGTGATGGGGCCGAGGGTGAAGTCGGTGGTGAGGCCGGAGAAGCTGCCGTAGCTGATGAGATTGTAGGTGCTGCCATTCGCCCAGACGGGCGATGCGCCGAGATTGAGCGCGACCTGGCCGTTGACCGGCGTGGTGGCGAGCGCGCCAGTGATGATGAGGGCGGGAGTGCCGGTATCGTTGGTCTTGCGCAGATTCAGGGTGGCGTCGCCGGTGAGGGTGAGCGATGCGAGGGTGAGAGGCGCGCGGGTGCCGTTGCCGTTGGTTATGATGCCGCCGGTGCCATCGCCGACGGTGACTGCGCCGACGGTGCCGGTGCCGTCGAGGGTGCCTTGCGTGAGCGTGATCGCGGGCGTGCCGGCGACGCTGCTGGTCTGCACGAGCTTGGCGCCGACGCCATTGATGGTGACGCCACTGCTGCTGTTGATACCTCCTGCGCCGCTGATCTGAAGCGTGCCACCGGTGATGGTGGTGGCGCCGGTGTAGGTATTGAGACCGGTGAGGTTGGCGGTGCCGGTATTCTGCTTGGTGACGGAGCCTGCACCGGAGATGACGCCGGCGAGAAGACCGTTGGTCGTTTGATTGAGGATCAACGCGCCCTTGATGCCGGTGGCGTTGCTGTCGATGAGGCTCACGTTGCCGTTGGTTGGCAGGTTGCCGGTGCCGGTGGTTAGGGTGCCGGAGTCCACGATGGTGCCGCCGGTGTAGGTGTTGGTACCGGTAAGGGTGGCGATGGTTTTGAAAACCGTGAGGGTGGCGGGAGTCGCGAGCGGAACGTCAGCGCTGCTGCCATCGACGACCACGCCGGTGGTGTTGTAAACGCGGCCGGGATTGAGAACGACGCTGGAGAGGCCCTTGGTGTAGGCGCCGCTGGAGCTCAGCTGCACATATCCGGAAGAGACGATGTTGACGCCATCGAGGGCCAGGCCACCGGTGAGGTCGCCGTTACCGGGAGCGCCGAGCACATCCATAGTGGCGCTGCCGTCGAAGGAAACGATTGCACCGGCCAGGGCACGTCCGCTGCCGGAACCGGTGGCGGGGACGGTGGTGCCGAACGTGATATTGGTGCCGGCGATGTAGGTGCCGGCGATTACATTGGTGGCGCCCAAAGTGATGGCGGTGCCGGCGTTCCAGAACAAGCCGTTGTCGGCGCCGCCGTTGGTGCCGAGATTGATGAACTTGATCTGGGAACCGGCGGCGGTCGTCAGCGAGGTGCCGATGTTAAACACCCAGACGACGTTGTTTTTGCCCTGCGCGTCGAGGGTGAGTATCTTTGTGCCGGCCAAGGTGATCGCGGCGGCAACATCAAATTTATAAACACCGGGTGCGAGCGTCATGCCGCCGAGGTCCTGGCCGGTAAGGTTGTTGGCCGGGATGGTCGGCATGGCGCTGAGCGCGTTGCGGGCGGTGCCGAGATCCAGCATTGCCTGGTTGACGACGGCACCGCCGAGAATGGTGGTGCCGTTTACGACGGTGGCGGGAGGGAAACCAGAGATGGAAAGGGGCGAGCCGACATTGCCGTTGGAGAACACGTCGGGTCCCGCGCCTGCGACGGTGACAGCGGTGCCGCCGAGCAGCACGAATTGGTCGGCGGTGAGGAGGATGGACTGGGTGTAACCCGAGACCGGAATGCAGAGCAGGGCCAAGGCTGCAAGGTAGGCGGCGGAACGTTGGCGGGTAGGCGGTTGGTTGATCATGAGAGGATAAATTACCCCAATCGCAGACGCCTAACTATGGGGCCTTACCCTACTGGCCTGCTGCTGCGGTAAACTCCTGCGTTAAATCTTGATGTGAACCACTCCCTAGATGGACGCGGTAAACATCTACTAGACTAATAATATTTGACTAGACTAATATCGGGAGTTTTATTGGGTGCATAAACTATGAGCTATGCACCGAAGAGCGCGGAGACCACAGCGGCACATCGAGTAAGGCCGGGCGATAAGCGGGCGGTGGAGGATTTGCTGCGGGCGATGCTGGAGTGTGAATACCGCAAGCATGCGGCGACGGATGCGCATGTGAGCGCGCTGGGTGGCTTGGGACACGAGGAAACCCTGCGAACGCTGGGGAAGGCGCGGGAGGCGGGGTTGGTGCGGCAGGATGTCCAGGCGTGGATTTTGACCGACACGGGTCGGGCGCTGGCGGTGCAGATCATGCGGGCGCATCGGTTGACGGAGACGGATCTGGCGCGCAATTCGAGCGTGCCGGCGGCGGAGTGGCACGGTCGGGCGCATGAGGCGGAGCACACCCTTACGGCAGACGAAGTGGACTCGTTGGCAGATACGCTGGGGCATCCGCGTTTCGATCCTCATGGGGACCCGATTCCGACCCGTGAGGGCGGCTTTCCTGAGCCTGAGGGGCAGCCCTTGTTGTCATGGGCGGAGGGGCGGGCGGGGGTGATCTCGCATATCGAAGACGAGCCGCCGCGCTTGTTTGCCCAGGTGGCGGAGCAGGGGATTTTTGCGGGCATGCGGTTTACGCGGCTTCCGACGGGCGGCGGGGCGGGCGAGGGGTGCGCATTGAGTATCGAGGGAGAGACGGTATTGTTACCGGCGGAGTTGGCCGGGCTTATTCGGGTGCGCATGCCTTTGACTGACGAAGGGCTGGTGCCGGCGGAGGCGCGGCGTTTGAGCGTGGTGCCGCACGGGCGGGCGGCGGAGGTGTTGACCCTTTTGCCGGGTTGCATCGGCGCGGAGCGATCGCGGCTTTTGGATCTGGGTTTTGTGCCAGGTAGCCGGGTGGAGCGCGTGCTGGATAGTCCCTTACACGGGCCGGTGGCTTACCGGGTGCGCGGCACGCTGATCGCTCTGCGGGGCACACAGGCGGCGCAAGTGTTGGTTCGTCCTCTTTTTTAAAATACTATGTCTTCCGCATGTCCTCCTTCTGCTTGCGATAACTGCGCGGTGCCTCGTGGTCCGGTCGAAAGGCTCGGGCTGGATGTTTCGCGGTTCGATCTCGTGGTCGCGCTGGCGGGTAATCCCAATACGGGCAAAAGCACCGTTTTCAACCGCTTGACGGGCTTGCGCCAACACACCGGCAACTGGCCGGGTAAAACCATCGCGCGGGCCGAGGGCGGGTTCGCGTTTAACCAGCGCCGGTATAAAATCGTGGATTTGCCGGGCACGTATTCGCTGCGTTCGGCGAGTCCGGACGAGACGGTGGCGCGGGAGTTCCTGCTCTTCGGGCAGCCTGACGTGACCATTATCGTGGCGGATGCGAACTGCTTGGAGCGCAACCTGAACCTGGCTCTGCAAATCCTGCAAATCACCGACCGAGCGGTTTTGTGTCTGAACCTGATGGACGAGGCGCGGGCCAATGGCGTGGCGGTGGATGCGCGACGGCTCGCGGCGGATCTCGGTATCCCGGTAGTGCCCTGTGCGGCGCGTTCCGGCGAGGGCATGGACCGGTTGCTGGTCGAGGTGGAGGCGGTGGCGACCAAGACATTTAAACCCACGCCCTATCGCTTGAAACTCGATGTGCCGGGACTGGGGCAGGCCTTGGAGAAATTGGTCGCGATGTTGCGGCGGCGGTTTCCGGATCTGGCTAACGCAGAGTGGATCGCGTTGCGCTTGCTGGAAGGGGATCGCGCGGTGGCGGCGTTGGTGGAGAGCGGCGAGTTGGGCCGAGTCGGGGTGGATCACGCCGCATTGGCGGCGGGTGGTGCGGTAGCAGGAAAGGGGGCCGCATGAAGGAGTCGTCTGACGAGATTCTGCGCGAGGCGCATGCCTTGCAGTGGCAGTTGCCACGCAACTTTAACGACCGGCTGACCGAGGCGATTTACGCCGAGTCGGCGCGCATCGCAGAGCGCACGGTGGCGAGGCAGGGCGAGTCGCGCCGCCTGCTTTGGCAGCAACGGGCGGACCGGCTCATCACCAGTCCGTGGACGGGGTTTCCGATCATGGCCCTGGTTTTTGCGGCGGTGCTTTGGTTGACCATCATCGGAGCCAATGTGCCTAGCGGCTTGCTCGCGGATTTGTTGATGGGGGAAATCTACCCCTGGCTCCACGACCACGCGCACGCCGCGCTGCCCTTCTGGATCGCGGGACTGCTGGTGGATGGTATGTATCTGGCGACGGCATGGGTGATTAGCGTGATGCTGCCGCCGATGATGATCTTTTTCCCGGCCTTCACGATGTTGGAGGATCTCGGATACCTGCCGCGGGTGGCGTTTAACCTCGACCGGCTTTTTCACCGGGTCGGTGCGCACGGAAAACAGGCGCTTACCATGGCGATGGGTTACGGGTGCAACGCCGCCGGAGTGATCGCGGCGCGGGTGATTGACTCTCCGCGTGAACGGTTGATCGCAATCGTCACAAACAACTTTGCGCTCTGCAACGGCCGCTGGCCAACCCAGATCCTGATCGCGACGGTGTTTCTGGGCGCACTGGCGCCGGCGGGACTGGCGGGCTTCGTGGCGACCGGGGCGGTGTTCGCCGTCGCGGTGCTTGGCTTCGCGCTGACTCTGCTCTGTTCATGGGTGCTAAGCCGGACTTTGCTGCGAGGGGAAGCATCGACCTTTAGCTTGGAACTGCCGCCCTATCGTCCGCCCAATCTTTGGCGCACGCTCTACACCTCGCTCATCGATCGCACCTTGTTCGTGTTGTGGCGCGCGGTGGTGTTTGCCCTGCCGGCGGGGGCCTTGATCTGGACGGTTTCCAACGTGCACGCCGGCGACCAGACGCTGGCGCATTGGGCGGTGCAAGGGCTTGGGCCGTTGGGGGTATTTATGGGGCTGAACGGCATCATCTTACTCGCTTATGTGATCGCGATTCCGGCCAACGAAATCGTGATCCCCTCGGTGCTGATGTTGACGGTGCTCATCGCGGTTCCGGGAGCGAACGAACATGGTGCGGGCGTGTTGTTCGATGCCGATGCGGCGGCGGTGCATACGTTGCTGACCACGGCGGGGTGGACGACGTTGACCGGCGTGTGCCTGATGCTGTTCAGCCTGTGTCACAACCCGTGCAGCACCACACTTTACACGATCTATAAAGAGACGCGTTCGCTCAAATGGACGGCGGTGTCGGCGCTCATGCCCACGGCTATTGGTTTCGTGCTGTGCGCCTTGGTGGCGGCGGTTTGGCGCTGGGTGGTTTGAGGCTGAGAACGAGGGTTACGAAGGTTTTACCCAATTCGCATTTGCCAAAAAAACCGCCGCGTAATTAATTATAGGTAAGTTAACCCACATACTCAACATGGCTCACATTTATAACGATATCACTGAGACGATTGGCAACACCCCGCTGGTGCGCTTGAACCGCACGGCGGCCGCCCACGGGGCCAAGGCGGACATCCTGCTCAAGCTGGAGTTTTTCAACCCGCTTTCGAGCGTCAAGGACCGCATCGGCAACGCGATGATTGAAGAGGCCTTGAAGAGCGGACGCATCAACAAGGATACAATTTTGATCGAGCCGACCTCCGGCAACACCGGCATCGCGCTGGCCTTCGTGGCGGCGGCGAAGGGCCTGAAGTTGATTCTGACCATGCCGGAGACGATGTCGCTGGAACGGCGCAAGTTGCTCAAAATCCTCGGGGCCAAACTGGTGCTCACCGAAGGGGCCAAGGGCATGAAGGGCGCGATCGCGAAAGCGGAGGAACTCAATGCCAAGATCGCCAACAGCGTCATCCTGCAACAGTTTGCCAATCCCGATAATCCGGCGGTGCATCGCCGCACCACGGCGGAGGAAATCTGGCGCGATACCGATGGTAAGGTGGATATTCTCGTTTCCGGCGTCGGTACCGGCGGCACCATCACCGGAGTGGGCGAAGTCCTGAAGGCCAAGAACCCCGGCGTGAAGATCGTGGCGATCGAGCCGGCGGGTTCGCCGGTGCTTTCGGGCGGTCAGCCTGGTCCGCACAAGTTGCAAGGCATCGGCGCAGGCTTCGTCCCCAGCGTGCTTAATACCAAGGTGATCGACGAAATCATCCAGGTTAAGGAAACCGACTCCGGCCCCATCTCGAAGCAGGTGAGCACGCAGGACGGCATTCCGCTCGGCATTTCCTCGGGCGCGGCGGTGTGGGCGGCCTTGCAGCTGGCCAAACGCGAGGAAAACGCGGGCAAGACCATCGTGGTGATCATCCCCTCCTGCGCGGAGCGTTACCTGTCGTCGTGGCTGTTTGCCGACGTCGAGGTGGAGAGCGACAACATCGACAGCTTGTTCACGAAGTAAGTGTTTTTCAGGTTTTCTGCGAGGACTTGATCCGCGTGATTTTAATTCAGCCCGGCGCTTTTTTAGCGCCGGGTTTTTTGTGCCTCAGGGTCATACATCATGACTCCGAAGAATCAGGATGAGTCCGTTAACCCATCAGCTATCGCTCAAACCTTGGCCGGGGACGGCCAACGCTACACGCAAAACCGCCGATTTCTCAGGTGTAGAGTTGGCCGTCCCCGGCCAAGGTTTTTTTACGTCAACGGCGCATACCTGATGCTCGTTTAGCCTCGGGGCATCAGAACGGCTCAGGGTAGCGTGACTTGAAGGCGCAGGAAGCGGGTGGGCGCGGCGCTCAGGGGAATGAGATCTCGGTAGGTCACGGTTTCGGTGCCGTCGCCGTGGTCGATGGGAGTGGAGGCGAGCACGGTGGCTTCGCGCCAATCGGCGAGATCGCCGCCGGCTTGTACGGCGTGGCTAAGCCCGCCGGGAGCGGTGCGTCTGCGGAAGGTGAGCGCGAGGTAGGTGTTGGAGTTTACCTGTAAACAGGCCGCGGTGGGGGTGGCGCGGCTGGTGGGGTTTTGGGGATCGGTGGCGAGCAGGTATTCGAGTAGATTAGGGACGCCGTCGGCGTCGGGGTCGGCGTCTAGGGCGATCACCACGGGGTCGGTTGCGGAGGTGCCGAAGGTGTCCTTTTGCCATAGGCCGAAGGTGGACGGACGTCGGGCGACGTTGACTCCATAGCCGTTGCTGGTGATCCAGGCTTCGTCGGTATCGTAGGGATTAAAAAATACGCGCTGAGGGTGGCGGAAGGGGTAGGTCGTCTGGGTAAAGGTGGGGCTGGCGAGGTGGGCGTCCTGACTGACCCAGAGGCCGTTGTAGCGGGTGGTGAACCAGAGTTCGTAGGGCTTGGTGGGGTGGGGGGTGACGGAGTTTACGCTGCAACCGGTGACACCGGACTGACCGGGTATGCCGGGTTTGCCGGCGATATTGGTTTCGCCGTTCCACAGGAGGGTCCAAGTGTCACCGGCATCGACGGTTTTGTAGAGGCCGCCGTAGGTTTGCGGGGAGTCGGACGACACTGGGCTGGTGAGGGAGATGTCGGTGTTGGTTACGCAGGCATACCAGGTGCGTTCGGTGGGGTCGTGCGGGTCGAGGACGACGTCGCGGGTGGCGTAGCGCAGTTCCAGGCGGGTGGTTTTATCGGTCCAGGTGTTGGTGGCGTGGGAGTAAGTGAACACTCCGGAGCTCGGGGCGTAGCCGGCATTGGGGTTGCCGACTTGCCGGGCGGCGTAGCTGGCGAGCAGATCGCCGTTGGCGAGCAGGCGGAGATTGAAGGGATGCAGGATGGTGGGCGAGGCGGCGCGGAAAACCCCGGGCGTGGGGGAGGGGAGTTTTTGCCAGATTCCGGTAGTGAGGTTCTGGAGATAAACTCCATCCACGGCGGGGTTGCTGTGGGAGACGGCGACGTAGAGGCGGCGACGGGAGGCGTCCACCGCGACCCAGGTGGGATTGGCGCCGCGAGTGAGGGGAGAGCCGGGTTCGCCCACGCCGAAGTTTTGCCGCACCGGGGTCCATTGGTTGGAGCCCGAGGCGCGGGACCAGAGGCCGGGGGCGCCCTTGGTTCCGGGGCCGGTGTAGTCCACGTTTACATCGTCGGTGCCGAGGTATTCGTAGAGCGTCATCGCGAAACTGCAGATGGCGTAACGCGTGCCGGTGGTGGAGTCGGTGACCACCTGGGGGATGTCGCCGCTGGGGAAAACGGTGGGATCGTAGTCAAAGCCCCAGCGTGCTCCGCCATCGGTGCTGTGCGGCGAGAGGTAATCGAGCGCGCCAAGCGCGACATCGGTGGCGGAGGCCCAGTCCACCCAGTAGCTCACCGTGAGTTCGAGTCCGTTGGTGGCGTAGCTTTGGCCGTGGGGGAAAAGCTGGCCGGGGGCGTGAAGGGGGTTGTCGTCGGTGGTGTAGAGCTGGCGCCAGGTGGGGCTGGCTTGGGTGGCGTTGTCGCTGCGGTGGATCACGCAGTTGTCGGTGATGACGACGCGGTCGGCGTCGGTGGGGGATACGGCAAAGCCGCAGGGAGAGGCGTAGGTAATGGAGGTTTCGAGGGTTTGGCCGGTCGGGCCGGAGTTGGAATTCAGACTGGCCCAGCCGGTGGTGAGGTTGGTGTTGGCTTCGCTGAGGAAGGTGCGGGTCCAGGCGGTGCCGGGACCGTCTTGTCGATAAACGCCGTGCTGGTGCGGGTAACTGGCGGAGCGCGCGACGGAGACATGGACGCGGTCGATGCGATCGCGGGCGAGGCCGACCTCGATGGGGTAGTCGGCGGAGGGCAGGCCGGTTTCTTGGGTCCAGGCGGAGTCGGTCAGCCAGTCAATGCGGTAAACGCGGTTGTTAGCTCCTGCGGAAAAGCTTTGCGGGGTTTTGGTGGCGTTGACCGACATCTGTGTGGTGACGGCGTAGAAGCGGAGCACGCCGCCAGTGCTGGCTCCGCTAAAGGATACGATGCGGTCTCCTGCAGGGGGGCTGGTAACCAAGCTGAAGGCTCCGCCGGCGGCGGGGTTGGCGTGGTAGTAGAGCCCGTCGCTGGTGCCTACCCAGACCTCGGTGGTGTTGGGGCGCCAATAAACGCCGCCGACGCGGGCGTTGCCACTGGGAAAGGTGCAGAGCGGAGTGAACGTGCCTAGGGTGTCGCTGGCGCGGTAGAACCAAAGGCGGGTGTCGCTGGCGACGAGGAAGGAGTCTGAGCGGGTGGGGTCGGCCCAGACGGTGACGCAGCGCTCGTTGGCGTAGCTGGGGGAGTAGTTGGTGGGCGGCCAGTAGGTGAAGCTGTTCCAAGTGTCGCCGAGGTCCTGGCTTTTGCGCGGGCGGAAGAGATTGCCCTCGGTGAGCGGGTCGCGTCCCCGCTCGGCGGCGTAAAGCGTGTTCGGGATATTGGTGAACTGAATCTGGGTCTGCTGTTGGCCCTGAAGGGAGCTGAAAGGGAGGATTCGCCAAGTCGTGCCGGCGTCGAGGGAGCGAAAGACGTGGCCCATGTCGATGGAGAGAAACATCACGTTGGGATCGTGAGGGCTGAGGGCCGGGGAGAACATGCCACCACCGCCGCCCAGGCCGCGCGGAATCCAGGTTGAGGGATGAGAGCTGATTTGGGCGGGCTGGCCAAAACCGAGTTGGATAAAAACCAAAGCCAGGAGGGGTATGAGTTTGATGCGCACGGTGGGTCGGGGTGGCGGTTATCGAACGCGGTGAGTATGCGAGGAGCGTTATCTGTCGTCGTGGTTGTTAGCCGGCGTCGAGGTGGAGAGCGACAGCATCGCCAGTTTGTTCACGAAATAAGCGTTGTTTAGGTTTCTCAGCCCGGCGTTTTCGCGCCGTTTTTTTGTCTGACTCAGGGCAGCGTGACTTGGAGGCGCAGGAAGCGGGTGGGGGCAGACGAAATGGGAATGAGATCGCGGTAGGTCACGGTTTCGGTGCCGTCGCCGTGGTTTATCGGCGCGGTGGCGAGTACGGTGGCTTCGCTCCAATCGGCGAGATCGCCGCTGGCTTGGACGGCGTGACTAAGCCCGCCGGGTACGATGCGCCTGCGGAAGGTGAGCGCGAGGTAGGTGTTGGAGTTTACCTGTAAACAGGACGCGGTGGGCGTGGCGTGGCTGGCGGGGTCTTGGGGGTCGGTGGCGAGCAGGTATTCGAGCGCGGCTGGCGAGCCGTCGCCATCGGGATCGGCGTCGGGCGGGGTGGCGGGGTCGGAGAAGTGGTCGTAGCGCCATTGGGTAAACAGGGTCCAGGTGTCGGCGGCGATCGGATCGGTGGGCAAGGAATCTTCCCCGCCGGGATAAAGCGTGCGGACGCGCAACCAGTAGTGGGTGCCGGCGCTGAGTCCGCTGGCCTGCGCCAAGGTGCTATCGGGCGCAGTGTTGGTGGCGATGAGCCAGGGGCCGTTCGCGGCGGGGGCGATTTCCAGTCGGTAACCGGTTTCGTTAACGCCGTTGGCGGGGGCGGGCGTGGCGGGATCGGTCCAGGTGGCGAGCAAGGTGTCGGCGGTGGCGGCCAAGGCGGCGGGCTGAAGGGGCGGTAGCCAGGCGAGTTCATCGCGAGTGATGATGCGGAAATGGGTGAGGAGCGCGGTGGCGTTGAGGTTATCGATGATGGAGTGATGTTGCAGGGGGTCATCGGGGGTGGCGGGCACGGGATCGTCGTTGAGCGGATCGGTGGCGGGGTTGTTGTCGTCGTCTTGGTTGCCGGAGAAGCTGTTCCAAACGATGAAGAAGGAGAGGCGGGGGAAACGGGCGGCGATTTGCGTGGGGTAGGTGAGGTTGTCGAAGATGCCCGTGCGCCACGGGTAGGCGAGGGCGGGGCCGGCCTGGGGCACGGCATAGATCTTGGGGTAGCGGGCGTAGACCTTGTTGGCATCCCAGGACAGGACCCAGTCGGCGTCGTAGAGGTTGTGCGCCATGACGTCCACGCGGTCGTCGCCCGGGTAGTAGTAATCGCTGGCGGCGGGGGTGTCGGTAGCGCCCTTGGGCACGTGTTCGCTGGAGGCGGATTCGTAGACCCAGATGAGGTTGTGCAGATCATGGCCGCCGAGGGCGGCGGGCTGGGTGAGGCGGTCGTAGATGAGGTTCCAGAGGCCAGTGTATTCGGCGTGGGTGCGGTGGCCCCACCAGAACCAGCCGCCATTCATCTCGCTAAGGGGACGGAAGAGGAGCGGCTGGGAGCCGGTGGCGGCGTTGTAGCGTTTGATTTCGGTGGCGACGGCATCGACCCAGCCGAGCACGGTGGCGCGGGCGGCGAGATTTTCGGCGGCGGTGTTGGCGGAGATGGTGGGGGTGCCGGAGGGATC
>CANIWJ010000097.1 GCA_947471035.1 Verrucomicrobiota bacterium
GCCCAGCCCACCTCAGCCACGTTGTAGCGTGCATCTGCCAACAACTCCTTCGCCAGCACTACGCGCTCCTTCGTGATCCAGGTCGTCAAGGTCAACCCGCGCTCCCGGTGAAATTGCCGCGACAAGGTATCCGTCGCACACCCCACCGACGCCGCCAACCGCTCAACCGACAACTCCGGCTCCGGCAGCATCGTTCGCGCCAGCTTTTCCGCTTCCCTTACAAACGGCGACTGCGCGTCGCTCTCCACCGCCGGCCGGTGCAATTCACTCAACAACGTCACTATAAACGCATCCAACAATCCGCTTACGAAGCGCGTCCGATGCTCCGCCGGCACCTTATCGGCCTCTGCGACGTCATCCAGATAACGAAATGCCTCGCGTCCTCGCACACTCGCCAAGTGCTCCGTGCCACAACCCTGAATCGTCCGCTCCGCAGTCGCCCTTCCGCGATGCAGCACAAATCCATCCCTCGCGTGCATCGCGACCAAAATTCCATAAGCTGTCCGCCGGTCAATCGGAGTCTCCGCATGAGGCACCCCGCGCGGAATCACTGCCAGATCGCCCGCGCCCAACGTGAAGGTATCAAGAGCACACTCGAACAGCGAAGCCCCGCCCGTCTGCACAAAAAACTCCGGTGTCGGATGAAAGTGCGATCGCGGACGTTTCCGGTGCAACTCCACCGCCCTCGGCACCCGCACCTTCGCCTTGCCTTCGCGCAAGCGTCCCAGCGCCGCCGTCAGGTCGCGCTCAAACGAAGCCACTTGTTCGGAAATCTCCGCCATGTCGGATTTTTGCTATAAATCACGGAGAAATGCGATCTCTCATTATTGCCTGCACCCTTCCGACCGTCCTAATTCATCAGAGGACACTTTAGAAGCGCTCCTCACTTCCTCCCCTTTACCCTCTCCTCTTAAAATCATAAAAATGCTATGAGCCAAACCATCCGCGTCACCGTCTGGGGCGAATTCCGCCACGAGAAAAAGAACCCGAAGGTCGCCGCCCTCTACCCGCAGGGCATGCACGAGACCATCGCCGGATTCCTTCGCCCGCACGCCGACTTTACGGTGCGCACCGCCTGGCTCGACCAGCCCGAGCACGGCCTCACCGACGCCATCCTCGCCGACACCGACGTGCTCATCTGGTGGGGCCACATGGCCCATGGCGACGTCCAGGACGCCGTCGTAGCCAAGGTGAAGACCCGCGTGCTCGAAGGCATGGGCCTCGTCGCCCTCCACTCCGCCCACTACGCCAAAATTTTCAAAGCCCTGCTCGGCACCACCTGCTCCCTCAAGTGGCGCGAGGCGACCGACAAGGAACGGCTCTGGAACATCAACCCCGCCCACCCGATCACTCAGGGCATCGGCGAGTATTTCGAGATTCCGCAGGAAGAGATGTATGGTGAACCCTTCGGCATCCCCGAACCCGACCAACTCCTCTTCATTTCCTGGTTCACCGGCGGCGAGGTCTTCCGCAGCGGCGCCACCTGGCAGCGCGGCAACGGGCGCATTTTCTACTTCCGAAGTAAAGCGGAGTGAGGTTTGATCCTTATTGGAGTAGGTTTGATCCTTTTGAAGGATTTTCGCGTGATTATTTAAAGGTGTTCAAGGGGCCTTTAAGCACCGTTTGGGGATAGCTTAAACCCCGCTTAAATGGCCGAGCCGCCGCCGTGGCCGTTGAGCCTTTGCTTGTCGGCTCCACAGCCTCCACACCTTTGGACCTGTTGAATCAGGCCTTCGGCAGACGGCACCATCCTGCGTATCGGATCCAAAACATGCGCATCAATCAATCGCGCCGCTTTGTCGCCTGCTGCCTCCTCGATCACAGCCTCACAATCTATCGCGTGCCAGATGCGGAGCGGGCAGGCGGTGCAGCCATCCGACAGGTCCAGAGTATCGCGCTCCGGGCAGGGTGTTGAGCAGCTTCGGCAGATATCCGCCCTCACCGTTACGTGGATAGGGTTAAGTGCAGCCATCGCAGTAATAGAGGATCGCGCTTGATGGCACACTCAGGGTGCCGTTGCTGGTGGGGACAGGGAGGGCGTATTCGCCCGTAACGGGCCATGTCGTGTTGTTGGCGGGATCATAGCCCCCTGGCACGGTGCCGCTCCAGTTGTAGCTTTTGGCAGTCTCGGTGCCTAGGTGGATTATCAGGATCGCGCCGGTGCCGGGGCCTGAGAGGGTGAAGGTGGGGGTGCTGGTGTAGCGTGTGCCGGCAGTGATTAACGCTATGCCGGTGATAACGCCGCCCGACACCGTGACAGTAGCCGTGGCGGTGGTGCCGCCGTTGCCTGGGGCACTGATGGTGATGGTTCCACTGGTCCAGCCGGTGCCGCCGCTCACTACCTCGATACTGGACAGCGCCGCCCCTCCTCCAGTGATAGTGGTGCAGTCGCTCGCGTAGGTGAGACCGGGGATGAGGCGTTCAACCCATGCGATCCGGTAGCAGCCGGTGGCGATCGCACGTTTATTTAGAGGGTGGCGAATGCGGTATTTTGCCTCGGTGATCGAGTAGGTCAGTTCTGTGCAGGTTAGTAGCGCAGTTGCTGAGGCGTATCCGGTTGTCCACGAGGACCACGACCCGATGGCGGCAGTGGTGTTGCTCTTGAGAGTAGCGGTGTCATATTCCTCGGACAGGGTAACACTGACTACTCCCCCTCCATCGCTCGTAAAATCTGATGAGGCGGAGGTGCCGCTACTCACTGTTACGGTGTTGTACGGGAAAGAGTTTAGAACATCAAATTTACCAAATTCGGAGGGGTTTTGGATATAGTTAATGTTTACCGTGCAGCCTCCATCATCATCAAAATCTATGCACTCTAGGCCGGTGTAACCGTATCGAAACTTCAGGAAGTCTGATGATGAAAAACCAGTAGCGTCGGCAATCGCTGTTAATCCATTCACGGAGCACGGATCAGAACCACCATCACAGTCGATGGTTGCCCAAATCTGCATGTGGCTACTCGGGATTGTTTCGGTTCTAGTGGTGCTTCCAGTGAGTTTGCAGTTGGGGGTGGTCTTATAATTACCGCTACCGGTGGCGGTTTTATATCGCTTTGGCGGTGTGCTAGCCGTCCCAAACTCCGCGAACCCATACTTCGTCTTACTCGCCGACCTGGTCGCCATCTCGAACACGGGGGCATCGCAGGTGCAGCAGGCGGCGCACTGGCCGATGAGGGATTTGTAGAGCGTTCCCATGTTACGTCAGGCCGCCGAATTGGTGCTCTGCGCCGCACTTCACGTGCCTCAGGCTGCTAAACACGTGCTTGCTGGTCGGGCTGCCGGCGGTGTCTACCTCGACGATGATTTGGTATGCGGCCGTGGCGGTGTCGGTCGGGATGCTGCCGGTGGTGCGTTGCAGGATCGCGGACGTGGCCACTCCGGCGCTGCTCACCGTGACGTTTACATAGTATTTGTAGGCGGTGCCGATGGTCGAGACCGTGGTGCCGTCTGCATTGGTGACGGGCAGGCTGTTTACATAGGCCGAGCGGAAGGCGATGCCGCCCGTCACCTTTAGCACCTCGAAGGCGTGCTGGGTGCCGCCATCCGTGGCCGTGCTGGCGCGGTGCACTGGACCTTTGACTGGTAAGCCTTGGAGCATGGTTAGAGTTTGCCGGTGGCCCGCATGAGGCCGCGCTGAGCGGAGCGTTTGAAACGGTTGGCCCGCGCCACTTCCACCAGATCCGCCGGGCCGAGGTGCTTGGGCCAGCCCCAGACCAGCTCGGTGGTGCCGCTATCCAGATCGGCCCGCGCTTCCTGGACCAGCGCCCGCATCGTCGCCCAGCTCGTGCGGCCGCCGGTGAGGTTGACCACGTGCCCCGGCCTCACCTCAAGGGTGCACTCCTCTTCGATCAGGGTGCAGCCACCCTCGACCGGGACCACACTCATGGCGTTGTAGATCGCGGAGACCAGGCCGGCGGGCACGTCCTCCGGCGGGGTGAAGTCCTCGCTTTCGGTCCAGGTGTAGGTGCGGGTGGAGCAGTTGGTCGCCATCACGCCGGCCGAGAGCTTTACCTGGCGGCGGGTGAGCACGCCGTTGATGGGCACATCGGCGGCGATTTCGCAGCCGTAGGTCTGGTCCTGGCCGCGACGGTTGAGGGTGGTGCCTTCCATCCAGGGGGTGATCGCGCCTTCGATCAGTTCGTTGCTCAGGCCGGTGTTCAGCGTGGCGCCGCCCTCGTCGGTATCGGTGAGGGCGCGGGTGCAATCGCGAAAGCCTTGGATCACTACGCCGGTATCGTTCAGCCAGTTGATCTTGCGTTTCCAGAAGCGGCTGAGGGCGGCGAAGGCATCGGCGTTGGCCGAGGTGATGGTGCCGCTCTCAGTTAGGTAGGCGCTCAGCGGGGTGACGCGCACCTTTTGCTCCAAAACGGTGGAGGTGTATTCGCTGCCCGCCAGCTCGATGGTGCGCACGATGGCGTTTTCGGCGGTGGGGTCGTAGCCGCCTGCGCCGACTGATTCGGACAGGAGGCGCAGGTAGGGCGCGCCGTTGACGGTGTTGATCCAGCGGTAGTGCACGGTCACGCCGGGGGGCACGAGATCGGGGCGCTCGGTCACCTGCACGGTCTCCAGCGGGGTATAGCTGCCGGTGCCGCCGAGGTCGGCGGGGGCCACGGCGATGACGGGGTTTGCCAGTTCGGAGCGGGTGTTTACGCAGATCGAGGGCGGGGTGGCCTCGTAGTCCACCCAGACCACGGCATCGGGGCGGTGGCCGAGCACGCGCACCAGGGCATCGGCCACGGTGAGATCGGCCACCTCATCCCAGGCTATCATTTCACTGAAAACACCTACATTCGGCTCGGTGTATTGCAGCCCGTAGCTGCTCACGTTGGCGAGGATGGCGTCGATAGCCTGGCGCAGACTTACGGCGGTGCCCGCATCGCTCTGGCCGAGGATGGCGAGGCCTTGAGGGAGGAGAGTGGGGATGGTGGAGCTGGCGGGATTGATTACGATGGCTTGGTTTTGGATGAGGGCGCGGCGTTCCAGCCAGTCCCAGGGACCGGCCACTTCGTAGGTGAGGCTTTCGGCCTGGGTGCCGAGGAAGCGGGGGGTGCGGCGCACCTTGCCCACGAATACTTTGACCGGCGATCCGGCATCGACGGTGCGGGTGAGGGTGATGGTGGCGCCATAGGCATAGAGCGGATCGCCATCCCAGGCCGCGCCCACATGGGTAAAGGTGAGGGTATCGGCCGCCATACTGCGGTAGGTGAGCCGCAGATCGGCGAGGCCGAGGGCGGCGGGCGTGCTGCCGTTGATGTGCCAGAGGACGGCCATGGGTTACTTTGTGCGGAGCGCGGCCACTTGGGAGCGCAGGGTTTCGATCTCACGCATTAGGGTGGCGGAGGTCCGGCCATTAGAGGCGAGCACCGTGCGCACCTCGATCAAAGCGGCGAGCAGTGCCTGCGATTCGCTTTCGGTTGCACCGCCTTGGCGGGCGGCTTGAGCAGCGGCTAAAACTGCATCGGCGGCATCCTTTATTTTAGAGTCATCCTTTGCCGCCTGCGTGCCAGCGAGTTTAGATCCAAAGGCGGTGGCTTTGTTGGCCGAGTCGGAACCTATTTGAGCTAGAATGCCATCCTTGCGCGCCTGCTCTTGTTCATTTGCTCGGGTGGTTTTTATCTGCGCGCCGGTGGTGAGATTATCCACCGTCTGCTGTGCGGCGGTGGTCTTGGTGAGGACGGTAAGATCGCGGGCGTTGTTACGCTTCAGGATTTCGAGGGCACGGGCCTCCTCATTAGCTTTTTCTTCGGCGGCTTGCTTCGCCTTTTCTCCGGCGGCCACGGCGGCGGCGGCTTGGGCACGGCGGGCGGCAAAGGCTGAGCCATCCGGTCCACCGCTGGCGATATTTGCATCGAGCTCATTGAGCTTCGCCATCAGTTCAGCCTGTTTACTCATGCGGTCCGCTTGGTTCGGGTTGCCGATGTTCTGGGCCAGCTGCTTATTGATCAGGGCCTTTTCCGCCTTTAACTTTTCGGGGTCTAGGGCATCGACGTAGGAAAGAGCCTTCTGTCGGCGCGATAGCTCCCCGTCGGCTATGCCTACTCCAGCCTGTGCCTGGCTGGCTAGATCGGCTTGGACCCGCTCTTGATCCGCCATGGCATTGATCTTTGTTTGAGCCCGGCCAGCGCGGAAGTTGGCACGCACAGAGGCCTTTGACTGTAGTTTTTCGGAGTCACTCAGTGCCTCATTGGCATCGATCTGGGCCAAGGCCACGGCTTCATCCGCATCCGTTTGGGCGATGATGGCGTTAGTTACCGCATCGATCTCCTTGGTAGCCTCGTTGGCGGCGCGGGCGATTTCCTTAAAGTATTCGACGAGTTTTTGATCACCAGCGGAGGCGGCGCGATCCATGCCAGCTACCCAGGCATCGGATGCTTTCTTAGCAGATTCTTCGCCTACTTTAGCGGAATCGGCAAAAGCATCCTTCATGCGGCCGATGATTGAGATCACTAGGCCGATACCTTGAATCAAGAGGCCCACCCAGGCGAATTTACCAGCGGCGGCGAAGATGCCACCTATCGCATTACCCAGCCCGCGCGCCATGCTCGCACCGCCCTGCATGGCTTGGCTTAGACCCTCAAACGTGCGGTTCAGGCCCTCCACCGCTGGCTTGGCTTTTGAGGCCAGCCCTTTGATGGCCGTCGACGTGTTCTCCACCCCCTGCACATCGGAGGTGGTTTTTACGTGAATCTTTACTTCATTTGGATCGGCCATGTTTTTTGTAAGCGCGCTGAGGGAAAGAAAGTGTTAAGGTGCGAGCATGTTACCGGTGCTACTCAGTCTCTTAATTCCTGGAGGCGGTGAGCTGGTCTTGGGGCGTGGGGCCTTGGGGCTGGCAACCACGGCCATGGCTATGGCTTTGTGGGCGTGGGGACCGGTTGGATTGGCGATTGCTGCTCATGTGGTTTCGGCGGGAGTGGCGGCGGCGCTTACGGAGCGTTTAAGGGGGGCTTAAGGGCTTTGGCTTGGGCGGGCTCGGCACAGCCGGGCAGGCCAAAGGCGAGGGCGAAGCCCGCCACGGCCAGCGCCAGGGCGATGAGGGTCTGCATCGAGGTGCGTTCAGCGGGGGCGCTCATGCGGCCTGCCTCCATTTGCGGAAATAGTGCGCCACCACGGCGCGAGTCACCCCGATGCGCTCGGCGATCTCGGGCTGGGTTTGGCCGGTGGGGTGCTCGTAGGCGGCGCGCACCTCGGCCAGTTGCCCGTCGCTGATCTGGCGGCGGCATCCGATGGGCAGGCGCGGCCAGTCCTTGGCGCGGGGGTTGGCCTGGGCGAAGCGCACCGCCTTAAAAAGCAGGGGTATACTGAGGCCGTGGGCGCGGGCGTAGGCCGCTTGGTTGCTGCCCTGCTGTTTCAACCAAGTGCGGGCATGGCACAGGTGCTCGGCCCGGCGGTCGGCATCGTAGGGCATGGACTGGCGGGCGGGGCGCGGGGGCCTTGAACTTACGTTCAAGCCTACGGGGCGGTCGGCGGGCAGGGCCGCGATGCCTTGTTGCTTCGCGAGTAGTCGCGCGGCGTAAGGGGTGAGTTTCAGCGTGCTCATCTTAGTAGCTGGGGAAGCTGCTGAGGTCGGCGGGGGTCAGTTGGTAGCCGCCGCCCTGGCTGGTCATGATGGCGTTGATCGCGGCGCGTTGGTCCCAGACTGAGGTGCCGCTGCCGCCGCCGCCGAAGGTCCAACAGGTCATCAAGACGAGTTGGCCGTTCACGATCAGGAAGGCCGGGTTGCCGCTATCGCCGCCGATCTTGTCCTCGTAGAACGTGCGGCGCGATTGGTTGGCGGGCGGGGCGAAGCTCACGCTGGCGGCGATGCTCAGTAGGTCGCTCACGATGGCCTTCTCCTCCTGGTCGAGGCCGAGGCTGGGGACGAGCAGAGTATCGCCCGCCGTGGTGCCGGTGAGGGCTGGGAGCTTGGTGGCCCAGTTATCGGGCAGGATGCGGGCGTATGCGATGGTGCCAGGCACGTCGCTATCCAGCACCCCCACGGTGAGATCGGGGTAATAGTTTGACGGCGTGCCGACCACCGCGAGGGCGGTGAGGGTGCGGTTCACCACGGTGTTGTCAGCCGCGACGAAGCGGATGGTCGTGCCACTGCTGGGGGCGAAGTGAGTCGCGAAAAGCACGTGGCGGGGAGAGACGAGCACACCCGCGAAGAACGGCCCGCCCTGGCTATTCCAAGGGGAAATCGCGGTGAGCTGCGAGACATAGGGCGCGGCCCAGCAAGCTGTGTTGCGCACGTAGATCGCGGCGTCGTGGTCCTGCGCGGAGAAGATTGGAAGGCCCGTGCCTTTGTTGACGCCGGCGATGAGTGGGTCGATCTGGCTGACGAGGTGGGCGCGGAGCGAGCCGGAGACGAAGCCCGTCACGGTATCCACGTTCTGGGGCGTGTTGGTGCTGGTCGTTACGGTGGTGGTGTAGGTGCTGGTCGCGGTGTTGAGCGTGAGGGTGGCGGTGCCGTTGCCCACGAACTGCCAGCTATACGGATCGCCGGGGGTGGGCAGGATCACGGCGGTGTTGCTGCTCGTCCGGGTGAGGGTGACGGGCTGGGTGTTGGTGCCGAGCGGGTCCCATCTCCAGTAGTAATCCGTGACGCTGGTCGCCGCGGTTACCCGGTAGATGGTGCGGTCCAGCACGGTGGTGTTGCTGACTGAGCCCGTGTCTTCCAGTGCGCGGGGGGCGACCACCGGGGCGAGCACGAGCAGGCCCTGCGCGGGGGCGGTGGGGGATTGCGGGCCACCCGGAGGCACGGTGACGACCGGGGCGTTTGCCCAGGGGGCGACGCCGAGGCGGAGAAAATTTCTCTGCGATAGATAGAAACTCGGCGGGGTGAAGCCCTCCAAGAACCACTGCACGGCATCGCCTGCGATGGGGGTCTCGGGGCTCACCACGAAGGCCGCTCGCCCGCTAAACCAGCCGGAGAGTAGATCGCGGGAGTATTGCGCCTCGATAAGGAGCTGCTCAGTGCCGGTGCGGGGGCGGTAGCGCAGGCCGAAATGAAAAGTGCCGGTGGGCGGCGGAGTGAAGCCGCTGTAGGTGATGTTGCCGGGGTTTATCGAGGGCAGTTCGTTGCCGCTGCGTTGGCCGAAAACCATCTTGGGCAGGCGGGCCTGGTCGGCGGTGGCGCTGGATGCGGTGGAGGGGTCGCAGTCAGCCAAGGCGTATTCGAGCAGGTTGGGCAGGCCGTCGCCATCGGGGTCGGCGGTGCCGAGGGCAGCGGCCCCGGTCAGGCTGTAGCTGGCGATCCAGTCGGCATAGGTGATGGCCCGCGCCATAGGGGCGATGGCGAGGGCGGCGAGCAGGAGCAGTGGGGAGAGGAGGCGGAGCATCGGATAAACGCGGAGAGGCGGAGATTTTGAAACGCGGAAAGGGAGCTACCAGGTGGAGAGCGCGGCGCGCACCCAGGTGTTGGTGGCGGTGCACACGTAGAAATAGGAGGCATCGTAGGCTATCTGGCCGGCGGTTCCTGTGCTGGTGGCGGTGGCGGGCGCAGCCACCACTTGGGGCACGGCGAGATCGGTGCGCACCTGGGCGCTCGTGCGGTAGAGCCCGGCGATGGAGGAGGTGGCCCCCGTCATGCCGCTCACCACCGCTTGGGGCCAGTAGGTGCCGTTGACCAGCTCGGTCGAGCCGCCGCCACCGCCCTCGGCATCGCTCTGGGTGGGTATGCCCACCGTGCCTGCCTGAATCGTTGTGCCCTGCCACTGGCGGAGCGGAGGGACCAACGAGTTGGTCATCACCGAGAGGTTGAGGGCATCGCTACCCAGGCCGGTGGTGATGTTCGCGGCGCTGACGAGCGAGGCGTTGGTGGTGGCCGTGATGGTGTTCGCCACGATGTTGCCCGGCCAATAAATGGTCGGCACGGCGGGCGCGCCGACGCTGTAGAGTTGGAGCGCACCGGCGGGGCTTTGCAGGGTGAAGCGGCCCGCCCCATCCCAGCCCATGCCGGAGACGTTGGCCGGGAGGGTCTCGCTGCCTGCGTAGGCGGAGAGCCGCCAGGCTGGAGCGATTTGGGCTGCGTTGGTGTAGGTGTTGGCGGCGGCGAGGTTGCTGGTGCGGAATGCCGCGAGCGTGGTGAGCACCTCGGTATTCGTCGGCACGTTATCGCCAAAAGCCGTGGTAGGCCATTCGAGGCCACCGGAGAAAACGATGCCTCCCTGGTCGATTTCCGCGAAACGGATTTGCGAACTTTGCACAAAGCCCCCCACCAGAGTCGGCTTGGAATCAAGGGCCGTTTGCAGCCCGCTCACGTCGGCGATGCTCAGCGCATTGTCGGGCAGCACGATGGCGGCGCCCGATGCGAAGGTGACCGTGCGGCCCGAGGGGACGGTGAAGTTTGCCAGGAGGTCGCCGCTGGCATTGGTCATCACCGACCGGCTGCCCACGGTGGGCTGGGCAGACAGGCAAATGCTGAAAATTTGAAACGCTAAAACGCGGAAAAGGAAGGGGAGCAGGGTGCGCATGAGAGTGGTGTTGTTAGGTTAGGTCGGCGGGGCCGATCACCAGCGCGCCGCCGGAGATGAAGAGCGGGTGCCACGTGCCGCCCACCGCATCGTAGAGTTGCAGGTAGCCATCGCGGCGGCGGTAGCCTGTGCCGAAGATCGGCAGGTAGCGCGCATCGGCCTCGGTCTTGGTGTAGGCGAGCAGCTCGGCGGCATCGGGCGGCGCGGCCTCGGGTGCGGCGGAGCCGGTGGGGCGCAGCTCGATGGGCCCGGCGGCGGGCGTCACCAGTTGGCCGGTGTCGAGAGTGAGGTTTACCACCAGCCAGGCGTAGGCACCGGGCAGGCTAAAGTTTAGCTGTGCGGCGGTGAAGGTGACCGTCGCCTGTTGTTTAGTGCCGGCGGCCCATGCCACGGCATCGCCCGTAGCATCGAAGGAGCTGACCGTCACCACGGCCAGCGGCGTAGGGGTGCCGGTCGGGGCGAGCTTGGATTCCTGCGTATTGGCGGGCAGGATCTGGATGGTGAGACTGGTCCAGTTGGTGGGAGCCACCCACGCGCCCCGGAGGAAGATGCCTAGCTCGAAGGTGAGATCGCGGCCCAGCCAGGCGAGCATGGCCCCGCCACTGACCGGCGAGGGCGCCTCTTTGGAATCCACATCGCAACGCAGGCGGAGAATATCGGTGGTGAGGAGCATGGGAAGAAAAGCGGAAATACTGAAAAGCGAAGACGCTAAAAAGTTTCGGAGGGTTAAGAGGCAGCTTTCAGCATTTCAGCATTTCAGCTTTTGGTCCCCTGTGCCTGGTAGGTGTGGATGGTGGTCACGCCGATTCGGCGGCTGCTGCTGATGGCCACCACGGCGGGGTTGAGCGTCCAGGTGGTGGCATCGGCCTTGGTAAAGGTGAGGGTGCCGGTGGCCGGGGTGATGGCCTCGGCATGGGTGATTAAAAAATCCTCCGCCGCCTGGGTGGTGGCGTGCTCCCGCGTCGTGCTCCAGCCCACTGAATACACCCGGTTGCCCCGGTGAAACACCTTGGCCTTGAGCGCCCGCAGCAGAGGGGCCACCTGCACCTGGTCGGCGAAGGATAAGGTCAGCTCCGCATCACCCTGCCGGCCGGTGCCGGCGAGGGCGACGAGAGAGGCCGCCGGGGCTTGGAAGCTGATCTGCACGGGGCTTAGGCGAGGGTGAAGATCGCTTGCAGGGCCACGTTGCTGGCACGGGTGGCGATACACGTCACCGCGCCCGAGGTCTGCTTATCCACGCTGTGGGCGAAGCCCGCCTCGGTGACGGTGGCACCCAGCAGGGTGGCGGTGAGGCCTGCGGTGGTGGCCACCAGATTCACCCCGCCGGTATTGAGCGAGGCACCGATCGCATCGGTGAGTTGCAGGGCGGTGACGATGGCCGAGGGCGCGATACCCGAGGGGGTAAAGGTGGCGCGAGCCGTCACGCCGGTGAGGAATTCGGCTACGAGGCCGCCGCTATCGGTGCGCTGTTCGCTGGTCTGGAGCTCGAAGTCCAGGGTGAGGCCATCCTCCGTCTCCCACGAGGTGCCGAGGCC
>CANIWJ010000098.1 GCA_947471035.1 Verrucomicrobiota bacterium
ATCTGAAAGTCACGGATGGTCGGTACTTACGGCAGCTAGCCGATTCCGATTTCGGGTTGATCCGCTGCGGCGGGCGGCCCAGAAGCGGCATTCGTCGGAGAAGGCGCGCACGGCGGCGGATTCTTTGGCCAGTTCGCGGCGCAGGTGATCCTCGTGGTGGTCCCAGCCGGTGGCGGCGAGGTCGGCGAGGATTTCGGTCCGGTCGGGCAGGTGCATAAACGTGTCGCCGCATTCGTCCTCGAAGCGGCGGTCGCCGTATTCGCGCAGGCGGGGATCCTGTTTCTCCTCGGCCCAGCGGCGGGCTTCGAGCCGCCAGCTGGCCCGTTCCGCCGGCGAGTGATCGCGGTCGTGGGTGGTGAAAAGCAAGGGCGCACCGGGCTGGCAAACGGCGGCAAGCTGGCGCAGGGCGCGACGGCGGTTGCGGCGCAGGGGAATCTGCATGAGCCCGTTAAACATAAACAGGCAGCCGGAAAAAAGCGGTGCCGCGCGGTTGGCCTGCGCAACGGGGGCGAAGGCGGGGTGCTCGTCCAGTTTGGTGGCGTCGGCGTGGTGGATCGTGATCGGGGCCTTGCGCTCGGCGGCGAGAAAAACGGCCTGTTCGACGAGTTCCTGGGCGAAGTCAAAGGCAGTAAGGTTTTGGTAACCCAGGGCATGGAGCGCGACCGAGATCCGGCCCGCACCGCAACCAGCCTCAAGCAGGGGCGCGGCGAGGTTGGTGAAATGGCGCTCGATCATGATGCGCTCGCTGGCCCAGAGGCCGAGTTCGTGCGCGGCCTTGGTGTAGTGCACGACGGCGCGCAGGTCGTTGAAATCGCGGCGCACTTGCGCAGCGGTGACGGGGCGAAGCACGGGTTTGGCCACGGCTTGAGGGTAGGGCGGCTTAGGCGGACTTCTTGCGCCAGGCGGCGACGAACATGCCGTTGGCGTCGAGTTCGTGTGGCCAGAGGAAGTGTCCGGTGGCGTAGTCGCCGGTCGGGGCGGTCAGGCCGAGCACGCGCACCGGTTCCAGCTCGGGGTGGGCGGCGCTGAAGGCGCGCACGATGTCGGTGGTTTCCTGGCGGGTGATGGTGCAGACGGCGAAGACGAGGCGGCCGCCGGGTGTGAGGGCTTTGTGGGTGTTTTCCAGCAGTTGAAGCTGAATCTCGGCCAGCTCCTTGACGTCGGTCTCGGTGAGGGTCCAGCGGGCGTGGGGGTTGCGCTGCCAAGTGCCGACGCCGGAGCAGGGGGCGTCGACCAGAATGCCGTCGAACTTGGTCTTGGTGGGCAGGAAGGGGCCGCCGTTCCAGGTGACGGCGCGGTAGTTGAAGGCCTGGGCGCGGCCGGCGCGTTTGCGCAGGGTGGCGAGGCGGCCGGTGTGGCGGTCGGTGGCCCAGATCACCCCTTTGTTTTGCATCAAATCGGAGAGATGGAGGGTCTTGCCGCCTTCGCCGCAGCAGGCGTCCCACCAGGTTTCGGAGGGCTCGGGGGCGCAGGCGTGGCCGACGAGCTGTGAGGCGAGATCCTGAATCTCGAAAAGGCCTTTTTTGAATTCCTCGGATTTGAACAAGTCGCTCGGGCCGGTGTAGCGCAGGGCGGTGGAGAGGGCGAGAGCGGCGGGGTGGAGGGCGAGAGGCGAGCGGCTAAAATCGGGCGGAAGGGTGTGGCGCAGGGCGCGGGCGAGGGAGGCGGCGAATTCGCGTTGTGGGCGTATCCAGAGCGCGGGGGCGGATTGCAGCTGGCGCAGGTAGGCGGTGCGGGCTTCGGGGGAGGGGAAGTCGATGGAGGCCAGGGCCCAGGGGGGCAAAGTCAACGAGGCCAGGGTCTCGGCTTTGATGGTGGTCGGGTCGGCGTCGAAGCGGTGTTGGAGGTCGAGGGCGGCGAGTACGCGCTGGGGCAGGGCGCGGGTGGAATCGAGCCACTGGAACCAGCGGTAGTAGGAAAACACCGCTCCGGTGAGCGCGCGTTTTTCATGGGCTTCGAGTTCGCGGTCGGAGCCGACCTCGCGACGGAGGACAAAATCGGCCGGTGATTCCGGCGAGACGAGGGAGACGATATGGGCGGCGCGCTGGGCGAGGGCGGTGGACATGAGGATGCCGCGCATGTTTGAGCGAACCGGCCGGGGGACGAGTTTTTTATCCGCAGGCGGAGAGGAGGCAGGTTTCGCCCGGCGGATGTCTGCGGACTTGCGGGCGGGGGGCTTTGCGGTGTGCTGGTTTTCCGTTTCTCTTCCTTATGTCGCTTTATCTTCACGTCCTGCCGGCCGGTCCGATCGAGACCAACGCTTATTTGCTCACCGACACCGCGCGCGGTGAAGCGGTGTTGATCGATGCGCCGGGCGAGGTGTGGCGGGATGTGAAACCGATTCTGGAGCGCGAGGCCTGTGTGTTGACGGAGCTCTGGCTTACGCATGGCCACTGGGACCACATGCAAGGGGTGGCGGAAGTCGTCGCGGCGACCGGGGCAAGGGTGAGCGCCCATGCGGATGACAAAATCCTGCTGGAGACGCCGGGGGTGATGGAGGTTTTTCTGCCCGGCACGATCCGGCTGACGCCGGTGAAAACCGACCGCTGGGTGAAGCAAGGCGACCGGGTGACGGCCCTGGGGCTGGAGTGGGAAATCCGGCATGTGCCGGGGCATTGTCCGGGCAGCGTGCTTTTTTGGTGCGCGGCGCAGGGCGTGGCCTTTTCGGGCGATGCGATTTTCCGGCGCAGCGTGGGCCGGACGGATTTCCCCAACTGCGGTTTTCCTCAGTTGGAAAAATCGATTCGCACCCAGATCTACACCTTGCCTGCGGAGACGATTCTTTACCCCGGGCATGGCGATCGCACTACGGTGGCGGAGGAGCGGGCGGAAAATCCCCACGTGCGCGGCTGAACTGGCGGCGCAGACGGGTTTCGTTTTTTAAACTAAGTTTTAAACGCGTCCATGCCCACCGATGACGAATGGATGGACCGGGCGCTGGGTCTGGCGAAGCGGGCCTGGGGCAAGACGCATCCGAATCCCATGGTCGGGGCGCTGATCGTGGAGGACGGCGAGCTGGTGGCCGAGGGCTGGCATGCGCGGGATGGCGGGCCGCATGCGGAGCGGGCCGCGCTGGCCGCCCTGGGGCGAGCGCCCCGGCCGGGGGCGGTGATGTATGTGACTCTGGAGCCGTGCTCGACGGCGGGGCGCACCGGGGCGTGTTGCGATGCGATTCGCGCGGTGGGCATCGCCCGCGTGGTCAGCGGTGCGACGGATCCAAATCCGGCCCACGCCGGGCGCGGGTTGGAGGTGTTGCGCGCGGCGGGCATTGCGGTGACCGCCGGGGTGCGGGCGGAGGTGTGCACGGAGTTGAACTTTATTTTTAACCACTGGATCACCACGGGACGCCCCCTGCTGGCGGGGAAACTGGCGACGACGCGGGATGGATTTTCGCGGCCACCGGCCGGGGCGAATCGCTGGATCACCGGACCCGAGGCGCGGGCGGATGTGCATTATTGGCGGCGTCTTTTTCCTGCCATCGCGGTGGGGGCGGGCACGGTGCGGGCGGACAATCCGGCGCTTACCCGGCGCTGGCGGGACGCGGCGGGGCGCGAGCAGGAGGACTGCGGCGTGCGGTTTGTATTTGATGCGACTTTGGCGACGGCGGCCGGCGCTCCGGATACGTGGCCGCGCGTTTACACCGATGCCTGGCGGGAGCGTACCCTGGTCGTGACCAGCATGGCGGCGGATGCGGCGGCGCAGGAGTGGCTGGAAGCGGCGGGCGTGCAGGTGTGGCGGCAGGAGACGACGCGCGGGGCGGCGGGCTGGGCGGAGTTTTTGCAGCGCTGCTCAGACGAGCGTTTGAGCGGAGTGTATCTTGAAGGCGGGGCGGAGTTGCTAGCCGATGCGCGCGCCGCCGGGGTGTTGGATTATGGGTTTTGGTATCAAAGCCCGCAGGTTGGCGGGGCGGGGTGGGGCGGGGCGGCTCCGTGGGGCGAATGGGCGGAGAGCACGACGGAAACCTTTGGGGCGGACACGCTGCGGCGAGGTCCGCTCAAACCGAGAAATAACTTTTAAAACCATGAGCACCGGCAACGCAGCGCGCATTTATCTGGCTTCGGGAAACGCCCACAAGGTGGCTGAGATGGGGGCTTTGGCGGTCCGCGATGGCTTGGGGGTGGAAATCGTGTCGGCCAAGGTGCTGGGCGGTATGCCGCCGGTGGTGGAGGATACCGGCACTTTCTTGGGCAACGCGCGGAAGAAGGCGAGGGCCCTTTGGGAGATCGCGCCGCCGGGCAGTGTGGTGCTGGCGGATGATAGCGGCGTGTGCGTCGATTATCTCGACGGCGGGCCGGGAGTGGAGAGTGCTTATTTCGCGGGGCCGCAGGGCGACGCGGCGGCCAATCTGCGAAAACTGGTTGAGGTTATGCGCGGTGTGCCTGCGGAACGACGCGGGGCGAAGTTCTATTGTTTACTATTCCTGATCGACGAAACCGGCGCGGAGCAGGTTTTTGAGGGCGAGTGCGGCGGCCGTTTGCTGGACGAGCCGCGCGGCGGCGCGGGTTTTGGGTACGACCCTTTGTTTGTGCCGGAGGGTTATGAGCAAAGCTACGCCGAACTCGGGGACGAGGTGAAGGCCCGCCTGAGCCACCGCGCGAAGGCCTGGGCGGCGCTGAGCGCGTGGTGGCGGGGACGCAGTTGAACGCCGTCAGAAAACCTATGCCAGAACCCCAATTTTAAGGGATTGTTTTTAACGCAAAGTAGCCAAGACGCAAAGGTCGCAGAGTTATATGAACGGGTGATTTCTTTGCGTCCCTCCGCGCCTTTGCGCCTTTGCGTTAAAGTCTCAAATCAGAATTGGAGCTCTTACTTGAACGCGGCCCAGACGCGTTGCACGTCGTCGTTGTCTTCGAGGGCGTGGAGGAATTCGCCGACTTCGGCGCGCTCGGTGTCGTTGAGCTCGGGGAAGGATTTGGCGAGGTAGCCCATTTCCGAGGTGATGACGGTCCAGCCGTTGGCCTTGAGCCATTCCGAGACGGCGTGGATGGCGGTGCGCTCGCAAAGGAAACGCGCGCCGGATGCGCCCTCCTCGGGCACGTCGTCGTTTTCGGCGTGGGTGAGCGGGGCGAAATCATTGGCACCGGCTTCGATCGCGGCGGCTTCGAGGTCGGGCGTGGCGGTGGCGGTGTAGGCTTCGACGATGCCGAGGTGGTCGAAGAGAAACTTATTGGAGCCGGTGGTGCCCAAAATGCCTTTTTTGAAGAGCACGCGCATCTCGGGAGCGAGGCGCTGGACGTTGTCGGTGTAACACTCGACGACTACGGGGATCTTGTGCGGGGCGTAGCCCTCGAAGGTGACGGCCGCGAGGTCGATTTTTTCCCCGCCGGTTCCCGCGCCTTTATGGATGGCGCGCTCGATGACGTCGCGGGTGACAGAGGCTTTTTTGCCTTTTTCCACGGCGGCGAAGAGCCGGGCGTTGGCGGTGAGATCGCCGCCGCCAAGTTTGGCGGCGACGGTGATTTCTTTGACCAGTTTGCCGACGAGCTGACCCTTGCGGTTGTTAACGACGGCGCGTTTCGCGTGAAGCCATTGGCGTCCCATAAGAAGTGTGGATTGGGGTGGTTGGAGGAAAAGTGACGAAGGAAAATTTAAGGGTGTGTCTCGTCAATAAATCGACGTCCTGCCAATGCCCTTAGGGCGGAGAGGAAATCAAGCTGGGCCGGCGTTGCCCTCGGCGGCACGGCCCGCTGGGCCGCCTCCGCCTCGGTCGCCTTGGCCGAGCCTGGTTTCCTCTACGCAAAACATCGGTTTATTTACGAAACACACCCTAAGCAACGATCAGGCTGACAAGCACGGATAAATATGGGGGAGCTGCAATCTCTTGGTGCAGCGAGCGGGCACGAAAAAGCCGCGACCCGGACAGGGCGCGGCTTGTACAGCGAGGGAACGGGTTCGCTTAGGAAACGTAGCGCTCAAGGGCGGTGATGGTGTAGGCTTCTTCAGAGGAGCCGATCTTCACCTTCACGGTGTCGCCGACCTTCTTGCCGAGGAGAACCTGGCCGAGGGGCGTCTTGTAGGAGATGATGTTCTGGTCGGGCACGCTGTCCCAGGCACCGAGCAGGGTGTAGCGGGCGGTCTTGTTATTGGAGCCGATCTTGGTGACGACCACGCTGCCGACGCCGACGACCTCGTTGTTGCCTTCCTTGAAATCGGTGATGCGGGCGCGGCTGAGGTCTTTCTCCAAGGTGCCCTTCTGGGCCATGAGGACCTGCTGGTCTTGCTTGGCCATCTTGTATTCGGAGTTCTCCTTGAGGTCGCCGTGTTCGCGGGCGGTGGCGATGGCCTTGGAGTTGTCGGGGATCTTTTTGGAGATGATGGTCTCCAGTTCCTCGCGCTTGCGCTCGTAGCTGTCGCGGGAGACGAGGAGTTGCTCTTCCTTGGTCTCGTTTTCGCCGGTGAGGACGGTGGAGATGGAGGGGTAGAGTTTGATGAAGCGGGCGAGGAGAGACTTTTTGGTGAGGTCCTCGAAGCCTTGGTTGAGCAGAAGGGAGTGGGCGAGGTCGCGGGCGGTCTCGGCGGAGGCGGTGGCGAGCAGGTCGCCGATGAGCTCGGAGTCTTCGGATAGGGCGTCGCCGAGGGGGATGCGGCGGCTGGAGGCGGCCTGGAGGGCCTCGTAGTCGATGGCGTAGAAAATGGCCGAGAAGAGGCGGGGTGAGACGAGGTCGCCGAGGAGTTTGGCGAACTTCTTGGAGTTACGGTTCTTGACGATCCAATGGAGTACGGGGGCGCGCAGGTTTTGCTCGGCCATCCAACGGCGGAAGGTGGCGGCGAGTTCTTCGCTGTGGTCGTTGTCGAGCAGGAAGTTGATACACTCGGTGGTGAACTTGCCTTGGGAAACTTTGAGCAGGCTGATGACGATGTCGCGGTATTCGAGCGGGTGGGCCTCTTTGATGAGATCGAGGAACTCGCTCTGGAAGCCGACGGGCAGCTTTTCCACGATGGCGGGAAGGTCGCGGACGTTGGCGACGAGGGAAATCTGGGAAGGCTCGAAAGTGGAGGCGTCGATGCCGGCGAGCTTGGCCAGGCGGTCGCGGATGGAAGCGGCGTGGAGGCGCTCGGCGGTATCGAACTGGTTGGAGGTTTTGATGGCCTCGGCGACGCCGGCGAGGATGGCGGGGAGGTCGGCCTTGATGTCTTGCTTGCCGGCGGTGTCGATCAGCTCGTGGGCGAGTTTGACGCGCAGACGGGCGGAGCGGGTGCTGTTAAATTTAGCGGTGATTTCGTCTTCCGTGGAGATCGGGGTCTCGCGGATGAAGTAGCACTCGGTCTTTTTGGCGGGGACGGAGATACGTGGGTCTTTGGCGAGGGCCTTCTTGGCGGTGGACCACCACTTTTTGAATTTCTCTTCGCCGAGGACCTGGGCGAGCACGATTTCGATTTCGATCTGGGTGGCGGCGTTGTTGGGGTAGGCGGCGAGGGCCTCGATGATGAGCTGGGCCGGGTCGTTGGCTATGAGCTTGGCGATGGTGGCGGCGTCGGTCTCGCGGCGAACGAGCAGATGGTTGGCGGGGAGAACGTCGAGGGTGGTGACACAGAAGGCCGGATCCATGGAGTGTCCGGGCTTGGCTTTGAAATCGATGATGAGCTTTTGGGCGGCCTCGTCGTAAGACTTTATCTGACCGAAGCCCCAGCTTTTATGAACGCAATAGGCGCCAGGCTCCATGGCCTCCAGCTTGGCTTTGGCCGTCTTGAGGGACGGGTTTTTGGCGACGAGCGTGGAGATGGTTTCGGAATTCATGTCAGAAAGGTTACAGGAGAGGGTTGGTCAGCAAAGCGGGTGGAGAGGCGTCCTGTCAATGTCGGCGGCGGGACTGTTTCGTAGTTGCTTCGGCGGCGGGGGGTGGTGGGGTTCCGCTCCTTTAATTAACCAACCTGTAGAACCTTTCTTTTCCGATGACCTCTGATGCGCCCGCTGTTGCTGCTTTGAATTCGCCTGATGCCTGGCCGGTGGCGGCCCGCCTGCTGGTCCGCTGGCTGGATGAGGAAGTGCGGGCGGATGCGTTGCTCGATACGGTGCAGTTGACCGGCGGGGCGCGGGCGCGTTGCCAAAATCTGTTTTACGGCGCGATCCGGCATTACGGGCGCATCGAGGGCGTGGTGGCCACGTTGGTGCGACTGCGTCCGCGCACGCGGGTTATGGCGGTGCTGCTGCTGGCCGGTTATGAGTTGATCGAGGGCGGTGGCGAAGGCCATGCGGCCAAAGTCGGGCATCATGCGGTGACGCAGACCCGCGCTCTGGCGAGCGAGTCAGAAGCGAAGCTGGTCAACGCGGTGGTGCGCAAGCTGGCCGAAGCGCTGGCCCGGCAGGTCGCGCCGGGGCGGATCGCCCCGGCGGCGGCGCTGGCCGAATACTACTCTATGCCGGAGTGGTTGGTGGAGCGTTGGCTGGCGCAGTTCGGGGCTGACGGCACGAGGGAGTTTTTGGAGTGGAATTTGAAACCCGCGCCGGTGCATGCCCGCTGGCGTCTGGCGACGCCGCCGGGTGCGGCGGATGCGGTGTGGCTGGAGGCGACGCCGTGGGCGGAGTATTTTGTGGTGAAGGGCGGACACTGGCCGGAGGTCGCGCGCGCCCTGGCTGACGGTAAGATTTATCTGGCCGATCCGGGCACGCGGCTGGCCATCGAGGCGCTGGCTCCGAAGAAGGGCGAGCGCATCATCGACGCGTGCGCGGCGCCGGGCGGCAAGAGCCTGGCCATCGCGGATCGCATGGGCGAAGGGCTGCTGGTTGCGCTGGATATTCCCGGCGCGCGGCACGAGCGGCTGGCGGAAAACCTGAAGCGCGTTCCCGAGGGAGTTTCGGCCAAGCGGGTCGAAGGCGATCTGCGGCGCGCGTCGAGTTTGATGGGCATGACGCCGGGCTCGTTTGACGCCGTGCTCGTGGATGCGCCCTGCACCAACAGCGGCGTGATGCGGCACCGGGTGGATGTGAAGTGGCGTTTGCAACCGGCGGATTTTGGCAAACACGCCAAGCAGCAGGCCGAGATGCTGGCCAGCGCGGCGCGCTGGGTGAAGTCGGGCGGGCGGCTGGTTTACAGCACGTGCTCAATCGACGACGTGGAGAACGCGTGCGTGGTCGATGTGTTTCTCGCCGGACCGGACGGTGTGGATTTTGAGAAAACGAGCGCGGTCGTGGCCTTGCCTTGGGTGGCGGGGCATGACGGCGCGGGGGTGTGCGTGCTGCGGCGGCGTTAACCGAAGGGACCCGCCATGGGGAAACTCCTCTGTGTGTATTGCGCGAGCAGCCTGACGCTGGATGCGAAGTATTATGCGGCGGGCGAAGCGCTGGGGCGTGGTCTGGCGGAGCGCGGCTGGGGGCTGGTTTATGGCGGCGGGCGCGCGGGGGTGATGGGTGCGGTGGCGCAGGCGACCAAGGCGGCGGGCGGGCGTGTGGTCGGGGTGATCCCTGACTTTATGGTCGAGCGCGAGCTGGCCTACCGGGAGGCGGACGAGCTGGTGGTGGTGGGCTCGATGCGTGAGCGGCGGCGGATCATGGAGGAGCGGGCGGCGGCGTTTGTCACCTTGCCGGGCGGGATCGGCACGCTGGAGGAGTTGGTTGAGATTCTGGTCGGGCGGGCGCTAAACCGTCACGGCAAGCCGCTGGTATTGGTAAACCAGGACGGGTTCTACGACGAGTTGCTGGCGTTTTTTGAGAAAATGGTGCGCGAGGGATTCAAGACCCAGGGGCTGATGCAGTTGATGCCGGTGGCGCGCACGGTGGATGAAGTCTGGCCCTTGCTGGAGCAGGCGGCGGGGGAAAGCGCGGTGGATGCGCTGTGGCGCTGAGTGGCCGTTATAAAACGAAGTCGGCGGGCGGCTGAACGGGGGTATGAGATTAGTTTTTTAAAACGGCCGAAACGAATCTTTGCTAGGCAGTGGTCTGGCGCTTATATTTTACTGAAGTTATGTCGTCCAAGAAATTACCCCCGCTTACAATCAAACAGCTTAAGAAAGAAGCCAAGGCGTTTGCTATCTCGGAATCAACGCATGCCGAGCCAAGCCTGTTTGGTGTTACGGATGGAAAGGCGGTTGGCACCTACTTGGAGCACAAGTTCCAAGCTGATCTACTTGATCGCTATGCATATCCCAAAGGCAGTTCGGCCAAGGGTATCGACTTTCCCGGTTTGGATGTGGACATCAAGGTCACGAGTGTTCGTCAGCCTCAATCCTCGTGCCCATTCCGGAGCGCTCGGCAAAAGATTTACGGTCTTGGCTACTCCTTGCTGGTTTTTGTGTATGACAAGCGGGACGACTCGGATGCACGCGTCGCCCGGTTAAATATTCTCCATACGATCTTTGTCGAAAAGGAGTGCACGGCTGATTTTCAGACTACGTCAGGTCTGCTTTTGCTGCTCAAAAACAAGGCAAACCGTGATGACGTGCTGGCATTCTTCTCGGAAAGAATGCTGCCGGTTGATGATATTAGCGCCGGATTGCTGGCGGATGAGGTAATGAAAACGCCGCCGACGTTAGGATACCTCACGATTTCCAACGCGCTTCAGTGGCGGTTGCAATATAGTCGGGCTATCGAGCAGGCCGGGGTTGCCCCGGGAATTCTCCGTCTCAAGTGAAGGTTCATGGGAAAGTTGAATTCGGCGATTTCCAGACTCCCGATGGACTGGCGACGGAGGTTTGTGCGTTGTTGCTCAGGCTGGGCGAAGTACCCGAGCTGGTGATCGAACCGACGGCGGGCCGGGGGGCGTTCTTGGTGGCAGCGTCCCAAGCTTTCCCCGCCGCAAATCTCAAGGGCTTTGAAATCAACCCGGAGTATGTTGCGGACGCACAGAACCGGCTCGCTCCGCGTATTGCCAATGGCTCGGCCAGTGTCGGGTGCCATGATTTTTTTACCTACGACTGGGATGGCGAACTACGAGGGACGGGAGCCCGGCTTCTTTTACTCGGTAACCCCCCGTGGGTCACCAATGCAGGAGTTTCAGCGGTAAATGGTGCGAACCTTCCCTCGAAGGAAAACTTTCAAGGTCATAGAGGAATCGCTGCGCGGACAGGGAAAGCGAATTTTGATATTTCCGAGTGGATGTTGATTCGTTTGCTGCGTGCGTTGCATAGGAGGCCCGCTTCGCTGGCGATGCTGTGCAAAACCGCGACGGCGCGAAAGTTTCTTCGTTATGCTTGGAAGAACGAGGGACATATCTCGACCGCTTCGATTTACCGCATTGATGCAGCGGCGCATTTTGATGCGGCGGTGGACGCATGTTTACTCTATTTGCGCACGGGGGAAGACGGGCCGGAAGAGGCGGATGTTTATGCGTCGCTGTCTGACTTGAGGCCCGTCATGCGCATCGGGTTACAGCGAGATGAGTGGGTGGCAGATATTCGCGCTTATCGTGCTTTACAGCATTTGGAGGGAGACTGTCCGTTTCGATGGAGATCGGGAGTTAAGCACGATTGTGCGGCAGTGATGGAATTGCATGCGATGCCGGACGGAGGAATCGAGAATGGGGATGGCGAGCGACTCTCGCTAGAGACCGACTATGTGTTTCCATTTCTAAAATGCAGCGATCTGGCCAACGCTAGGACAACGCCTACGCGACTCGTGCTTGTCACACAGCGGTTTGTTGGCGATGACACGGGGGCCATTGCGAAAGCCGCGCCGCAGACGTGGGCTTATTTACAACGCCATCTCGCGAGGTTCGAGGCTAGGAAGAGTTCGATTTACCGCGGGCGGGTGGCGTTTTCACTATTTGGAATCGGCGATTATGCTTTTTCACCCTGGAAGGTGGCGGTCTCGGGGCTGCATAAATCGCTTAGGTTTCAACTCATTGGTCCGGTCGACGGTAAGCCTATGTTTTTCGATGACGCTTGTTATTATTTGTCGTTTCAAACCGAGGAGACTGCCCGCGTGATCTTGGACACGCTCAACTCCGAGCTGTGTCAGCGTTTTCTAAACACACTGGTATTCGCGGATGCGAAGCGTCCG
>CANIWJ010000099.1 GCA_947471035.1 Verrucomicrobiota bacterium
CAACAAAGGCTCCAGTATCGCCCAAATTTGATCCGATATGTCATGCCTCCGGTGGCTTTCTTTCATCGAACCATACGCATGGACTCCCGTTTCTCGCCGTCAATAAAATCTCGTGACGACACGATCTAGAAAAAATCACTGTTTCTGGCAAAAAATGCGCAGGGCGTGGCCGTGAGCCGCCGATATTAATAATCCCAACACCTTTCGATTCTCGACCCACGTTGACCTTCATTTCCCTATGACTTCCCGTCATCTTTCGTTGCGCGCCAAACTCATGCTCATCGGTGGTTCTACCACTGCCTTGGTCGCCTTAATCCTGACCGCAGTTAACCACTGGCAAGGGGAACGGGTTCAGACTATTGCCACCAAAGAGGCGGTCCGTCTCGCCCACGAAGGTATTGAGCAGACAGTGAGGGGGATTAAGCTGGTCGTCTCCACCCAGCAGGAGGTTTTGGAGCAAAAAGTCCTGAGCGATTTAAAGGTGGCGCAGGAAGTCTTGCGGCAGAGCGGCGAAGCGCGAAGCGGAACCGATACGGTCTCGTGGACGGCGATCAACCAGTTCACCCGTGCGACCGAGACGGTAACCCTGCCGCGCTTGCTGGTTGGGGATGCTTGGCTGGGCCAGACCGTCGATCCGGCGCAACCGGTCGCGGTGGTGGACAAAGTGCGCGCGTTGGTGGGCGGCACCTGCACGCTTTTCCAGCGCATGAACGATGCGGGCGATATGCTGCGCGTGGCCACCAATGTCGCCACGCTGGAGGGGCGCCGGGCCATAGGCACTTTTATTCCTGCCCGCCAAGTTGATGGGACGCCTAGCGCCATCATCCAGAAGGTGATGGCGGGAGAAACCTTTGTCGGGCGCGCCTTTGTGGTGAACAAGTGGTATATCGCCGCGTATGCTCCGTTGCGCGATGCGCGAAAGGAGGTCGTAGGCATGATCTACGTCGGCGTGCCGCAGGAAAGCGCGCTGAGTCTGCGCAAAGCCATCATGGAAATCCGCGTCGCCCAGAGCGGCTACGCCTACGTGCTGGACGCCGAAGGCCGCTACGTCATTTCCCACGAGGGCAAACGGGACGGAGAAAGTATTTGGGAAGCCAAAGACGCCGCCGGTAATTTGTTTATCCAGGATATCGTCGGGCGCGCGAAAAAGCTGCAACCCGGCGAGACCGCGCTTGCCAGTTATTCGTGGAAAAACCCTGGCGACACGGTCGCCCGCCAGAAAACTGTCTCGTTCACCTACTATGCCCCTTGGCAATGGGTCATCGCGGCGGGCACTTGGGACGAGGAGTTCTACGCCGGGGTTCAACGTATGGATGACTCCACCCATGCCAGCCGAAGGCTCTCCTGGGCTATTCTCGCGGGCGCGCTGCTGATCGTGGTCGTGTTGTGGTATTTTATCGCGCGCAACCTCACTTCCGTGATCACCCAAACCGCGCGTAAACTCGGGCTCGGTTCCGGACGTGTTTCCTCCGCCTCCAGCCAGATGCAGGCCGCCAGCCAATCGCTGGCCGAGGGCTCTAGCGAGCAGGCGGCCACCCTGGAGGAAATCAGTTCCTCGCTCGAAGAGCTTTCCAGCATGACCAAGCGCAATGCCGAGAACGCTCAGGCGGGTAAGGTCACCGCCGGTCAGGCCCGCACCGCCGCCGAGGCTGGCACTGTGGAAATGGAGCACATGCAAACGGCGATGAATGCCATCCAGCAATCCTCCAACGATATTTCAAAAATTATCCGCACCATCGACGAGATCGCGTTTCAGACCAACATACTTGCGCTAAACGCGGCGGTTGAGGCTGCTCGTGCCGGCGACGCCGGGGCAGGTTTCGCGGTCGTGGCCGACGAAGTGCGCTCGCTCGCCCGGCGCTCCGCCCTGGCCGCCAAGGAGACCGAGGCCAAAATCGCCGAGGCCACCGCCCGCTCCGCCCAGGGCGTGCAGCTCTCCGCTCGCGTGGCGGCCGGCTTTGGCCATATCCTGGAAAAAGCCCGCGAAGTGGACCGACTCGTCGGCGAAGTGGCCAGTGCCTCCCAGGAACAGAGCGGCGGACTCGCCCAGATTAACCAGGCGGTCAACCAACTGGACCAAGTCACACAAACCACTGCGGCCGGGGCGGAAGAAACCGCCGCCGCCGCCGCTGAACTCAATACCGAATCAGCCACCCTGCGCGACGCAGCCCGTGAACTGGCCGATCTGGTTGGCATTGTTTTGGAAGAGGCCGTTGAAAGCGTGACCCGCCCCCCGAAAAACGTCAGTCCCGCGCCCGATCTGCGGCAGCCTGACGTCGCTCGCCCGCGTCTTGCCGAACGACTCAGCTTCCAGGACTGAGTCGCCGGATAAGCCGGGTTAGTAACAGGAGCAGGTGTGTGCCGCCGGCAGTTTACGGCCACGTCGGGTTTGCGTTGCGGCGAATGCCTCTATGCTTGCCGCACTCATGCCCAACGCCCTCGCCGCCGCCCAATCGCCCTACCTGCGCCAGCACGCCGACAATCCCGTGGACTGGCTGGAGTGGGGCGAGCCCGCCTTCGCCCGCGCCCGCGCCGAGGACAAACCCATCCTGCTTTCCATCGGGTACTCCACCTGCCACTGGTGCCACGTCATGGCTCACGAGTGCTTTGAAAACACCGCCATCGCCGCGCAGCTCAACCGGGATTTCGTCGCCATCAAACTCGACCGCGAAGAGCGCCCCGACGTGGATCGCGTTTACATGACCTATGTGCAGGCCCGCACCGGCTCGGGCGGCTGGCCGCTCAACGTCTGGCTGACTCCCGACCTAAAACCGTTTTTCGGCGGCACCTACTTCCCGCCCGACGAACGCCATGGCCGGCAAAGTTTCCCCTCGCTGCTCGATACCATCGCCGGTGCCTGGCGCGACCAGCGGCCCGCGCTTCTCGGCGAGGCCGAGCGCGTCGTCGCCTCGCTTCGTCAGCACTATAAAAACCGCGCCGCCTCCGTGGCCGACTCCGGAGGCCCTGGTTCTGCCCCGGCTGAGACCGTTTCTGCCCAAGCGCCCGCCGTCGCGTTGCCGCCTTTACACGAGGCCGCCGGCGACGCCTTCGAGCGCGGTTTCATGCATCTCTACGAGAGCTTCGATGTGGAGAAAGGCGGCTTCGGGGGCGCGCCCAAGTTTCCGCGAGCCGGAAATCTGGAGTTTTTGCTGCGTGTCGCCGCCTTGCAGGGGGGCGGCGCCTCCGAGACCGGCCGCGAGGCTATAAAAATGGTCGCCCACACCCTTCGCCGCATGGTCGAGGGCGGGATTCATGACCACCTCGGCGGCGGGTTTCACCGCTACTCGGTGGACGACGCCTGGTTCGTGCCCCATTTCGAGAAAATGCTCTACGATCAGGCGCAGATCGCGCGCCACCTGCTCGACGCCGCCCGCGCCACCGGCGACGAGCGACTGGCCTGGGCGGCGCGCGGCGTATTTGACTACCTGTTACGCGACTTGGCGCACCCCGCAGGTGGATTTTATTCGGCCGAGGATGCCGACAGCGATCGCTCCCCGGAAGCTGGCGGCGGTCACGCCGAGGGTGCGTTTTACGTCTGGTCGCGATCCGAGATCGACCGCGTGCTGCCGCCTGCCGTTGCCGCTTTGGTCTGTGCTCATTTCGGAATCGAAGCTGGGGGCAACGTGCCCGCCGGGCTCGACCCGCACGGCGAGTTCACCGGGTTCAATATTCTTAAGCAGGTGCGTCCTCTGGCGGAAACCGCCGCCGCGCTCGGGCTCGATATTGAAGGCGCCGCCGACCGCCTCGGCGAAGCGCTGGAACGCCTGCGCGCGGTGCGCACTCAGCGCCCGCGTCCCCACCTCGACGACAAAATCCTCGCTGCCTGGAACGGCCTCGCGCTCACCGCGCTGGCTCGGGCCGCCGTCCACCCCGCCGAATGCCTGGCCGACAAACGCGCCTTCTACCTCGAAGCGGCGCTGCGTTGCGCGCGTTTTATCGAACGCGAATTGATCGACGCCGCGACTGGTCGGCTGCTGCGGTCTTGGCGCGAGGGTCAGGCCGTGATTGACGGTTTTGCGGAGGACTATGCCTGCGTGATCGCTGGTTTGCTGGACTTGCATCAAGCCACCTTGGACCCGCATTGGCTGGTGCTTGCGAAGAAACTCCAGGCCGCGCTCGACGCCCGCTTTTGGGACGAGACTGAGGGCGGGTATTTTTCCGCACCGGACGGCACTGAACTCATTCTGCGGCTCAAGGACGATTACGACGGGGCCGAGCCGACTGCGTCCTCGGTGGCTTTGGGCAATCTGGTGCGTTTGGCGGTGCTCGGTGGTGAGCCTGCGGCGTCGGCCTCTGCTGCCGTGGCACCGTATCGCGCACGGGCGGAGCGCTTGGCGCAGGGTTTTCGTTCGCAGTGGAGCGCGGCCCCGCACGCGTTGCCGGTGATGTTGTGCGCGCTGGCCGACTGGCTGGCGGAGCCGGCGCACGTGGTGCTGGCGGGGGATTCACGCGATCCGGCGTTTACCGCCTTGGCCAGCGTGGTGCATGCCGCGCCGCCGATGAGTGCGCCCCTGTATTTACTCACCCCGGACTGCGCCGAGTGGGCGGCTGGAATGTTGCCGGTGGGAGGGCGTCCCACCGCCTATCTCTGCCGTGATCTGGCGTGCCAGGCACCGGTGACGGCTCCCGCCGCCCTGCGCACACTTCTTAACTCCTAAACTCCCAGACCCGCCCGTCCCCCAGCCACAAGTAACCTAAAAGGTTACTTGTGGCTGGGGGACGGGCGGGTCTGGTGTGATTGGGGTTTGCCGTTGGGGGGGCGCTTGTTTGGCTGTGGGGATCATGCCGTTGACCGATTCCTCCGAAGCCACCCCGCCTTCCCGTTACGACGACCAGCCTGCGCTCGGTGACATTAAGATTAATCATAACGTCGTTGCCGGAATCGTCCGGCTGGCGGCATTGCGGGTGCCCGGCGTGGCCGGGGTGGGCGGCGGTATCGTGGACGGCATCAGCGAGCTTTTCGCCAAACGCGAATCCGACCATCGCGGCGTCAAGGTGACTGAGGACGCAGAAGACCATTACTACATCGAAATTCGGCTCGTAGTCGCCTACGGGGCCGAGATCGGCAAGACCGCTTACGAGACCCAGGTCGCGGTGCGCAAGCAGGTCTCCGGCATGACCGGAAAAGACGTGCGCAAGGTGGATGTGATCATCGAGGGCGTGCGCTTGCTGGCGGGCCAGCCCGGAGCCGAGGACAAATCTGACGACGCCTGGCCCGAGCCTTCTGCCACGGATTAAAACCGCGCTCGCCCCATGAACGACTACACCGCCTGGATCGAAGCACTTTGGAATGACGCTCCGCGCGATCTGGCGCTGCTGTGGATGGCTTTGGCGCTTTGGGTGGTGCTGATTCTGGTGCGACCTGCTCGCACGATCGTCCTGCGCAAGAGCGACGGCGGGCGCTTGGAAATCTCCCGCCATGCTCTGCACCGCTTGCTTGAGGCCTGCGCCGAGCAGTTAAAAGGCGTGGTTCACGCCCGGGCCCGGGTTTGGCGCGGCGGCGGAAAGTTTCACACTATTTTGCACTTAAAGGTGCGTCCCAATGCCAAGCTCGACGCCATTCAAGGCTACCTCGAACAGGAGGTCGGCGATATTTTTAAGGTTAACTTGGGCCTGCCCGACGCCGCCGGACGGGTGCGAGTGAAGGTCACGGGCATCGTGCCCGAGACGAGGGAGTTTTAGGGGCGAGCGGGGTTTTCAGCCCAAGTCGGCTCGACGTGCACGGAGACGTCGGTGATGGCTAGGCCTGCGCCGACCAGACGGTCTTGCACGGCATGGGCGAGCACGTGGCCCTCGCGCACGGAAATCTCCGGATCCACCCGGATTTGAATATCCACCAGCACAGCGAGTCCGCTGCGGCGCACCCGGCATTTATCCAGTCCGCGCACGCCGGGCACGGCGGCCGCCAATGAGCGCACTTCGTCCTGCAGGGCGGAGGGTGCGGCCGAGTCCATGACTTCGTCCAAGGCTCGGCGTAGGATAATGAGACCGTTGAATGCGATCACGATGCAGGCGATTAACGCTGCCCAGTCGTCGGCCGATACGTAGGCGGGGCCGCCGAAGACGGCGATGGTGATGCCGATAAACGCCGCCGCTGAGGTGAGGGCGTCGGCCGCGTGGTGCCAGGCCTCCGCGCCCAGCGCAGTGCCGCCGCTCTCGGCTCCGGCGCGGGCCATGCGACGGGAAAGCAGCCATTTTACCACTATGACAAAGACGAGCAGCGGCAGGGTGCCCCAATGCGGGGCGTGGTGCGGGGTGAGGATCTCGTGCACCGACTCGATGCCGATCCAGGCGGCGGCGAAGAAAATAACCAGCGCCACTGCGAGCGAGGCCAGCGGCTCGGCTTTGCCGTGGCCGTAGGGATGCTCGGCGTCGGGTGGCTTGGCCGCGTAGCGCAGGCCGGCCCAGACCACGAGGGAGGAGCAGACGTCGAGCAGCGATTCGATGCCGTCGGCGATCAGGGCGTAACTGGAGCCGAGTACGCCGCCGGTGAATTTCAGGGCGGCCAGGCCGATGTTGGCCAGCACCCCGCGCAGAACCAGTCTAGCACCCTCGTGGGCTCGACTGCGTGCGAGGGCGTGGACGTCGGGGCGCAGACGAACGAGCGGCGATTCAGGCGTGTTGGCCACGGGAGAGGTGGGTGGGGTTGGGCGTGGAGAAAGTCGGGCGCGGACTCAGTCGGTGCGCTCCAAAAAGCTGCTCACCAGGGCGTAAAGTTCGGGGCTTTCGAGCAGGAAGGAATCGTGGCCGAGATCGGTGGTGAGTTCGGCGTAGCTGGCGCGTTTGCCGGCGCGTTGCAGGGCGAGTACGATGGCCCGGTTTTGCTCGGGCGGGAAAAGCCAGTCGCTGGTGAAGCCCACCACGAGAGTTTCTCCGCGCACGGGGGCGAAGGCCTGCTCCAAGGTGCCGCCGTGGGCGGCGGCGAGGTCGAAGCCGTCGATGGCGCGGGTGATGTAGAGGTAGGTATTGGCGTCGAAACGGTTGATGAAGCTTTTGCCCTGATAGCGCAGATAGCTCTGGACCTCGAAGTTGACGTCGAAGGCGGCGGCGGGGGCGGAGGCCGAACCTTCGTCGCCCATCATGCCACTAAGTGCGGCGTCTTCGGGCGAGGAGGGGGCGGCGGGGGTGTTGGATTTAACCGTGCGGCGGCCGAATTTCCGATCCATGGAGGCATCGGAGAGGTAGGTGATGTGGGCCATCATGCGGGCAATGGCCAGGCCGACGCGGGGGCCGCCGCCCTTGGGGTAGTTGCCCTGATTCCATTCGGGATCCTGGAGAATGGCCTGGCGCCCGACCTCGTTGAAGGCGATGGCTTGCGCGCCTTCGCGAGCGGTGGTGGCCATGGCGAGGACTTTGTCGCAATAGTCCGGATACTCGATGCCCCATTGCAGGGCTTGCATGCCGCCCATGGAGCCGCCGAGCACGCAGCGCAGGCGGCGCACGCCGAGGTGATCGAGCAGGAGTTTTTGGGAGCGCACCATGTCGCGGATGGTGACGGCGGGGAAGGTGATGCCGTAGGGGCGGCCGGTGGCGGGGTCGGGCGAAAGCGGACCGGTGGAGCCCTGGCAGCCGCCGAGCACGTTGGCGCAGACGACGAAGTGGTGGTTGGTATCCACCGCTTTGCCGGGGCCGATGAGGTTGTTCCACCAGCCGGGTTTTTTATCCGCGAGCGAATGGATGCCGGCGCAGTGGTGGTCGCCGGAGAGGGCGTGGCAGACGAGCACGGCGTTGTCGGCGGCGGGGTTGAGACGGCCGTAGGTTTCGTAACGCAGGGTGAAGCCGGGCAGGGTGCGGCCGTCGTCGCAGCGGAAGGGGGCGGCGGAGGTGAAATCGCGCGGCTCAACCAGGCCGACTTCGCCGGGTTCGGCGAGGGTGGCGGCGGAGGTGATGTCTTCGTCGAAGGCGGCGTCGTTCATGGGCGGGAGCGATCAGCGCGAAAAGACGCGAAAAGGGCAAAAAGATAAGCCGGAAAGACGCCGAAAGAAAAACCGGTCCGGCAGAGCACGCGTTAACTCGCGGCGGGCGCGGCGCCGGGGGGCGTCGTCGCGAAGACGGCGCGCATGGCCTCGGCGTAGCGTTTCATTTCCAGCTCGGTACCGATGCTGATGCGCACCCACTCGTCATAGGGCGGGAAGGGGCGGCCGACGAAGAAGCCTTTTTCGCGCATGATGTCCTGGAATTTGCGGATCGGGATGCCGGTGCGGTGGAAGACGAAGTTGGCGCAGGAGGGGGTGTAGGGGAGTTTGAGCTCGTCGAGCAGGGCGCAGAAACGTTCGCGGCCCTCGGCGATTTTGCGCCGGCTGTAGGCGGGGAAACGGGTATCGCGCAGGCTGATGCGCGCCGCCGCCACGCCGAGGTAGTTGAGGCTGGACATGCGTTTTTTCTCCAGGCGCTCGGCCAGTTCCGGCGTGGTCACGGCGTAGCCGATACGCAGGCCGGCCAGCGCGTACATTTTGGAAAAGGAGCGGAGCACCATCACGGGGCGTCCGGCTTTGCTCCAGTGCGTCTGGGTTTCCTTGCGGTAGTCGTCGCCGATCAGTTCGAGGTAGGCTTCGTCCACCAGCACGGGGCAGCGTTGGGAGACGCGGTCGATAAAGGCGCGCAGCGCGTCGGTTTCGAGCTTGGTGCCGCTGGGAGTGTCGGGGTTGCAGACAATCACGAGCGACGTGTCGGCGTCGATGGCCGCCTCCATCGCTGCGAGATCGTGGTGCATCGAGGAGGTGTGCTTGATCCAACGAATATGCGCGCCTTGGCGTTCGGCGTATTCGGGGCATTGCAGATAGCCGGGTTCGGAGGCGACGAGGTTTTTGCCGGGAGCGCCGAAAGTAGCCCCGATCATGGAGAGCACTTCGTCGCCGCCGTTGCCGACGATGATGGCTTCAGGTTTTACGCCTTCGATGGCGGCGATTTCCTCGCGCAGGCGGATTTCTTCGCGGAAGGGGTAACGGCAGCTGTTGGCTGCCTCGCGCATGATTTCGGCCACCACCTCGCGACCGGGACCGAAAGGGTTTTCGTTCCCGGCCAGATTGATGATCGCGCGCTCGGGGTCGGCGGGGCGGCCAGCGGCCGCTGCGGCCGGGGCCGACTGCGCAGCGAGGGTTCCACGACCGAGGTAAAAGGCCGCGCCGACGGCACCGAGGCCGCGAAGCCAGTTGCGTCGAGTTAAGGGTAAGGATGACTGCTCCATGATAGGGTTCGGTTAGCTGCAATCAGGCCAAAGCTCACGTCATTAAATTATGTAATCATTCGGATGCATCAGAGCGGGTAATTTTAATACCCGCTAAAACTCCGCATGGAAGCACCAGCATGAATACTCATCATGCCTGCTGGCACGAAGGATGCGTTGGCAGGATCAGCCGTTTTGGCCTCACCAACACTAACCCGTATCGTCCCATGATCCTTAGCCGTTCCCTTACCGCCGCTCTCGCTCTCGCGATTGCCGCACCTGCCGGTCTCTTCGCCGGCAAACCCACCATCAATGATGGCGCGACCCGTATCAGCTCCAACGAAAACGCCTTCGGTTTCACCCCCAAAGCGCTGGAGCGCATGAAAGAGGCCCTCGATGCCGGCAATTATTACAACCGCAACGACGTGGATGATCTCATGAAGCTCATCGCGGCGAAGGAAGGTCTGGACAAGAAGAACGTTCTCACCACTCCCGGTTCCGGTCCCGTTCTCCTTATGACCGCCTGGTCTTACGCCAAGCCCGGTGCGAACGTTGTCACCACCCAGATGGGTTACAGCCAGCTCGTTAACGAGTTCGTCGAGCACGGTGGCGATGCCAAGTATGTTCCTCTCAACGAGAAGATGGGCTACGACTTCAAGGCCCTCGGCAAGGCGATCGACGACAAGACCGTCATCGTCTATATCTGCAATCCCAACAACCCGACCGGCGTGCTCGCCGATCCTAAGGAGCTCACCGATTTCGTGATGAGCGTTCCCGACAAGGTCCTCGTTTTCGTGGACGAAGCCTATCTTGAGCTCTCCGACGGCGGTCTGGCCAAGAACTCGATGTCCAAGCTCGTGAAGCTCAAGAAGAACGTGATCGTCTCCCGTACCTTCTCCAAGGGTCACGGGATGGCCGGTCTGCGTTGCGGCTACGGCCTCTCCAGCCCCGAGGTTCTCGCCAACCTGCAGAAGTTCTATGCTGGCACCCCCAGCTACTTGGCCGCTATCGCCGCTCAGGAAGCCCTCAAGGACGAAGCTTTCTTGGAGAGCAACCGCAAGAATTACGCTACGGTGCGTAACTACGCCAAGAAAGAGTTCGACCGTCTCGGTATCAAGTATGCCGAGCCCAATGGCGCTTTCGTCTATTTCCACGCTGGCATCAAGAGCAAGGACTTGGTCGACAAGTTGAAGGCCAAGAAGATACTGATCAGCGGTTCCCGCGAGTCCGGTGTTCCCGAAGGTACCTTCGGCGACTGGGCCCGCGTCAGCATCGGCACCCAGGCCGAGATGGAAGTCTTCTTCGGCGAGCTCGAGAAGATCCTCGGCAAGTCCTGATCTATTTTTGGTTTGTCGCACGGTTTGGTGCGATTGCCGCCACCTTCGGGTGGCGGCTTTTTTGTGGGGTCGCGGCGGCTTACGCGTTGCGGAGCGGGTTCGGATTCGCAAGATGAAGGCTCGTGGAAACCCCGATCTTCACCCCTTCGGAGCGAGCCGCCTTTGCGGCCTTGCTTGATGATACGAGCCCGGTGGTGCGGCGGCGCTTGTTGGATTATTTCAGCGGACATCCCGAATCCTCCCGTGCGTTTTTGTTGGAGCTCGCCGAGGCTAAAAACCGGGCCTTGGCCTGGCATGCCCGCTGGTTCCTCACCGAATTGCGGTTTAGCGACCCAGTCGCCGAGTTTCGCGGGTTCATCCAGTCGCTGAATTACGAATTGGAGACCGGCGCGCTGCTGCTTGCCCGCACCGTGTTGCCAACCGTGGATGTGGGGACGTGCACCGAGGCGCTGGATCGGCTGGCCGAGCGTTGTCGTGAGCTGGTGGCCGAACCGGCCTCTGTGCGTGAACGCTGCCGGGTGATCAATCGCGTGCTTTATCACGAAGCGGGGTTTCGTGGTAATGTGGAAAACTACACCGACCCGCTTAACAGTCTGCTCCCGGAAGTGCTGACCCGGAAAAAAGGCATCCCGATCAGTCTTGGGTTGGTTTACCTGTTGGTCGCCGCCCGGCTAGGTGTCCCGCTGGAACCGGTGGGAATGCCGGGGCATTTTGTGGTCGGGTGTTTTACCGAGGAGCCGGCCTTTTTCATCGATGCGTTTGAGCAGGGTGCTTTCCGCACTCCGGCGGAGCTTTTGCTCCAGTTGCGCGCCCAAGGCATCGAGCCCAGCCTCGGGGACCTGGCCCCTGCGCCGGTGCGCGAGGTCTTGGCGCGTTGTTGTCGGAATCTGGTCAACCACTACACCGCCGCCGGGGATGAGGCCCATGCGCGCTTGTTTGCCAGCTTCGTGGCCGAATTTGACGCCGCTTACGCACGGAACATCGCTTAGAGCCTATTCGGCTAACCAATTGAGTGGCGTTGAGCAGGAAAGCGGGTTCGGCCAAGGCGGGCGAGGCGGAGGTGGGCCAGAGGCCCATAGGCATTAACCTAACGAATTAAAGCCTGTAGGCCATTCGAGAGGCTTTGGTGGAGCGCAGGGATCGGGCAAGCCGAGGTCCATGCCTGATGAGATGACGAAGAGGCAAAGGAGGGGAGAGGACGTGAAGCAACGAGTCAGTC
>CANIWJ010000100.1 GCA_947471035.1 Verrucomicrobiota bacterium
CCAACGCAAGGCCACCGATCGCCACCGCCGGCAGCAAAAGCAATAAACCATAAAGCCAGAGACGTTGAGCGACAGAGCGGTTCATTTGTATTCCAGCGAAACCGGTAGCTGATGAAACTTTTGAAAAAGTCAGCCCCGCCTGTTTCGCGATCCATAGTATTCGTATACTGAAGCAGGAAGGCTAACGTAGCCTGCTTCGCAATGATGGACGCCCTTAAACCGTGAAAATCTTTGCCATAACTAAGAATACTTAAGAACCCTTTTTCGAGGCTTCGACTTCCTTGGCGCGAATCTCTTCCAGACGTTTGGTGGTGAGTAGTTGGAAGTTTCCACCGTTTCGCTTGGCAACGGCAGTCAAGATCGAGACCGCACTATCCGGTTTATCGGTTGGCCCAACAAACAAAAACATATTGAGCGACGCTCGTTGCTGCGGCGACAAAGCACGCGTGAGGCGACTCATGTGATTGTTAAGATCATTCCAAGAAGCAGGTTCAACACCGGTTATCCATTGCGGCGGTATCGGGAAAAGCGTGCCGTCTTTCTTGGTCCAACCAGTGCCATCCAGTTTTATACTAATACCCTTTTTACGAAGCTCGGCCTGTACGTCGGATCTGAAAATCTGATTGGAATCTGCTACCACAACCGGCTCTTTGCGCTCAGCGACCAACTTGCTATTAGCCGCATCCAATTCCCGGCGAGCTTTGTTGTAAGCAGCATTGCGAGCGGTGACAATCGCGGCCAAAGTAGTGCCCTCTTTAATGGCATCGCGTTCATAATCGGCTTTTCCCTTATCGAGCTCAGCTCGGCGCTTGCTGAGCTCTTGCTCACTTACCATTCGGGATACTCGACCTTCGCTAGCGGTAATAACAAAAATCGTATCCGGACTTTGTTCCAAAGCCGCATGGACGGCGCGAACCCAAGACGGAGGTAAAAACAAAGGATCCACTCCAGCCTCAGGCGGGAGTGGCTTGCGTCTCCACCCAGTTCGCCGCGTTGCTGAAGCGGGACCAAAATCGTCCAATTTAGCATTCACCGGGGCCATCCACTCGAAAAAATCTTTTTTGGAGTCGTTGTTAGCAGGAGAGAGCTCCCGCTTATACAGATTCATTTCCACTTCTCCCGTTTCACCATTGGTGGTGCGATACAGGATTACGTTAAACTGAGCGGAAGCAGGTAAACGACTTACCTGACGCATAATCTCTTCGCGAATAATGGAAAAAGCTAGAAAGCCACCCTTTCGTGGTTCCATAATTTGGGTGCTAGTATCGACGACAAACACAATCTTGCTGACGTTGTGATTAAGCCCCATAAAATCCATCGGCGTAAACGCTCGTGGACTTATACTGCTGTCCTTACTCACCGAGGTAGCGATGCTGCTCCTTGGGTTGGTGCCCATTCCCGGCCCCATGGGTCCAAAACCCGGTAAACCACCGGATTGCATTGAGGGAAGGTCCAGCATGACAGGGATCTGCAACGTATTCTCCGCCGTGGAAATGATCCGGTCGACCGAGACAGGATTCGATGGGCTGCTAGACGCAGCCCGTTGTCGGGCATTCTGCACCCGGTATTCTCGTTGTTTATCCGCTACTGACTCGCGCGGGTTCGACGCCAAGAAGGTTTCGTTTTTATCAATAACATTTTTCTGCACAATGATAGCTGCAGCTCCACCAATGAGCAACACATGTACCATAACGGTGATCAAGAACGGCATGCTTGAGGTCAACCGTTGGTAAAAACTTGTTTTACGCGAGGTCACTACCGTTGCATCGGGGATGATCTGGAAACCGACGTCAGGGCTATTGTACTGTACGGGTATTTTCATCGGAAGAAAAAGCGGGGTTATATATAATAAATTACGATTGATCTGCGCTAAGCTGCGCTGTGCTTATAAATACTACCGACCAAAACTCATTGGCACTATTCCGCCCGTTGCTGGTTATAAGTTTGCTGCGCCTTGGCGCGGTAGATCTTGCGCTCCGCGTTGCTCAGCCCCTCGTTTTCGACTTTGGCAGCCTCCGCTGCAGCGGGTGCGGCAGAAGATAGGACTGCCGTGTTATTATAATCACGCCCAAGCGCCCCGAGGAATGTCCCTACATCCCGTAAACGCGCCCCCGCTTCCGCCTGCCGCCCCGAGTCCACTAAGGCCACCACCTCATCTTTCGCCTCGGCCAGGATATTTTTAGCGTAATCGGCCTGAACTTGTCGATTGGCGGCGTTAACCACCTCGCTCTTTACAGAGGTAAACAAAGCCTCTGCTCCCGCGCTCTGCTTCACCGCTTTGGCATCGACGGCGTTTTCATAGCGAACTTCCGCCCGTGCGATTTCACGACGCGTCCCCACCGTGCCGGGCTCTAATTCTGCTTCAATAAGTACAAACTTCTCCTGACCACCATAAAGCTGGTTCAACTCGATAACGGCACGGCGTTCCTCGATCCGTCCTTCGCGTCCGATCAACCGCACCGGCCGCACTCCCTGCGGAAAGCTTACCTCCACCAAAACCCGGCGCGCAACGATGCTCAGTATATCACCCAGCTCTTCGTTGAATATCCGCACCAGGTCGCGGCTTTGTTGTACAAAGTATGTATTGCCATCACTGCGACTCGCCAGTCTCGCCATCAAATCCTCGTTAAAATCCAGCCCAAGGCCGATCGTGGAGACCGAAATACCTTCACGCACCAATCGGCCGCCCAGCGACCCCAACGCCTCCGGGGTCTGCGGGCCCACGTTGGCCTGACCGTCAGAAACCAGCAGCACACGGTGCGTATAACCCTCCTCGATATGTTTTCTCAACTCTGCCGCACCCGCCACCACGCCACCGTGTAAATTCGTTCCGCCCGAAGCCTGTATGTTCTCAATCGCAGCCGCGAGTGCTTCACCATTCCCAACCCTACGGGCAGGCACCAGAACCTCCACGTCATTGTCATAAACCACCAAAGAAACCACATCGTCGGCCGTCAGGCGACGAACCGCCTCAAGCGCAGCCGCACGGGCGTTTTCGATTTTGGATCCACTCATGGACCCGGATTTGTCGATAACCAGCGCCAGGTTTACGGGAGCGCGCCGCGAAACTGCCAACGGCCGCAAACCGTCCAACGCGACCTTTACGATAACCTTCTCCCGTGAATCAGCCGGAAACACCGGACGGTCCAGCTCCACTCGAAAGCTTACCGTTGGTTGAGTGGAAGCTACTGCCTCAACGGGTTTAAAGCCCATCCACACCGTAGCGAGGGCGACGAATATAAAAAGTGACGCGATGTTTTTCATACCTCGCCACTTTACCCGAAATCCGCCCGCCACTTGTCACGACTTCGTCAGCCGTTTGTCAGGAATATGTCACCCATCTGTTCGCAGCCGCGCATAGAGCCGATGGCTTACGAAATGATCATATAGCCACTCCGCGTCTCGCGCCACGCCCTCGAAACGAAAGCCACTCCGCTCCGCTACCGCCGCGCTCGGCGCATTCCCCTCCGCGCACGCGATCACCTGCCGGTGCAAATCCCGCTTCGCAAAACCATGCGAAACCAACGCCGTCACACAGCGGCTCATAACCCCGCGCCCACCCGCCTCAGCCGCTAACCAATAGCCGATTTGTCCACACCGATTTTGCGCGTCGATCCGGTGGTAACCACACACCCCGACCAAAATAGTCTGTTCAAAAATCCCGCAATGCAGACCCGTCCCCGCCGCCGCTTCGCGCTGTGTGAACGCAATAAAATCCTCGGTCGCCGTCACTGCCCTATTACGATCCAGCCAAGGCAACCAACGCCGCAAATGCGCCCGATTCGTGTCCGTCAGCGCGAAGAGTTCTTCCGCATCCTCGGGAACGAGTTGGGCCAAACGAAGACCGGCATCAACGGGCAGTGTAAACATAGGGATTATACTTTCGGATTAATGACCGCCAACCGAGCCTGCACCGTTCTCCGGTCGAGATCCAGCCTGCGTGCCGTCGCTTCTACGTCCCCCCCCGACTGCGCAAACACCTGACGGGTATAGCCCCGCAGCACCTACTCGGCGGCCAGTTTACCCGGCCCTAGCAGCCTTCGACACCCTTTCCAAAAACCCGGAGCCCGTGCTGCTAACCACGTACGCGTCCTCGGGGTCGGAATCTTAGCCGCCCTTGTTGAACACAAAAGCAACGCCCCTGAATGCACCGCCCTCCAAACCTACAACGCAGTACCGGCCAGCGGCGGCTTACCTGCTGCAACCCGCACCAGATTCTCCACCGTCACGTTGGCAATCGCGCTCAGCGCCTCATGGGTCAGGAAAGCTTGGTGCGAGGTGATGATCACGTTGGCAAAAGACAGCAGCAAATTGAGCTCGTCGTCCTGCAAAATTTCTCCCGAGTGATCCTCAAAGAAAAGACCTTCTTCTTCCTCGTAAACATCCAGTGCCACCCCGCCGAGATGTCCGGACTTCAGGTGCTGCAAAAGCGCGGTGGTATCGATGAGCTTACCCCGGCTGGTATTCACTAAATAGGCACCCGGTTTCATCATAGCCAAGGACTCGGCATTGAGCAGATGATGCGATTCCGACGTGAGCGGCAGGTGCAGCGTCACCACATCGCTGCGCGCGAGCAGAACAGGAAACGGAACGTATTCGACCTCGTTGACCGCCGCCCACGTGGCGTCGGGAAAGGGATCGTAGGCGATGAGTTTACATCCGTAACCGAGGAAAATCTTCGCCACCAAGCGGCCGATTTTTCCCGTGCCGGCGATGCCCACCGTCTTGCCGTAAAGATCAAAGCCCACCAAGCCCTTGAGAGAAAAGTTCAGTTCGCGCACTCGATGGTAGGCGCGATGGATTTTACGATTGAGCGTCTGAAGCAAGGCGACCGTGTGCTCCGCCACGGCGTGCGGCGAGTAAGCCGGTACGCGAGTGACCACCAGACCAAGTTCTCGGGCCGCCTCGAGGTTAACGTTGTTAAACCCCGCGCAACGCAGCGCGACATGTTTAACCCCGGCTGCGGCAAGCGCAGTGAGCGCCGCGCGGTCGAGCTTATCGTTAACAAAAACACACACGGCGTGTGCCCCATCGACCCCGGCCAGCGTGCCCGCCCCCAATCGAAACTCATGAAAACTCCAAGCGATACCATCGGCTCCGGCCGCCTGCGCGAAGGACTGGCGATCATAGGGCTTGGTATCGAAGAAAGCGACAAGGTACATAAGGATTATGCAGCCTAAGATGCCAACAGCCGCCGCAACGTCTCGTCCACCGCCTTGGGGTTGGCCTTGCCCTTGGCGGCTTTCATGATCGGCCCCTTAAGGCCGTTTAGCGCGCTTTCCTTGCCCGCCTTAAACTCCGCCACCGCCTTGGCGTTGGTTGCGATGGCGTCCCGGCACCACGTTTCCAATTCGGCGGAATCAGTCGGCGCAGCGGCGAGACCCTTGCGCGCCACAATCGCTGCAGGCGCATCGCCCGTAACAACCAAGTCGGCGAAAACCTCCTTGGCCGCATTTTGCAGCAGAGTCCCCGCGTCGATCAGTTTCACCAACTCAGCCAGCGCCACCGGAGTGAGCTTCGCCTCAGTCAAAGCGGCGCCCGAAGCGGCGAGTTCACGCAACAGATCGTTCACGATCCAGTTGCCCACCGGCTGGGCGAGCGCGGGTCCGGTCAGTTTCACCGCCGCCTCAAACCAGTCCGCCAACTCGCGATCCGTGATCAACACACTGGCCAACGTATAAGGCAGTGCATAGCCGCCTTCGGACGCGGCAGCCATAAACCGACGCTGCTTATCGAAGGGACGTTCGGGCAACTCGGCGGCGAGGCGCGCCTTCCATGCGGCGTCCACCTTGACCGGCATCAAGTCGGGATCGGGGAAATAGCGGTAGTCGTGGGCCATTTCCTTGGAGCGAAGCGACTGGCTGGTGCCGGTGATACCGTCGTAGTCGCGCGTCTCCTGCACGATCACCCCGCCGGCTTTGGTCACGGCGATCTGGCGGGCAATCTCATGGGAGATGCCGTCACGAACGAAAGAAATCGAGTTGAGGTTCTTCAGCTCCACCTTGGTGCCCAGCTTGGTCTCGCCCACCGGGCGAATGGAGATGTTTGCGTCGCAACGCAGTTGGCCCTTCTCCATATCACAATCCGAGATACCCGCGTAAACGATGCTGGTACGGAGCGACTGCAAATACGCATAGGCTTCGTCGGCGGAGTGCATCGCAGGATCGGATACGATCTCCATCAACGGTGTGCCCGCCCGATTGTAGTCAATCAACGAGCCGCCTGCGCCGTGATTAAGTTTGCCCACATCTTCCTCGAGGTGAATGCGGGTGAGCGGGATGGCCTTGTGCTCGCCGATGATGTTACGGGCAGAGCCGGGTAACTCGATCTCGACCGCGCCGCCCAGGCAGATCGGTTGGTCGTATTGAGAAATCTGATAATTCTTCGGCGAGTCGGGGTAGAAATAGTTCTTCCGGTCCCATTTGCAGACCGGGGCTATCTCGCAACCCAGCATGAGGCCGGCCTTGATGATGGCATCCACCGCGGCCTTGTTCATCACTGGCAGAGCGCCGGGGAGAGCAAGCACAGTGGGGTCGGTGAGGGTGTTTTCGGGTTGCCCGTAACCCGCGGCAACACGGGTAAACATCTTGGAACGAGTCTTGATCTGCACGTGGACTTCAAGACCGATGACGGCTTCAAACTGCATAGGATAAAGGTTTAGGAGAAATTACACAGAGGGCACGAGAGGATGCACAGAGGTCACAGAGCAAGGCGGCGCAGCCCCTTGATCAGTGTCGTGGCGTGAAAGTTCATGAGCAGTCCAAGATGACAGCCCGTAAATTTTAGATACGTTAAGACCTGCGCTTCATGGACGTAAGCCAAACATTCGACGGTCTTCAACTCGACTACGACAACACCGGCGACGAGGAAATCCAGCCGGTAAGCATCTTCAATGATGAGTCCTTTATATTTTATCGGGCAGAGCTTTTGTTCCTCAAAAGCAATCCCACGCAAAGTTAGTTCATAAGCCAGTGCGCGCTGATAAGCAGACTCTAAAAGCCCCGGCCCAAGCTCACGATGGACCTCTATGGCCGCACCAATGACCTTATCCGTAAGTTGATTTAGCTCGGTATTCATCTCTGTGACCTCTGTGTGACCTCTAGTGCACTCTGTGAAACATTCAGAGCACCGGCCAGCGCTTAGACCAGTCATGAGCCGCATCATACACCTGCGCCGCCGCCAGCAAATCCGCCTCTGCGAAAGGCTGGCCGATCAACTGCAATCCGATCGGCAAGCCACCCGCCGTAAACCCGCACGGAAAACTGATGGCGGGCAGCCCGGCCAGATTCACCCCGATGGTATAAATATCCGCCAGATACATCGCGAGCGGGTCTTCGCTCTTCTCCCCGCGCTTAAACGCCGGGGTCGGCGCGGTCGGCGTCAGGATAACATCCACCTCGCGGTAGGCGTTGATAAAATCCTCGCGAATCAGAGTCCGCACTTTCTGCGCCCGGCCATAATAGGCGTCATAATAACCCGAGCTCAGCACATAGGTCCCGAGAATGATGCGGCGCTTAACTTCCGAGCCCAAACCCTCCGCCCGCGACTTGAAATACACATCGAGCAAAGTTTCCGCTTCAGCGCTGCGATGGCCGTAACGCACGCCGTCAAACCGCGCCAGATTCGACGAGGCCTCCGCCGTAGCGATGATGTAATACGCCGCCAACGCATATTCGGTATGCAGCAGCGACACCTCGCGAATCTCCGCCCCGCGCGACTGGTAAAACGCGATTGCCGCCTGCACCGCCGCCGCCACCTCGGGATCCAGCCCCGCGCCGAAATACTCCTTGGGTATGCCGATGCGCCACGGCCGCTCGCGCGGCGCAGTGAGTGCGGCACGGTAGTCGGGGATCACCGCGTTAAACGAGGTCGAGTCCCGCTCGTCATGCCCCGCGATGGCCTGCAACACCATTGCCACATCTTCCACCGTGCGGCCAAACGGCCCGATCTGGTCCAGCGACGACGCGTAAGCGATCAACCCATAGCGAGAAATAAGACCATAAGTCGGCTTCAGCCCCACCACCCCGCACAACGCCGCCGGCTGCCGGATCGACCCGCCCGTATCAGACCCCAAAGTCGCCGGGGCTTGCCCCGCCGCCAGCGCCGCAGCACTGCCACCGGATGATCCACCCGGAATGCGCGTGAGATCATACGGGTTAGACGTCGCCTTGGTCGCCGAGTTTTCCGTCGAGGACCCCATCGCGAACTCGTCCATGTTCAAGCGCCCCCACAGTACCACCCCCGCCGCGCGGAGCTTGGTCGTCACCGTGGCATCGTACGGACTGACAAAGTTGGCCAAAATCTTCGACGACGCGGTCAACGGTTGATCACGCACCGCGATCACGTCCTTTAAGCCAATCGGTATGCCATCCAACGGCCCAAGAGCCTGTCCGGCGGCGCGGCGCGCATCGGACGACCGTGCCTGCGCTAGCGCGTCGGCCGTGTCGTAAGAATTAAACGCCTGCACCTGATCTTCCACCGCTAAGGCACGGGCGATCACCGCCTCGGTCAAGGCGACGGAAGTCAGTTGGCCGCTCGCAAGTGCGGCGGAGAGTTCGGCAACAGTCTGGTAGTGGAGGGGCGTGGTGGCGGACACGTTTGAAAAAAGGAAACTCGTTTATGCAGAGCCCGCACCAACGGGGACAACAACGATTACACCTCGCGCTAATCTCCTCGCGCCCCGCTTAAGCACGCTCCTGCGCCGCGAGCAACTTAGCCAGCAACCCACTCGCCGCCTGCGCATGGGCATACGCGCCCTCCGTGATCTCGCCCGCCGCCTGCACCCACCGTCCGCCCGCCGAGAATTCGTCCGCGCAAGCAGTCGCGATTTCCGCCACCGCCGCCCCGCCCATCTCCAGATGAAACTGCAAAGCCAACACCCGCTCGCCCCAAGCAAAAGCCTGCTGCGCGCACCCTTCGCTCTCCGCCAGCCGCACCGCCCCCGGCGGCAAAGTAAACGTGTCCCCGTGCCAATGCAGCACCGTCACCTCGGCGGGAAACGCATAACGCAAGGTCCCCGATTCCGCCGCCGCCACCGCCCGCACCGGCCACCAACCGATTTCGCGCTCAGGATTTTGCATCACTTTCCCGCCCAGCACGTCCGCGATCAACTGCGCGCCGAGGCACACTCCCAACACCCTCGCCCCGCGATGCACCGCCGCCGCAATCGCCGCCTTTTCCTCCACCAACCAAGGAAAATCACGGTGTTGATAGATATTCATCGGCCCGCCCATCACGATCAACCACTCCGCCGCCAACGCTTCCACGCCCGCCGACTCGCCAGCCCACCAACGCGTCGCCGTCACCTCATGCCCGCGAGCCCGCAGCCACGGTTCGATCAAACCCAGCCCCTCGAATTCGACGTGTTGAAACCAGTGAACTTTCACGCCCCCCATCCACACCCGCCATCCCAACCAACACAAACCCTGACTTCATAGTACCCAGCGCCAGAGGTGTAATACAAAGTGATGCTAGCGTGATTTAGGGCGGCATCCTTGCGATAAGGTGTGACTTAAGATCGGGATGAACCCAAACCCAAGTCGCGAGGAAGTAGAATAACTGGTGGAGAAGTTAGCTAAAGAGCCTGCCTTGTTTGCGCGAATGGCCGCGTTAGTGAACGAGGTGGAAGCAGAAAATGGTGCCACGTTGGAGGAGGCGGAGGAGCGCGTGGTTAAGTGCAGTGGGAGACGGCGCGCCTTGGCTGGCCATGCAAGCCCGGCAACATATCGGCGCCCATGGCAGCTACCTCTTCGACCTTTACCATGTATGCGATTTCATTGCCGCCGTTTGGCCCGTCGCCAAGGACACGGTTTCTAATAAACGTGACCAACTTAAGGCAGTCCAACTTCAGTCCGTACTCGAAGCGCTGCGCACCAAGCTAGAATCGCCCGATACGCCGGAGCCCGAAGCACCCGCCCGAGCAGCCCTGCGCTGCCTAGAAAACCGCTTTGTTCAACTGGGTTACCCCTCCGCACCGAAACACGGCCAGCCCGTGGGCTCAGGTCTGATCGAAAGCACCCACCGCCGCCTTCTCCAAGCCTGCCTCAACACTCTTAGGTGCATAGTCCCGCCTCAACACTCAGGCCATGTGCCAACTGCGCGGCCCTCATGCAAACGGCCATTGGGAAAACTATTGGCAAAACTAACACCTCGTTGTGTTACACCCTTCATCCTCCCCTTAACGCCTCCGGGCCCGATCCCCGAAAAAATTCAGTTTCCTATCAGCAAATTACTTAAGCTTACGAACATGCGTGACGATTGGGAAAACGCACACACCTAGCCCAAGGCCACTTACATGCCAATCGAGATCGATCACGCACCTGCAACACCTGAGATAATCTTGGAACTTAGCCGCTCGGCAGCCACCTGCATCGAAACTACCGGCACCGAGATAGCCCAGATCAACCTTCAGACCCGTCTGCTTGCCTTCAACGCCCAGATCGAAGCCGCGCGCGCCGGTTCCGCCGGACAATGCTTCGGCGTCGTCGCTTCCGAGATGGTCAGTCTCTCTGATCGCACCCAACTCGCCGCAAACCAGCTCCAAAACGAATCCCTCGGCATCATTCGTAAGCTCGGCACGATTTGCGAAAAACTCGCCTTCGATGTGCGCGGGCGTCGCCTCAGTGATCTCGCCTTGGCGAACATCGACCTCATTGATCGTAACCTTTATGAGCGTTCGTGCGACTGCCGGTGGTGGGCCACGGATGGCGCCATGGTCGCGGCACTCTCCGACGGCTCCGAGGCCACTAGCAGCCAAGCCTCTGAACGTATGGGCGTAATCCTCAAAGCCTACACTGTCTATTTCGACATCGTGCTGGCCGACACGCACGGCCGCATAATCGCCAACGGCCGCCCGCGAGATTATCGGGTTCAAGGGCAGAACGTGAGCAACGCCGCTTGGTTTCGCAGCGCCATGGCCACACGCAGCGGTGATGATTTTGGCTTTGAGACGGCCCATGTGTCACCTCTCGTAAAAGGCGAACGCGTGCTTGTTTACTCCTGCAAAGTCTGCGCCCAAGGCCTAGCCGACGGCACTCCGCTCGGCGTCATTGGCGTCATCTTCCGCTGGGACGCCCTTGCCGATATCATCGTTAAAGCGACGGCGGTGGACGAAGTGGATCGCGCCCGCACCCGCGCCTGCATCGTCTCGCCCGATGGCCGTATACTCGCTGATTCACGAGGCCGTGCATTGGAGGAGACCCTGCAGGTGGCGGACTTCTCGACTATTTTCGGTCAGAAACAAGCCTACGCCGAATTAAACATCGCAGGCCGCCGCTACCTCACCGGTCACGGTCTCTCGCCCGGCTTCGAAACCTACTCCACTGGGTGGCACTCCGTCGTAATGCAGGAGTTGTAAGCACGGTTGATGGTCTGCGGGCTTCGCTGATCAAACAATGACTTGGCCGATTTTCTGGATCGCGGTTTCTGCTCACTTGCGAAGCCAGTTTTTTGGAAAGGTGAAATCTCTTACTAGATCGTGTCGTCACGAGATTTTATTGACGGCGAGAAACGGGAGTCCATGCGTATGGTTCGATGAAAGAAAGCCACCGGAGGCATGACATATCGGATCAAATTTGGGCGATACTGGAGCCTTTGTTGCCAGGGCGAGAAGGCAGC
>CANIWJ010000101.1 GCA_947471035.1 Verrucomicrobiota bacterium
CCGATGTATCTGTTCTCCCCGCCGGAACTCGCGCCCAAGGAAGACCAGGGCGTCATCTTCGGCATCGTCGCCCCGCCCGCCAACGCGACCCTGGAGCAGGCCACCTACTTTTCCCAAAAAGCCACCGAGGCCCTGATGTCGCCGCCCGAGCGCGCGCACGTTTTTCAAATCACCGGCTCCGGTTTCGGCTTCGGCGGTATGTTGGCCAAACCCTGGGACCAGCGTGATCGCACGATTTTTGAGATTTATCCCGAAGTCGCGGGCAAGCTCGGCGCGATCACTGGCATCCAGCATCCGGCTTTTCTGCCTGATCCGCTGCCCAGCGCCGGACAGCTTCCGGTCGAGTTTGTCGTGGCCGGCACGCAGAACCACCAGGAGCTCCTGCGCCTCGCCCAGGAAATCATGAAAGAGGCGCGCAAGAGCGGCCAGTTCGCCTTCATGAATACCGACGTGAAATTCGACCAGGCCAAGGCCGAGGTGGTGATTGATCGCGACAAAGCAGCCGCCATGGGCATCAGCCTCAAGGACGTCGGTGCCGACCTCGGCTCCGCGCTCGGCGGCGGATTCGTCAACCGCTTCAACATCGACGGCCGCAGCTACAAAGTCATCGCCCAGATCGAGCGCGCCGGTCGCCTGAACCCGGAGCAGCTCGACCAGATCTATGTGCGCGGTCCGGGTGGCAAACTCGTGCCGCTCTCCACCTTCGCCACCATCGAGCGCAAGGTCGAGGCGCGCAGCCTGAACCGTTTCAGCCAGCTCAACTCGGTTAAAATCTCCGGTGTGGCCCCCCGCTCCTTGGACGCCGGCTTGAAGGCGCTCGAAGACGCCGCCGCCACGATCCTGCCCCCCGGCACGCGCATCGATTACGCCGGCCAATCCCGCCAGCTCCGCGAAGAATCGGGCAAATTCCTGCCCGCCATGGCGCTCGCCCTGGTGTTGATCTTCCTCGTGCTCGCGGCCCAGTTTAACTCCTTCCGCGACCCGCTGATCATCCTGCTCGGTTCGGTGCCGCTCGCGATGTTCGGCGCGCTGATCTTCACCGTGCTGAAAGCCGCCGGTCCCCCGGGTTGGAGCTTTCCCTTCACCGAGGGCTGGACAACGACGCTCAATATCTACTCGCAGGTTGGTCTCGTTACTCTGGTCGGCCTCGTGGCCAAGAATGGCATCCTGATCGTGGAATTCGCCAACACGCTCCAGGAGCAGGGCAAAGCCAAACTCGCCGCCGTGCGCGAATCCGCCCTCACCCGCCTGCGCCCCGTGCTTATGACTTCGGTCGCCACCGTGGCCGGACATTTCCCGCTCACCCTCGTGACCGGACCCGGCGCCGAAGCGCGCAATTCCATCGGTCTGGTGCTCGTCGGCGGCATGGCGATCGGCACGATTTTCACGCTCTTCGTCGTGCCTTCGCTCTACATGCTCATTGCCAAAGATCACTCGCACGACGCCTTGCCTGAGACCGATCTTGATCCGGTTGCCACGTCCGTCACCGCCCAATCTTAATCCAGCCCGCTTCCATGAAACGCACCGCCCTCTTCGTCACCGCCTGCCTGAGTGCAGCCGCCAGCCTTCCTGCCGCGCTTCCCATCCTAGAGGCCATTAAACCCGAGCCCCCGGCACCGGCGGTTCCGCCCGCGCCCGCCGTGCCCGACGTGCTCGATCTGGACAACGCCCTGCGCTACGCCTTGGAGCATAACTTCTCCATTCTTCAAGCACGGGAACGCCTTCGCCAACAGGAAGGCCTGATCGTTGAAGTTCGGGCCCAAGCGCTGCCCAACGTCAGCCTCGAGGCCGGCTACTCCCGCGACGACAAGGCCTTTAGTTCGACCTCATACCAAGATTGGCGCGTCGGCGTCTATGTGCGCCAGTTGGTTTACAGCGGCGGCGGTGTGCGCGCCGCGCTCGACGCCGCGCAGACTACCCGCCAGTCGGCGGTCTTGGATATCGAATCGGTGGTCAGCAACGTGCTGCTCGCGGTGCGCACTCGCTTCGCCGACGTGTTGCTCAACCGCCAGCGCATCGTGGTGCAGGAGCAAAGTGTCGCCCTCCTGAATGAGCAGTTGCAGACGGTAAAAAACCGCTTCGAAGCGGGCAGCGTCTCGCAGTTCGAAGTGCTCACCGCCGAGGTGGCCCTGGCCAACGCGCAGCCCGCGCTCATCACCGCGCGCAACGCCTACCGCGTTGCCATCGACGAACTCCGCGCCGTGCTCGGCTACCAGAATCCCTTCGGCGACAACCTCGCCAAGGTGCCTAACTTCGCCGGCGAACTTACCTTCACGCCCGCGACCTACGAACTGGAAGCTGCGCTCGCCGCCGCCAAGGCGCGTCGCCCCGAACTCCAACGCCTGCTTCAATTGGAGCGCGCGCGTGAGTCTGGCGTCACCGTGGCCAAGTCCGATTATTTGCCCACCGTCAGCGTCACCGCCGGTTATGAGGACGTGAAGTCGCGCACCTCGAATTCGTTTTCCGATTCCGTCGATGGCTGGACCACGGGTGTTACCGCCAGTTGGGCCATCTTCGACGGCGCGCGGACCCGTGGCCGGGTATCGCAGGCGCGGGCGCAGCTTAGCCAGGCCCGCTTGAGCGTGGCCGAGCAGACTCTCGCCATTGAGGTGGAGGTGCGGCGCGCGTTATCGAGTTTGCAGGAAGCGGCCGAGCTGGCCGCCGCCGCGACCAAGGTCGTGGGCCAGGCCGAGGAGGCGCTGCGTCTGGCTGACGTGCGTTACCGTAATGGCGCTGCGACCCAACTCGACGTGCTTCAAGCCCGCCAGGCACTGACCGAGGCGAGTTTGAACCGGCTGCAAGCCAACTACCGCCACACCATCGCGCTCGCCACCCTGCGCAAAGCCATCGCCGAAGGCGACCTAGTGGAAGCGGCACAATAACCCCGGTTGTTTTACTTGTCGGGAGTCCGTCTTAATGGGCTGCCGTTCAAATTGGTAACCTAATTTTTAATACCCATGTCCCGTCGCGTTAAACTCATCCTGTTCCTTGTTCTCGCGCCGGTGGCGCTGGTGACTGTGTTGGTCGTGGCCGCGCTGACGCCGGCGGTGCAGACCTTTGCCGCCAAGCGGGCGTTGGACGGACAGGGCGGACAGGTGAACCATGTCGCGGTGGGGCTCTCCGGCGCAAAACTGGAAGGCATCTCGATTACTCAGCCCGGTCTTAAAATCGACGTTCCTTCCTTTAGCGCCGATGTGCCGGTGATGGACGCCGCTGGGGGCAAGATCGACGTGCGCTCCCTGGTGGCGCGGGACATTCGGATCGTGGTCGATCCGGCCGCGATGGAGGCATCGGCAAAGGCCCCGGCCGCCTCGCCGTCTGTTCCGGAGAAAACACCGCAGCCCTTTGCCGGATTGCTCAACGCTGCAGTGTTGCCCGGCGAGTTGGCGGTGAATGGTCTGGATGTTGCCGGCACAATTACCGTGACGGGGCCGCAAGCGCTCACTGCTGATTTTGCGCTGACCGGCGGGGGCATCGGTTCGGGCAAGCAGGGGAAGATTCAACTCAAGCTCACGGTCCATGCGCCGGGGACGGGCGATTTGACTACGACGGTGAATTTGGTGCCGACTCTGGATGCCCTAGGGCAGCTTTCCACGTTGGCCGTGCAGGTGGCTGCGGAAGCGCAAGGCGGGGCTTTGGCCAAACCGGCCGCGCTCAACGCCGATGTGGCCATCGCCCGCGATGGCAGCGGGGAAACTTATCGCGTGCGTCTCGCCACCCAAGCTCAGGCCTTGGTCGAGCTTGATGCGCGCTGGGCTCCGGGCGGCGGGCCCTTGCCGGGCCGCTGGAAACTGGCGCTGGCCGACACGGATTTGCGGCCCTTTTTGCCGCCCGCGCTGGTCTTGCCCACCTTCCGGATTTCTGGCGATGGAGAGCTGGTCTTGGCCGGCACCGAGCGCGCGCAGGTGGCGGGACAACTGCAAATCATCGCCGACGCCCTCGAACGGATAGGCGCACCGGCGCTGGGGGCGATTGCGCTCGATACCCGGTTCGACGTGGAGGGTTCGGCCGAGTTGCTCACGGTGAAGGGCTTTCAGTTGCAACTCTCCGCCGGCACCGAGCCGGTGCTGAAGGTCGAGACCAAGCAGAGTTTCACGCTCGCGCCCGCGACCAAGAAACTCACGCCCGCCACCGCCACGGCTGATTTGCTGGAAGTGCGTTTGCTGGGGATCCCGCCAGGCTGGCTGAAGGCGTATGTGCCCGAGCTCGCGTTGGGCGGCCCGATCACCGCTGCGTTCAAAGCCCGTCCGGCGGGCGATGGGTTTCAAATCGAAACACTCGAGCCCCTGATCGTGCCGCTGCTGCGCTACGGTCTGGAGCAGCAGCCGGTGGTCGTGTTTGACGCGATCCGGGTCGAAGGCCTGCGGGTGGTGCAAAATGCCGAGGGTGTGACTGCGTCCATCGGTGCGCTTCGCGTCATCGCTGAGGGCGTGGAAGTGATTAACGGCGAGTTGAGCGCGGCGCAAAAAACAGGCGCGGCGGCGACAGCCAAAGCCTCGGTGCGCGTGCAGCTCGCCGCACTGGCCAACCAACCGGTTTTGCGCGGTCAGACCCGTCTCTCCGCCGGAGTTGCCGCCCTGACCCTCGATGCCACCGCAGGCTCTGAGATCAAGGCGCTGGCGAATCTCCGCGTGACGGGATTGCGTGCCGCCGGGGCGGGCGATTTGCCGGAGATAAATCTCGATCTCGAAGCGGGGCGCGATACGGCCGGCGTGCTTACCCTAAAAGCACCGTTGAGCGTGCATGCGCTTGCTCCTGCCGCCCGCACGTCGGATGTGACTTTCGCAGTTACGCTCACACCGAACCCGGACGGCCAGCAGGTCATGGCGCAGTTGAGCAGTCAGGCGCTGTTTGTGCCCGACTTGCAGGCTTTTGCCGCTTTGGCGGCGGCGGCTCCGGTCACCCCGGCCAAGCCGCCGGTCGTCGGGCCTGCTCCGACTACGGCGGCGGCGGGCGCGACGCCTGCTCCGACCGGGCCGCTTTGGGCGGGAACCACGGGCGAGCTTAAACTGGATCTGGCGCGCATCGTATATGCGCCGGGCATCGAGGTATTAAAAACCCAAGGACGCATCGCCCTGACCAAGGAGGCGCTGATTCTGGAGAAGATTCAGACCTTGCTCGGGACGGGCGGAACCTTGGATCTGGGCGCGGTTTTAAAATGGCTGGCCGAGAGCCGCACCTACGCGTTGGAGGCGCAGGTGGGGGGGCGCGGGCTGGCGGTGGGTCCGTTATTGAAAGCGCTGAATCCCTCCGCGCCCGCCCCACTGGAAGGCACTTACGAGCTTACGGCCAAGGTTAACGGTCAAGGTGCCGATCCGGCGGCGGCGGCGAGAGCGGCAGCGGCGGACATCAACCTCAGCGGACGCGCCGGGGTGTTGCGGGCGTTTAATCTGGATGCGAACCGCTACACCAAGGCCGGTTCGGCGCTGGCGGGGCTGGCGGGCTTGGCCGGGGCCCTTTCGGGCAATGCGCAGCTCGCGGAACGTGGGGCGCAGGTGACAGCGCTTAACGCGGTGGCGCGGCAGTTATCGAATCTTCCGTATGACGAATTCACCGTCGCGGCGCGGCGGGGCAGCAGCGGAGTCATCGAGCTGGGCGAGCTGCGTTTGAGCGCGCCGGAAATCAAGCTGGCGGGCACCGGCACGATCCAGGCCTTGCCTGGGCGGACTTTGGTGCAGCAGCCCTTGTCGCTGCGGTTCGAGCTCGGTGCGCGCGGTGAGATAGCGCGTAATCTGGGGGTGTTGCGCCTGCTCAGTCCGGCGGCGGAGGGCGCGGCGGCGGAGGCGTTTTTGCCCTTGGTGGAGCCTTTGGTGGTGGACGGGACCTTGCAGCAGATCGGCACGAACCAAATGATGCGGCTGTTTAGCCGGGTACTCAGCCAGTAGGCCGAAAAACGAATCTCTTACTTACAGGCTGCGCAGGTAGGCGAGCAGGCTGGGCAGGGCGTCCACCATTTCGTCGCGGCAGGCTTCGTAGTCCTTGAGCGAGCCGCCGTAGGGGTCGCCGATCTCTTTGTTGCCTCTGCCGGGGGTGAATTCGCGCCAGAGGAAAATGTTACGCGGGGTGGGCTCTACCTCCAGGTTGATCACGGCGCGGTGGCTTTCGGTCATGCAGAGCACGAGATCAGCCTGGGCGATGAGTTCGTGTGAGAGCGGCTGGCTGCGGTGGTCGGAGGCGCGCAGGCCGACCTTGGCGAGGGCCTCCACGGAGTTGGGCGAGATTTTGTCTCCTTTGCGCGCGGCCACCCCGGCGGAGACCACCTTGCAGGAGCGCAGCGGCTCCGCTTCGGCGAGCAGGGCGTGGCGGAGCAGGGCCTCGGCCATCGGACTACGGCAAATGTTGGCGGTGCAAACCGTAACGATGAGTTTGGGCGCGGGCATGGGGGCGACGTTTAGGGCAGTGAACTAAGCGGGGCGTAAATGTCGAAAGGCAAAACTCGAAAGCGATCACCCCGCGTCGAGTTAAAGGCGGCTGGCGGCGGGTTCGTCGACCAGCCAGACGACGCGTTCGGCGCAGGATTTGAGGATTTGCGAGGGCACGTTCAGGATATCGGTCGGGCCGCGGTGGACGCGGTGCAGGGCTTCGCTTTTTCCGGCCCCGAGCGCCATGACCACGATTTGACCGCAGGCGCGCAGGCCGGTAGGGGTGATGGTGAGACGCCAGCCTTTGCCGGGGACCTCCTGGCCGCCGAAGAGCAGGTCGCCGTCGTCCTGAAGCAAGGGGGTTTGGGGGAAGAGGGAGGCGGTGTGGCAATCGTCTCCGAGGCCGAGGAAGCAGAGATCGTAGGCGCGGCCGGGACCGGCGAGGATGAGCAAGGAGCGGCGGTAGGCCTCGGCGGCTTCGGCGACGGGCCACGCAACCATCCAAGGCAGGCGGCGGTCGGTGGGGACTTGCAGAGGGGCGAGCATCTGGCGCTCGGCGTTGCCGAAATTGCTTTCGGAGCTGGAGAGCAGGACATGGCGTTCGTCGCTCACGGTAAAGTGGGTGCCTTGGACGAGGTCGGCGGGTAGGGCGCGGGTCTCGACGCACCACTTGTAAAACGCGGTGGGGGTGCTGCCGCCGGTAAGCGCCCAGAGGAAACGCCCGGGGCGGGCGGCGCGCTGACTGGCGAGCGTGATTCGCAAAGCTTCGGCAAAGAGTTCGGACTGGGGGGCAACGACGACGCGGCCGTATTCGGAGGAGATTTCGCGCATGAGTGGTGTTGGAAGATTGGTGACCGACCTTGGGCGGAGGGCGGAGGCGTAAAAGCCTAAAAACCGGCGGAGCGGCGGACGGGGCTAAAAAAGGGCTTCCCTTGCGGGGTCGGGGCGTGGTTAGTGGTCCGCTTTATGCAGAAATCCCTAATCATTTGTAAGCCTGATTGCATGGACCAGAAGCATGTTGGCGAGGTTGTTAGCCGCTTTGAAAAAGCGGGTTTCGACATCGTCGGCTGCAAGATGACCCGCCTGACCGCGACGCAGTTGCGCGAGCACTATGCGCATGTGGCGGACAAGCCGTTCTATCCCGAGATCGAAGCTTTCATGAGCTCGCGTCCGGTGATCGTGCTCGCGCTGCGGGGCGAGAATGTGGTGGCCACGGTGCGTGATTTGCTCGGGCCGACCGACTCGCGCAAGGCGGCCAAGGGCACGATCCGCGGCGATTTCGGCACCGAGATGATGAAGAACGTTGTGCACGCCTCGGACAGCGAGGAAAACGGCAAGATCGAGATCGCCCGCTTCTTTAAGACCGAAGAGATATTCAGCTAATACCATTCAGACTTTTAACGCTAAGGCGCAAAGGCGCAGAGAAATGCAAGGAAGTCCTTTGTTTTCAGGTCCTTGCGAACTTAGTGGCTTGGCGACTTTGCGTTAAAGTCAGGCCGGTTTTTCAGGCCTTCGGGATTATTCCACGTTGGCGATCTGCTCCTTGATGCGTTCGAGCTCGTTCTTGAGTTCGATGACGCGGCGGGCGATTTCGTAGTCGTTGGCCTTGGCCCCGGTGGTGTTCACCTCGCGGCCCATTTCTTGGAGAATAAATTCGGCTTTGCGTCCGATCTCGCCCGGGCCGGCGAGCAGTTTTTTGAGCTGGGCGTGGTGGCTGCGGAAACGGGTCAGTTCCTCGGCGATGTCGCAGCGGTCAGCGAAGAGGGCGATTTCCTTAAGCACACGTTCGTCGTCAATGCGCAGTTCCAAACCCGCTTCGCGCAGGCGTTTCAACAAGGCCTCGCGGGCGGCGACTACGACGACGGGGGCGCGGGCGGCGATGGCTTCAATGTGTTCGGCGAGCAGGGTGAGGCGGGCGTCGAAATCCTTGGCCAGCGTCGCGCCTTCGGTGGCGCGCATTACGACGAAGGCGGCGAGGGCCTCGCGCACGGCGGCGAGCACAGTGGGTTGGGATTCGCTGGCGGAGGGCGGTTCGATGCGTCGGCGGAATTGCGCGGCCACGCTGGCGATGGTTTGTGGGTCGGCGGCGAAGGTTTGGCCTTGAGACTCAGCAAAACTGCGAAGGCGGGCCAGCCAGGCGGAGGCGGCAGGTTCGTCGAAATCGATTTCGCCCGCGCCGCTGGCGGCGGCGAGTTCGACGCGAAGCTGGATGGCCCCGCGAGCGGCGACCTTGCGCACCTCGTCTGCGATGAGGGTTTCGAGTTCGGTCCAGGCCTCGGGCAGCGAGATTTTGAGGTCGAAGGCTTTGCGGTTAACCGAGGATACGCGGACGGATAGGGTGGCGGCACCGAGCGGAGCGGAGCTGCGGCCGAAGCCGGTCATGGAGTTCATGCGTTGATTAGAATAATTTTACGCCTAGAAGCTTCGCCACCTGGTTGACGTCTTTGTCGCCGCGGCCGCTGAGGTTGATGAGAAGGATTTCGTCGGGGCGCATTTGGCGGGCGCGTTTCACGCCTTCGACGATGGCGTGGGTGCTTTCGAGGGCGGGGATGATGCCTTCTAGGCGGGAGCAGAGTTGAAAGGTCTCCATTACCTCGTCGTCGCAGGCGTAGGCGTAGCGGATGCGGCCGGTATCGCGGTAGTAAGCGTGTTCGGGTCCGATGGCGGCGTAGTCTAGGCCGGCGCTGATGGAGTGGGTGAGCTCGATCTGGCCGTCGTCATTTTGCAGGATGTAGGTCTTGCAGCCTTGGAGCACGCCGAGTTTGCCGCCTTCGAAACGGGCCGCGTGTTCGCCCTTGCTGATACCGTGGCCGCCGGCTTCGACGCCGACTAGGCGGACCTGTTCGTCTTTAAGGAAATCGAAGAATACGCCCATGGCGTTGGAGCCGCCGCCGACGCAGGCGATGATCTCATCGGGCAGGCGGCCTTCGCGTTCCAGCATCTGGGCACGGGCTTCCTGGCCGATAACGCGGTGAAAATCCCGCACCATCATGGGGTAGGGATGCGCGCCGAGGGCGGAGCCGAGAATGTAGTGGGTGTCGCGCACGTTGGTCACCCAGTCGCGCATGGCTTCGTTGACCGCGTCCTTGAGGGTTTTCTGGCCGGCCTCGACGCCGACGACTTCGGCTCCCATCAGGCGCATGCGAAAGACGTTCAGGGCCTGGCGCTCCATGTCCACCGCGCCCATGTAAACGCGGCATTTGAGGCCGAATTTGGCGCAAACGGCGGCGGTGGCCACGCCGTGCTGGCCCGCGCCGGTCTCGGCGATGATGCGGGGCTTGCCCATGCGTTTGGCGAGCAGGACCTGGCCGATGGCGTTGTTGATCTTGTGTGCGCCGGTGTGGAGCAGGTCTTCGCGTTTGAAGTAGATTTTGGCCCCGCCGCAGTGGGCGGTGAGGCGTTCGGCGAAGTAAAGCTCGGTGGGGCGGCCGGCGAATTCCTTGAGGTGGCGCAGCAGCTCGGCGCGGTAGGCGGGATCGTGTCGGGCGGTCTCGTAAACCTCACCGAGCTCCTTGAGCGCGGTCATGAGCGTCTCGGGCACGTAGCAGCCGCCGAAGGCACCGAAGCGGCCGGCGGCGTTGGGGAGAGACTCGGGCGGGACGGGAAGAACGGCGGAGGCGGACATGGAAAAGGGTTAAGTGCAGCCCGGTTCGGGCGTGGCAGGCAAACGGGTTTTGTGGTGGGTGGGTGAGTTTAGCGGGCGGGCTGGGGCAGGCGGAAGGTGGCGGCGCAGGCGGCGAGAGCCAGAACGGCGGCGACGGTGTAGAGGGTGGAGGCTCCGGCGGTCCAGTAGAGGATGCCGGCGCAGATCGGGGTGACGGCGCGGGCGAGGGAGCCGAGCGAGCGATAGATGCCGAGCACGCGACCCTGTTCCTCGGCGGTGGCGTAGAGGGAGATGAGGCCGGTATTGGCGGGGTTGATCAATCCGCCGCCAAAAGCGAGGGCGGCGACGGCGGCGTAGAGCACTCCGGGGGTGGGGGCGAAACCGACGCCGAGCAGGCCGGCGGTGGAGAAGAGCAGGCCGATGGCGAGCAGGCGGGTTTCTTTCACCCGGCCGATCAGTTTACGCACGATGTAGCCTTGAGTGATGATGGAGCAGACGCCGAGGAAGCCCATGAGTTTGCCGTTGTCCATCGGGCCGTAGTGGAAGCGCTCGGCGCTGACGAAAACGAGGGAGGCCTCCATGGCGACGAAGGCGAGTTGGTAGAGAAAACCCACGAGGTTGGCCCCGCGAATGGCGGCGTTGTCGAGGCCGAGGATGGCGCGCAGGGGATTGCGCAGGCGGGGCTCGGCGGAGCGGCCGGCGGAGGCGGGGGGCAAGGTTTCGCTGAAGCGGGCCCGGATCCAGAAGACGTTGACCACGCTCAGGGCAAAGGCGACGAGGGCGGGTACGGTGAAGGGATTCACGCCCCAGGCGGCGAGGGCGGGCCAGGTGTCGAGCAGGTTGAATTTTGCGCTGAGCGCGCCGACCAAGGGGCCGGTGACGAGGCCGAGGCCGAAGGCGGCACCGACGAGGCCCATGGCCTTGCTGCGTTCGGCGCGGGAAGTGACGTCGGCGACGGCGGCGGTGGCGACGGAGAGGTTGCCGCCGAAGAGACCGGCCAGCACGCGGGCGGCGAGGAAGAGCCAGAAACTGCCGCTTACCGCCCAGAGCGCGTAGCTGAGTGCGGTGCCGGCCACGGTGTAGAGCAGGATGGGGCGGCGGCCCACGCGGTCAGACAGGGTGCCCCAGAAGGGGGCGAAGATGAACTGGAGAACGGAAAAAACGGAGGCGACGATGCCGCCAAAGAGCACCTCGGGCAGATGGGTGGTGTTGCCGAGGGACCGGGCGAGATTGTCGATGCCGGTGAGGAGGGAAAGGAGCAGGCCGGATTGTCCGTCGGTGGCTAGGTAGTGGCGGAGAAGGTCAGGGCCGAGCGGGAAGACGATGGAGAACCCGATCAGGTCGATGTAGAGCGTCAGAAAAATGACCCCGAGCGAGAGCGGTCGGACGGACGTTGCGGGAGTGGAAGGCGAGGCGGAAGTGGACACGTAGAGGGAAAGGCTGTGCGCAACTAGGCGCAGAAGCGGGCAAAAGGAAAGCGCGGTCGTCGGGCTATGCGTCGATCCCGAGATAAAGGGACAGTGCGCCTTTTATTCTAGAGCGTGTCGTCACGAGATTTCAGCCCAGAGAAGGGCGCAGCGGAATTGGACGGCAGCCAAGAAGGATGAAGCTCGCTTGGCGTAGCGCGTGGCGATGCCGCGCC
>CANIWJ010000102.1 GCA_947471035.1 Verrucomicrobiota bacterium
CTGCGGCGCGGCGGGAGCCAACCCGAGGGAAAGCTGCACCGGCGGGCGAAGTTCGGTGGGAACCGGCGTTTCAAGACGAAGGCGCAAAAAACGCCGCGCAGGCGCGGCGTTGGAATAGGGCTGGGGATCGAGCAAAGTCACTTCATCGTAGCCGGAGAAGGCGACTCGATCGACCTCGGTAAGGTTGTTATAGGTTATCCAACTGGTTAACGTATCCGACCCTTGCAGGCGAATATCGACATCCGCCAATCCCTGGCGCTGGCGGAAGGTCAGGGTGAGATTGGAGCCGACCTGTTCCAAGCGGGGCGCGAGGGTGGCTGAGTTGGCGCTTAGCGGCGGGGTGTAAAACACAAACTCCTCCAGATTACGCAGCCCGTCGAGGTCGGGGTCGGCAGCCACGCCACTCACCGCTTCGTTATACCAGTCCGCCTCGGCAAACACGGTCGGCTGCCAGTCGTAAAAAGTCGTTTGCGCCGACAGGCCCAGTCCAGCGGCGGCAAATCCGAGAGCCAAACGGAAAATGAATAAGAAACGGTGCACTGAGGACATAAAAGAGGGACGCACTTACTAACGCCCCGACTCAGGCACCTAGGAGAGCCCACAACAAGGCGCTTTCGATGCGCCCCAGGTCGGGGCGCGTTTCGATGCGTTTTGTTGTGTCCTCCAAAATTTCCTAGGTTTTGAGTCGGACAGCAGCCGAAGCTGCGCGAAAAGGATGTGCCGGGTTTGGGTGGCTGGGTGGCGGGTGGGAGGGCGCAGATTGGCGAAATGCTTGCCGCGCAAAATTAGGCAAAGAGAGCGAGCCGACTTTAGGCAAGCCGGGAGTCGGCTTGCCCACGGGGAGAGCAGGAGCTAGCAGGCGGTTTAATGCCCGGTAAAGATCACGTTAAAGCAATGCTTGGTCCGGGCCTCAGGCGTATCGCGGTCAACGGTGTGCCGCCTTGGCCTCGGCAACGGCAGCCTCGGCACCGCGCTTTCTGTGGATATTCAAAAAAGCTTCGTTAACCCGCTGCTGGTGCGCGGGCGACAAGGCGATATCCAGACCGTCGGTGATCTTCTTTGCCACCTCGGGCATGTCCTTGCGTGCATCGGCGATAAATACCCCCGTGCTTTCCACCAGTTTCTGCGTCTCACGGCGGGAGCGCGACTCGCCCAGCACCGATAGCGGAGAGAGCAGGCCGCCAAAGGTATTCGCCAGCAGGTGCATTACCCCCGTGGCACCGCCGCCGGTAGGCAGCGCGATGGCGACACTCTTGAGCAACACCCCCAGCACCCACACCCCCGCCACGGAAAAAAGGATCAATTTGATCCCGGAGAGCAGCGTCGAGAGGCCGGTGTTTTCCTCGAAAAGACTCTCGACCAGAGCGGTCTTTTTCTGGGCCACAATCACGGAATCCGTGGCTTTCTTCTGCTCGCTGTCGGCCTTGGCCTGGGCGTCGTCGGCTCGTTTCTGGGCGGCGTCATGCTGGGTGCGGGCGATGAGGAGCTGTTCTTTCAAACCTTTGATTTCCGACATTTGCCCATCCAGCCGCGCCTGCGCCTCGGCTTTTCCTGCGAGGGCATCGAGCGTGAGCTGACGCCAGCCCTGAATCTCGGCGGGAGTGAGATTGCCGTAGAGGCCGCGCGAGGCCTCGTCTATCTCGGAAAAGCGATCCAGCAGGTGGTCGCGTTGTTTCGATTCCGGCAGTTGCTCCGCCGCCACCGCGCCTTCGACGGCGGAGCGCTGGATGGTTTTGCCGACGGCGGCGGCATCGGCCTCCACCTTTGCGCGCGTCGCTTTCTCCGTGGCGAGAGCGGCGGTGGCGGCGTCGCGGCTGGCGAGCGCGGTAACCGCATCCCCTTTGGCCTGGGTGGTGGCTTCGTTGGCAACAGAGACGGCGTGCTCCTGCTTCATCTCTTTGACCGCATGCCCGAACTCCCGCACCCCAAACCAGCCCGCGCCCGCCACCAGTGCGCCGACGAGAATAACCGTCTCCACGGCAAAGCCGCGGTTTCCACGTTTCAATAAGTGCATAAAATAAGTGAGGGCCGGACTCTTGGTCCGGCCCTCGCAGGGTGTTAGGGCTTGGCGGGTTTGGGCGTGATGCGACGACCGGGAGACTTGCGCTCGCTCTTGCGCGTGCCGCCGACGAGTTCGTACTCGTCGGAGTCTTCGCCGAAGTAGCCCGCGATGGCCTTGCGCGCCTGCACCAGCACGGTGTTCAGGCGGGTGGCCTTTTCGTTGCGGGCGTTGAGCAGCGGGGTGAGCTCGATGCGTTTGGCCTCCACCAGATCATCGGCTGTCTTAACCTCGGCCTCCAGGGTCACGAGATCGGCGGCGGTGAAGTCTTTCTTATCCACCTTGATCTTCAGATCGGCCGTGGTCTGAAAGATTTTGATGATGGACTTGGCTTGGTCGCGGACATCGTCCGGTGCATGGATGGTAGGCATGGCTGGATTTTGTTTTATGGGTTAATGTTTAACGCTTTTAATTGGCGTTCACCGCATAAACAGCATTTTGGCAGCCAGTTCCGCCTCTTGGTTGTAACCTATTAGATTTTATTTCCAGCGACTTACATCAAGGGCACGCCCTATTGCATAAAGTCTGGCCCCGGAGACGATGATTTCCCGTAAAAATTTAATGGAATAGCGTCTTAAGCAGTTAGACTCGATGGAAACGGCCTCAAATCCTGTTGAATTGAGGTGGGAGGCGTCCGATATGACATATCGGACGCATCCCACCTGATAGAAACTAGCCTCTATACCATAGAAGACCGTCGATATAAGGTAAGGGAGCGCCGATATGAGATAGCGGGCTGTTTCTACGCCATATCGGTTGGTCGAGATGAGCAAGAAGCCCGATCGAGTCCTAACTCGCAGCGCTTGCGCACGATAGCGGCCTGCTTAACGATTTCTAATACTGCGCAAGAAAACGAAATAAGGGGCAAATTTACGCATAATCGCCGGGACACCAAGAATCGCAGGCTTGCGAGGTATAAAATGGATCAAACCGGCTGAGCCGGGTGCTTGCGGGCGAGGAGGGCGGCTCGGTCGGCAGGGCTAAGCGTGCGAACGGCTTCTTCAACGGCGGCTCGGTCTTTGGTTTCCAGCTTCCGGCAGATGCAGGCATGGAGGAAGGCGTTGTCCTCACCGTTGTAGGTGGAGAGCATGAAGGACACGCCGCCTTTGCAACTCGGCCAACGGGCGATGTAGCAGGGATATTCCGCCTCGATGCCGGATTTGAGCACCCGCTTGCCATCGGTGAAATGCACGCCGACGACGCCGGAGTGATTACGCTTGGTCATGCGATCCTTGCTCGTCGGCATGGGTGGTAATGTCGGCAGAATCGGGGCCAACCACTGCCGCGCCGCTACTTCGGCGGCTTCCCAAGAGCCGTGTTTCTTAATCGAAAAGTTCTCCTGAAGCCGCCGGCCGCCACGCTGCACGCGGGCCATGACGCATTTTTCCCGTTCGTTGCGAGTGAGGTGAGTGGTCATGGCATGTCTGTAATTCGTAGGCATTATTAACAGGTCTTGATTCCTGCCCTTGGTCGGAAGCCGTGAAGCGCAAACCTCCCTAAGCTTGGGCGAAGGCCAGCACCGCGTCGGAGGCTGAATCCGTTACAACGGGAATTTCTGCATTCTTATAATCCGCCAACACGCGTTTATAGGCCGAGCCACTTGCCGTGGCCAAGTCAGAGGGTGGGGTGAGCACGAAAAGCATGTTTTGCGGCTGAGTGCCAAATTCACGCAGACGGCGCACGTTATTTAGCCAACCGTCGGCGTGTTGGAACAGATCGGTGGGCTCGGCCTTGTCGAGGTGCAGAGCGCGTATCGCACGCAAGGCCGGTCTTCCGGTCTCTTCGGAAGGACGGGCAAGGGAAAAGGTGACATGGAAACGTTCATCACCCACGCGGGCGTTGCTTTTGAAGGCGCCCATGAGCGAGTGATTACGCAGCAGCCGTTCCAAACGCCTGGCCATCACCGTTTCCTTGTATTCGGTTGTCTTGGCAAAGCTCCTTTCCACGTAGGTCTGGAATAATTCGCGGAGGGTTTCGGAAGGAGCCTCGCTCAATATTACGCGAGGCTCGCTATAGTTTAAAATCGACTCACGCGGACGCGCGAGGTGGGCAAATAACTCCCGATGCCGCCTGACCTCGAAATCGGTCAACAATTGATCATTGGTCGCGAGATTACGAAACTGGGCAAACGCACTGTCGCAGCTTTCCACCACCGCTTTGAACAAAGCTGAATCCAATTCGGGAAAAAATCACTTACCCTTGCCGCACGGGTTCGCATGCGACGAAAATCCAGATATCCCGTTGCCGGACAGGCGAGCAGTATGCCTACGTTCACAAACTCGTCGGTTTCGGGATAGGGACAAAAGCGCAATACGGAGTAGTGGCAGGCGAGTCGTTTAATCATGAGGCCTCCAGTCTCGGGTCGGTTGGTTTTGGACGCTGTCTTTCAAGTGGGTGAAAAACCATTCTAGCTCTTCGCCCTTGCTTGTCCACTCCGCAGGGAGTTCGGCCTTGATGGCTGGGATATGGCCCACCGCCTGGCGCATCACGGAGAGCGTGGACTCCGGCAACCAAAGATGCTGCTTCGCACAAAGGTGATCGTGCCAAAAGGCATCGGAGTCTCGATGATCGCCCGCTTTTTCATGGTCGATTATGTAGTGCCGCGCTTCCAGATGACTCCATACCAGATTGGGATTTTTCAGGGTGCGGTCGGCGTTGCGTATCCACCAGTCAAAGGCGATCAAACGAGTTTGATCCTCGGTTGATAAACGTCGCAAAAGCTCTTCGTTAAAATCGGCGGGATGGTTTACATACTGTGAACCAAACGCCAAACCGGGCTCAATAAAGTGACCGCCATTAGCCAACCAGGCTTCGGTGAGTTCTTCTGAGACCCAGACCTGTCGATAGTTCGGGATGGGCAAGCCGAGCAAACGCCCGAGGCGGGCGCAAATCCACTCCGCCTGAAGCGGCCAGTTACCCGCGCTCGAATAAGCCTTTACGATGTAAGCCGCACCATCGCCCACTCCGGCTCCATATCGGCCGCATGACGCCTTGGTGGGTGGTGCGACGTATTTCCAGCGCCTGCACACGACCGTACTCTACGTGGATTGCGGGTGGCGTGAATGAGGACATGAGAAAATGTGATCGGAAAAGCGGTGGAAAGAGTGCGGGGTTGATACAGACTCGGTGTTTTTTAGCCACAGATTACACAGATGGGCACAGATGACGGAGGGATTGGAGCTGAGCGGCTTGGGGTTTTAATATCTATGCTAATCTGCACGATCTGCAGTTAAGTAGGATTTAGTTTTAGATGCTGCCTTCGACGAGGGCGATTTCTTCGGGCGTGAGATTATAGAGCTGATAAACCAAGGCGGCGATCTGGGCGGTCGGTCGCGGTGATCTGCTTCGCCAAGGCGTCTTTCTCGTGCGGGGATTGCGCGGCGGCTTGGGCGCGGTGGGGGTTGGGCTAGTCGAGTTTTGCCGATCACCGCGCAGCTTCCGAGGCGATGTGGCCTGCAAAGCTGGTGACAAAAGTTTTGAGACTCGTCATGTCGCTGACGTCAGAGAATTTGCCAGTCTTGATCGCGGTCTGCGGGGATGCCAGCACCGCCGTCGTGGTGTAGAGTTGTTCCTGCACGAGTTTTTTGCAGAGCAGGTTGTAGCGTTCGATATACGACGCGCCTTGAAATTCGGCGCGCACGGGGAAGTGCTGGCTGCGGTCGCGAATGGGGCGGCGGGAGCCGGGGGCATCTTCCACTAGCATCAACCAGCCGACGAATGGACGCGGTGCGTCACCGAATGATCCTTCCCGGAAAGCCGTCCACAGGTCTTGCGCGGTGCCGATGGCTTCTTCGGTGCGGTTGTTGAAGTTATTACCGAAGGATCCGACTTGGGATTTCAGTTCCAGCGCGGCGACGAGTCGGCTTTCACGGAGCACGAGCATATCCCACATCTTGGTCGGGCGAAAATAACCGGGCAACGTGAGGGGAATGCGACCTTCTCGCACGATGGTCGCATCCTTGAGTCCGTTGGCTTGGATTAGGTCTATCATCAGCGCGACGAAGCCGTCCATGTTTTTGCCTCCTGTGACCGCGCCACGACTGCCGGTATCGGATTTGCCGGCTTCAATTTGTTTTTGCCGAGCCGCGTCGCGGTTGCCCCAGAACGCTTTCACCGATTGCGCCGCCTTTTTTTCGTAGTTCGCGAGGTTGAGGGCCATAGGAATTTAGAGCGGGGCGAGTTAGCGGGGAATCGAGGTAATGCCGTAGGCTTGGAGTGCTGCGCGGGTGGCGGCGGCGGTGTCCTGACGGTCGAAGGCGTTGCGGAGTTGCTGGGTCAATTCGGGGCTGAGGCTTGCGGGATCGGGCACGCGGATACGGCGGAGGTATTGGGCCTGAAAACGCAGAAAACCGCCACGCATGCGCACTCCGTAACAGTGAATAAAAAACTCGCCGACGGCCGACATGAGCAGAGCTCCGAGAACGCGCAGGTCCCACTTTTCCGAGGTGATCCAGTAGAGGTTGTGTTGCGGGTAGGTTTCACCGGTATCGAGCGCCGGGAGGAGGCGGTCTTTGATGTCGGCGATGTATAGTTTTTCCTGCGTGGTGCGCGCGAGAGTGACTCGGTCGATGGTCTTGTGCCAATGGTGCGGACGGTCTTTGGCGGTGTGTCGATCGCCGAGCAGGGCGCGGTGCGGCTCCAAGTATGCGGCGAGGCGCGGGTAGTCGGCGAGGTCAACGAGACCGTGCTCGTTCCACGGGTTGACGAGGTAGTGGCCGGACCAGCGGACGCGTCCGCTTGCGAGGTCGGAAGCGAGTGCGAGAGGGAGCAAGCGGTCGGGCTCGATGTCGGGCTTTTGGGAAGTGATAAACACGCGGTCTGCTCCGGTCGCCACGCCGATGCCTATCTTGGTGCCGGTGGTTTTATCTTCGAGGGGCAGGCAAGTGGCTTCGAGGTGTTTGAGGAGTTGCAGCGCTTCTGGCGAAGAGCAGGGCCAGGGTTCGCCATCGTGAAACCATTCGGCGAAACGAGCCACGCGGAGGCTGGGGCTGGAGCGAGCGTGGGCGATCTGGTCGAGCAAGGCGGCTCGGGCGGCGGTTTCGATGCCGGGCAAAGCCTTGGCGACGATGACCGGGCCTTGTGGCTCGCGTGTGATCACGGTGACGGCGGGGTAGGCGGAGACTTCGCTTTCAAATGCGGCGACATCGTGGGTCTCGATAACGGAGCGGACGTTGTAGCCTTGGGTGGTGATGAATTCGCGCAGGCCGCTGCCGTAGTCGTTGAGCATCCAGCGGTCGGCGCAGATAAAGGCGCATACGCCGCCGGGCTTCAGTTGCAGTAGGGCGGCCTGATAAAAGGCGATGTAGATATCGGCACGACCACGCATGGCGCTGAAAGAGCGGTAGAGGGCGGCTTTGGCAGAGGGGATTTCCTCAAGCCGAATATAGGGCGGGTTGCCGACCACGAAATCGGCGACGGGGAAGCCGAGGGAGGCTTCTAGGAAATCGACTTCCTTGATCCATGATTGCGCGAGGTGGACGGCGAGCGACTCGGGGACATCCAGCTCGATCAAAGTGCGGGTGGCGACTTCAGCAGCGCTTTGCGCGGCGTCAGAATTGATCTCGTAGGCGCGAATAGCTTCTTCTGTTTCGTTCAGCGGCGTGCCGTAAAGGCGGCAGGAGGCGACGATGCGGCGAACCATCTCTTCAAGAAAAGCTCCATTGCCGGCGGAGGGCTCTACGGCGACCATTCGGCCCAAGTCGCGATCAGGGGTGTAGCCCGCAAGATCCAGAATGAGCGCGACCATCCACGGCTTGGTGTAAACAACACCGGCTTCGGGTGTGGAAAGGACATGGATCATGCAATTAGGAAAAGTGAGCGGAGCTAAGATGGCGAGTTTACGCGCCAAACCCGGCTGTGATCTCCGATGCGGAAGGAGTAGTCGGGGGCCTTGGTCTCGCCGCCGATTTTGAGGGCGTCCTCCTGAATGACGTCCTTGTAGGCCTCGGTGTAGTCGGCCTCGTTGGCGGCGAAGGTGGCGATGAGGGCGGCGATCTCGGAGGGAAGGGCCATGCGGGCTCGGTTGTGAGCAGGCGGCGAGCCCGGAGCAAGCCGCGCCGCTGGGGCGGCGCGGAATGACGAATGAGGTGGTGCGGGGTGCTCAGGGTTTGACCGGCACCAAGGTGATGTAGCGCAGCCGGAAAAGCTCTTCGCCGGTGATGGTCTCGGCGGCGATCCGTATTTCGGTATCACCGGCCTCCAGGGTGATTTCGCCCAGCGCGTCGCTCACCCAGGGACCCGGGCTCACGGCGTGCCGAATGGTCCGGCCGCCAAGGAAAACCAGGTAAGTGCCGCCAGCGCCCCGGCGGGCGCCCGACTGCTCTTTTCCGGCGTCGCCTTCCACGATCCTGGCCTGATCGGCTTCGGGCGCTTCGTAATGCACGGTGAGTTGATAGGTGGTTTTGCGGGCGACTCGCACCGGCCAGCTCACCGCCTCGCGGGTGGTTTTCCAACCGGTGACCCAGGCGTTGGGGGCTTTGCCCTGCCCGTATTGAAGTCCGCCCGAGAGGTCGGCATCGAAGGCGCGCAGCGTATCCATGGGCTGGTTAGAAACGAGGAGGCGGCGGGCTTCGCCCCGGGGCTCCCCGACGCACTCCACCGCGACGACGCTATCGGTCGCATCGGAGGCGGAAGGGGGAAGCGTCAGGGTGTTTCCGTTGACCTCCAACGCTTGGTCGGGATTCGCGAGCAGCCACGCCTTGGTGATCGGGGTCAGCAGACCGCCGATGGTAAGGCGGCCGTCCTCAGGCCACTGGAGCACATGGAGGTAGAGTCGGTTGCCCTTCCGGGTGGTCTCGCCCCACGCCTGGGCGGGCAGCGGAGTGCGGGTGGTGCCGTGAATGGATTCACCGTTTATCCGCCACCACTGGCTGATGCCCTGCAGGATCGCGACGTCCTTGGGATCGATGGAACCGTCGGCGCGGGGGCCGATGTTCATCAGCAGGTTGCCGCCGCGTGCACTGGCTTTGGCGAGCAGGCCAATGAAATGACCGGGAGGCTTGTGGGTGAGGTCGTTGCGGTTGTAGCCGTAGGACTCGTTGGTGGTGGGAATGCCTTCCCAGTCGCCGGCTTGCGGGCGAAACTCGGCCGGCTTGTCCGTGGTGGAGGCGTAGTCGCTGAGGTTTTTGAAGCGAGGCTGCGAGCTGATGACCCGGCTGTTAATCGGGATGTGCGGGGCGGCCTGGCGCACGGCGGCGATGATGCGCAGGTTTTCCTCGTCCGGCAGTTTGTGCGGGGTATCGAACCAAAGGAGGTCGGGCTGGTATTGGCGGATGAGTTCGAGAATCTGGGGGATCGCCTTTTGGTCCACGTAGCGACGCGCCTTGGGAAGGAAGGCGGTATCGGTCAGCCACCATTTGGAGCCGTGGAGGAGTTTGTCGCCGCCCGGATTCTGGTAATCCCAATCATTGCCGGGGGCGTTTTCCTCGCCCCAGTCGAAGGCGTGGGAGTAGTAGAAGCCGAATTTCACCCCGTATTTCCGGCAAGCGTCGCGCAGGGCGGGCATGGGGTCGCGGCCATAGGCGGTGGCCTTGACGATGGTGTAGTCGCTTGCCCGGGAATCGAACATGGCGAAGCCGTCGTGATGTTTCGCGGTGACGATGAAGTAGCCCATGCCGGCGTCGCGGGCCAGGCGTATCCATTCGTCGGCGTCAAAGCGGACGGGGTTGAACGGCTCGATCACCTCTTTGCGGTAGTCGGCCAGGGAGATCTTTTTGGCGCGCTGGATGTGTTCGGCGTAACCAGGGTTGGGCTGGCCGCGCCAGGTGCCTTCCAAGTGAGAGTACACACCCCAGTGGACGAACATGCCGAAACGGGCCTCGCGCCAGGCGGCGAGGCGGCGGTCTCGGTCTTCCTCGGAGACGGACAAGCTCTCGACGGACGGGCTCCGGCCGGTTTCTGGAACGGGCTCGGCGCATAACCGGGGCAGCAAAGCCAGGACAAGGCAGAGGGCGGGAAAGCTATTTTTCGCAGGAGTAATGTCCGATAACCAACGGCGAATGACGGATGAGGGGAGCTGGATCATGGATTGGAAACACGAAGGCGAAGGAAGCGGCGGGGGGCGGGTGTCACCGTATCGGCCACGGTGACGGGGACGCTGGAGCTGACGGTGCCCGGGTTGGTGGCGATAACTGCCCAGTTAAACAGGTCGGAGCTGGCTTCGACGGTGTAGGTGAGGTCGGAACGGGCGCGGAGGAAGCTGAGCTGGAGTTTGGAGGCGGGGGCGGGGAGGAGGGAGATGGACGGCGCGGAAGTGGCGGAGGCTGAGGTGGGCGAGGTGCCGAGGGCGTATTCGAGCAGGTTAGGCAGGCCGTCGCGGTCGGGGTCGGCGGCGTTGGCGGCGGTGCCGGTATTGGCGATGGAGCCGAGGGCGGCCTGCCGCCAGGATTCCAGCGGGGTAAGCGAAGCGTAGTCGGAAAGGGTGACGGTATTGCCGATCTGGGAAACGAGGAAACTGCCTTCCGCGCCGGAGGTGATGAGACGGGAGCCGAAGGGGGCGTTGGCAAAGGCACCGGTCAGCGTGCCGGTGGACGTGAGGATGGTGAAGGTGGCGGAGTTGGCCGGGATGAAGCTGTTGCCAAGAGAGACGGACAGTTGGCCGCCGAGGGAGGTGGTGCCGGTGACGACGAGATTGTCGAACTGGCTGGCGGTGCCTTGGAAAACGGTGGCGGCGGTGGTGCCGCCGAGGTCGAGGGCGAGAATGCCGGGATTGGCCAGGGTGTAGTTGCCGTTGTTCGTGGTGCGACCGGGAATGGCGATATCGCCGGGGGCGAGAATACCGGCAGTCTGGTTGAGGCCGGTGGGGGTGACGCCACCGGATGCGGGGGTGGCGAAGCCGGCGGACGGGGTGATGACGGCGGCGGTGAGCTGGCCGCCGGTCCAGTTGAAGGTGCGGGTCTGGCCGGTGGTGGCGGCAGCGGCGGCGAGGGTGCCGCTGAGCGAGAGCTCGCCGCCGGTGAGGTTGACGGTGTCGGTCTCGGCGGTGCGGGCGGTCGTGCTTCCGAGGGTGAGGCCGCCTGCAAGGATGACGGTGCCGCCGGTGCCGATGGTCAGGGAGTTGGCGTTGGTCATGGAGCCGCCGTCGGCGAGGGTGAGGCCGCCGGTGGCGGTGAGCAGGCCGGGGCCGCCGCCGGAGTTGTCCACTTGCAGGACGAGGGAAGTGTTGGTGCCGGTGGCGCTGCCGTGCAGCACGCTGATGGCGGAGGCAAAGCGCAGCGAACCGTTGAGGACGCGCCAGGTGCCGTGGGCGAAGGTGCCGTTGGTGGAGATGGTGACGTCGGCGGCGTTGGTGAGCGTGTAGGTACCGCTGGCCTGGGCACCGGAGTTGTTCTGGCCGATCTGACCGAGGGTCCAGGCGCCGCCGTCGAAGGTGTGGGCGGAGTTGGGGGCGGCGGTGTTGTAGCCGAAGAACGAGAAGGTGACGCCGCCGGTGCCGGACTGGCGGAGCACGGCGCGGGCGTTGTCGGCTCCGACCTGGAACATGGA
>CANIWJ010000103.1 GCA_947471035.1 Verrucomicrobiota bacterium
CAAAACTCCACCATCCCGGTCATCAAACACTACACCGGCGTGTGCTTCGTTTACGTGGACCAGTCCGCCGACCCCGCCATGGCCGAGGCCATCCTGCTCAACGCCAAAACACAACGCCCCGGCGTCTGCAACGCCGCCGAGCAACTCCTCGTTCACGCCGCCGCCGCCCCCCTCGTCCTCCCGCGCCTAGCAGCCGCCCTCGCCGCCAAGGGTGTGCAACTCCGCTGCGACCCCGCCTCCCTCGCCCTACTCGCCTCCGCTCCCAGCTCCGCGCTCCCCGCTCCCAGCTCCCTGCTCCCCGCTTCTTCCGCTGACTACACCGCCGAGTTCCTCGATCTCGTCATAGCCGTGCGCATCGTGCCCGACCTAGAAACCGCCATCGCCACCATCAACCGCGACAGCTCCGGCCACACCGACGCCATCATCACCGCCGACGAAACCGCCGCCCGCCGCTTCCAAGCCGCGGTGGACAGCGCGGTGGTGCCCTGGAACGCCAGCACCCGCTTCAACGACGGCTTCGAATTCGGCTTCGGTGCCGAAATCGGTATCAGCACCGACCGCCTCCACGCCCGCGGCCCCATGGGCCTCAAAGAGCTCTGCTCCTACAAATACCTGCTCGACGGCACCGGCCAGGTGCGGGCCTGACCGCACAAACGGGATTAACCGTTTACCCCGACGATAGCTTCCGTCAGGGTAAGCGCCTAATCTTATGCCCACGCTCTCCCGCGACGTCTCTGCCCCGCTCGCCACCAACAAACATCTCCTGCGCTGGGTCGAGAAGATGGCCGCGCTCACCCAGCCCGACGCCATCCACTGGGTGGACGGCTCACCCGAGGAATACGATTCCCTCTGCGCCGGTCTCGTCGCCGCCGGTACCTTTACCAAGTTAAACGAACAGACCTGGCCGGGCTGTTTCCTCGCCCGCTCCGATCCCTCCGATGTCGCCCGCGTCGAGGACCGCACTTTCATCTGCTCCCTCTCCAAGGACGCCGCCGGCCCGACCAACCATTGGGTCGAGCCCTACGAGATGCGCAAAAAGCTCAAGGGCCTCTTCGCCGGCTGCATGCGCGGACGCACCCTCTACGTGCTGCCCTTCTCCATGGGCCCGGTCGGCTCCCCGCTCTCCCAGATTGGCGTGCAGCTCACCGACTCGCCCTACGTGGTGGTCAACATGCGCATCATGGCCCGCATCGGCGCGCCCGTTTTCGCCGAGATCGACAAAGACGAAAAACGCGTCGTGCCCTGCATGCACTCGGTCGGCCGCCCCCTCGCCCCCGGCTCCCAGGACGTTCCCTGGCCCTGCAACCCGGACAAATACATCGTCCACTTCCCCGAGACCCGCGAGATCTGGTCCTACGGTTCCGGATACGGCGGCAACGCCCTGCTCGGAAAAAAATGCTTCGCCCTGCGCATCGCCTCCGCCATGGCGCGCGACGAGGGCTGGATGGCCGAGCACATGCTCATCCTCGGCCTGCAAAACCCCGACGGTGAAAAAGCCTACGTCGCCGCCGCCTTCCCCTCCGCCTGCGGCAAGACCAACTTCGCCATGCTCGTGCCCCCCGCCGCCCTCGCCGCCCAGGGCTGGAAGGTTACCACCGTGGGCGACGACATCGCCTGGCTCCGCCCCGACGCCAACGGCCGCCTGCGCGCCATCAACCCCGAGGCCGGCTTCTTCGGCGTCGCCCCCGGCACCTCGCTCAAAACAAACCCCAACGCCATGGCCGCGCTGGCCAAAAACGCCATCTTCACCAACTGCGCCCTCACCCCCGAGGGCGGCGTCTGGTGGGAGGGCATGACCGACACCCCGCCCGCCATGTGCACCGACTGGCAGGGCAAAATCTGGACCCCCGAGATCGCGAAGGTCACCGGGGCCAAGGCCGCCCACGCCAACTCCCGCTTCACCGCTCCCGCCGCGCAGTGCCCCACCATAGACCCCGACTGGGAAAATCCCGCCGGCGTGCCCATTTCAGCCATCATCTTCGGCGGTCGCCGCGCCACCACTACGCCCCTGGTTTACCAAACCTTCAACTGGTCCGGCGGCGTCTATGCCGGTGCCACCATGGGCTCGGAAATGACCGCCGCCGCCGCCGGCACCCTTGGCCAGGTCCGCCGCGACCCCATGGCCATGTTGCCCTTCTGCGGCTACCACATGGGCGACTACTTCCGCCACTGGATCAAGATGCAGCGCGGCCTCGCCGAGGCACCGCGGATTTTCCACGTCAACTGGTTCCGCAAGGGCGAGGACGGCAAATTCCTCTGGCCCGGCTTCGGCGAAAATCTCCGCATCCTCCGCTGGATCGTCGGCCGCTGCCAAGGCCGGTGCCGCGCCCGCGAAACCGCCCTCGGCTGGATGCCCCGCTACGACGACCTCGACTGGACCGGCCTCGATTTCCCCCGCGAACGCTTCGAGCAACTCACCGCCCTCGACCCCAAGGCCTGGCGCGCCGAGCTCATCGGCCACGAGGAGCTCTTCCTCGACCTGCACTCCCACCTTCCCAAGGAGATGATCTTCGAGCGCGAGCTCCTGATCTGCCGTCTCTGATCGTCCTAAACCGCTCCGATGCCTCCGCTCTCCACCGACCTCTTCGACTACGTCCTCCCGGCCCGCCTGATCGCGCAAACCCCCGCCGCCCGCCGCGACGCCTCCCGACTGCTTGTCGTGCATCGCGCCGAGCGCAGGATCGAACACCGCCACTTCACCGATCTCGGCGAGTATTTGCGCCCTGGAGACACCCTCTTCCGCAACAACGCCGCTGTCCTGCCCGCCCGCCTCCTCGCTCACCGGCCCACCGGCGGCGCCGTCGAGTGCCTGCTTCTACGCCCCGCCGTGGACGGCCAGACTTGGTGGTGCCTCCTGCGCCCCGGAAAAAAACTCCCGCCCGGTGCCACTTTCGGCGTGCCCGGCGCCTACGAAGGCGAAGTCCTGGAAAAAGACGCCGAGGGTGCCGTCCGCGTCGCATTCCGCTGCGCACCCACGCACGGAGCCAACATCGTTGAAGTCGCCAACCGCCTCGGCGAGGTCCCGCTCCCGCCCTACATCGAGCGCCAGCACACCGCAGAGGAACGCGCCGCCGACCTCGAACGTTACCAAACCGTTTACGCCGATCGCGCCCGCCAGGTCGCTGCCGCCGCGCCCACCGCCGGCCTGCACTTCACCCCCGAATTACTCGAAAAACTCCGTGCCGCTGGCGTCCGCACCGCCGACCTCACCCTCCACGTCGGCCTCGGCACCTTCAAACCCATCGCCACCGACACGATCGAAGCCCACGCCATCCACCGCGAGATTTACGAAGTCCCCGCCCCCACCCAAACCGCCGCCATCCACCCCTCGCCCGGCACCCGCCGTGTCGCCGTCGGCACCACCAGCGTGCGCACCCTGGAGGACTTTTTCCGTAAACACCCGGCCGGCTCGCCCGCCTCCCCCGCGCCATTTCTGAGTGAAGCCGCGATCTACCTTTACCCCCCCACCCCCTTCGCGGCGGTGGACGCGCTAATAACCAATTTTCACCAACCCCGCTCCACCTTGCTCTGCCTCGTCAGCAGTTTCCTCACTCCCGGCTCGACCGACGGCATCGCCTGGCTGCGCGAGATCTACGCCGAAGCCATCGCCCGCGAATACCGCTTCTTTAGCTACGGCGACGCCATGTTGATTCTGTAAAGACCGTTACGGGAAAATTACCGTGCGTCACTTGCGCTGCGCACGCGACTTGCTTGGCTGCTTCGCCGATGAGTTCCACGCCCACACCTTCCTTGCCGCCCCCTACCACCATAGCGGCTTGGCGCGTTCTCCTGCGCGGAGCGGGCATTCTCCTAGCGCTCTTCATCTTTTGTTTTTGGGCGGCCAAGGGCTACCACCGCGGCTGGAGCCAGAACGAAGTCCCGGTCAAACAGGTCGATCCCATCACCGAATTACCGTACGTGACCTACGAAAAACGCTTCGTCCCCGGCATCGAGTTCCTCGGCGGCGGTATTTTCGCCGGTTTGGCCATTTTCTCCGTAACTTTTTTCCGCCGCCGGAGTCACCCATAAGGCTCGGCCTAATACCGCACTTTTTGCTCCCATCCACCTCAAGCTAACCATGAAACAAACGCTCCGTTCCATCGCCTTCGCCGGCTTCACCGTCATCTCCGCCATCGCCGCTCCCCGCGCCTTCGATTTCAAGGACCCGAAGGGCGTCAACGCCATCCAGTTCTCCCTCGACTCCATGCTCGAGCCCATCGCCGGCAGCGCTTCGGATGTGTCCGGCACGGTCAGTTTCGACACCGCCGACGTCGCCGCCACCGCAGGCAAAATCGAGGTCAACGCCAAGTCCCTCAAAGTGCCCAACGCCACCATGACCGAGCACCTCGTCGGCGCCAAGTGGGTCGATGCCGAAAAGAACCCCGAAATCAGCTTCGCCTTCACCAAACTCTCCGACGTGAAGTCGGTCGGCACCAACCAATGGACCGCCACCGCCACCGGCAAGTTCACCCTCAAGGGCGTCACCAAAGACGTCACCGTCCCGGTCAAACTCAGCTATCTCGCCGACGCCCTCGAAAAACGTACCAAGCCCGGCAACAAGGGCGACCTGCTCGTCGTCCGTGGCGAATTCTCCGTGCAACGCGGTGACTTCGGCATCCAGCCCGGCGACAACGAAGACAAGGTCTCCCCCGTCATCCAGTTGACCTTCGGCCTGGTCGGCAGCGCACCCAAGGCCTAACACCCGCCTCGCCTAGGTTCCTCTTTGGCCGCGTCCTTCACCGGACGCGGCTTTTCTTTTTCCGCCGCCCCCGCCAGCGTCCTCCCTCGCCACTCCCGCCCATGACCCCCGAAGAACTCCAAACCCTGATCGAAGACGCCACCTTTGACCACGCCATGGGCGATACCGCCGCCGCCACCGCCAAGCTGCAACGTGCCGCCGCCGCCGTGCCGACGTCCTTCGAAGCCTGGCACGCCCTGGCCGAGGTCTGTTTCTCCGCCCGCGAACTCGACGCCGCGCTCGACGCCGCCCAGCACGCCCACGCCCTCCGCCCCGACGACCTCTTTATCAACACCACCCTCTCCCGCGTCTGGATGGAAAAAGGCGACAAACCCATGGCGGAGAAATTCGGCGCCCAAGCCAAAATCCTCGGCTGGAAAGACCAACTCCAAAACCCCGCCGCCCACCAAGGCGGCCTGAAGTAAGCCATAAACAAAAAAGCCCCGGCAAAACGCCGGGGCTTCAAATCTAAAATCTCGTCCCTGTGGACGCGGCCAAATTAGGCCACCCGCTCCACCACCAGCGGCGGAGGCGTTGGACGCTTGGGGGCCAGACGGTAGGCATCCTTAAAGTAGTTCAAAGCCTGCTCCAGTTTGGCCTCGTCATTGTAGTGGATCATCATCAGCGGCTCGCCCTGCTTGACCTGCGTACCCACCTTCTTGATCTCGGAAACACCCACCGCGTAGTCGATCTTATCGGTCGGTTTCTCCTTACCGGCCCCGAGCAAATGGACGCCGCGCGCGATCATCGCCGCATTGATGGTATGCACATAACCACGCTTGGGTGCGGGCAGCTTGCGGATGTATTTCGCCTTGGGGAATTTCTCCGGATCGTCGATATAGGACGGATCGCCGCCCTGCGCCTTGACCAGCTCCTTGAGCTTTTCCAGCGCGGTGCCGTCGGTCAAATGACGCTCCACCGTCTGCTTGGCCGAAAGGGTGGACCCGGCCACGCCCGCCAGACGAACGATCTCCATGCCCAGCTTGAGCACGAGCTCCTTCATGTCTTCCGGACCGCCGCCCTTGAGAATGGTGATGGCTTCCTTCAACTCCAGCCCGGTGCCGACCGTATCGCCCAACGGCTGATTCATGTCGGTAACCAGTGCGACGCAGCGGCGCTTCAACGAACGCCCCACCCGGGTCATCGCCCGTGCAAGCTGTTTAGCCTGCTCCAAGTCCTTGATGAAGGAGCCATTGCCCCACTTCACGTCGATTACCAAGCCCTCGCTACCTTCGGCGAGTTTCTTGGACAGCACGCTGCCCGTGATCAGCGGCAAGCTGGGGATGGTTCCCGTCTCCTTGCGCAGTTCGAGGAACTTGGCGTCGGCCGGAGCGAGGTCGGACGTCTGCGCGCAGATCGCACCATTGATCTTGGCCAGCTGGTTGGAGAACTGCTCCACCGTTAAATTCGTCTTCAAGCCGGGGACGGCCGAGAGCTTCTCCAGCGTTCCGATCACATAGTCATGCTCCGGACCGCACATCATCGGCACCACCACCCCGCTCGCCATGGCCAGCGGCACCAACACCAGCGAGGTCTTGTCGCCCACGCCACCGGTCGAATACTTGTCGATCTTCGGCTTCGCGATGTGCGAAAGGTCGATCACCTCGCCGGAAAGCATCATCTCCTCGGTCAGGATCGCGGTCTCCTGGGCGGACATCTGCTGGAAGTAAATCGCCATCAAAAGCGCCGCCAACTGCGGCTGGGGCATTTCTCCATCCAAGGTGCTATCAATGATATAGCGGATTTCTTCTTGAGTAAATTCTTGTCCATCACGCTTCTTCTCGATCAACGAAGTGAACGAGGGCTTGATGAATCGGCGTTGAGGAATGTTGCGTTTCGACATGTGTGTAGGAAAGGAGCGGAAGAGGGGGCCGTCTGGCCGGAAGCGGCGCAACCAAGCACATATCGTGCAAAAGTCGAGCTATAACGAGGCTTGCGCGACCAGAGTCGCCGGAAGTTGATTACCAAGATGTCCGCCCTGTTTCACCTCGCCGCCGCCCTCGATTCCGGTCTCAAAACCGCCGCCGCCGCCGCCGGCTTTGATCTCGCCCTCTTCGCCCCCGACGTGCGCGTCGCCGCCCCCCAGCACGGCGACTTCCAGGCCAACGGCACCCTCGCCTACGCCAAACAAACCAAACAAAACCCCCGCGCCGCCGCCCAAGCCCTCGTCGCCGCCCTCCCCGCCGAGGTCACCGCGCTCGCCGACGTCGCCATCGCCGGCCCCGGCTTCCTCAACTTCACCCTCAAACCCGCCGCCCTCGAAACCTGGCTCGCCGCCTTCGCAACCCCCGAAGCCCTCCGCTCCGCCGCCTCCGGCACCCTCGCCGGCCAGACCTGGGTGGTGGACTACTCCTCGCCCAACACCGCCAAACAGATGCACGTCGGCCACCTCCGCTCCGCCGTCATCGGCGAAGCCGTCGCCCGCATCGCAGCCTTCGGCGGTGCCCGCGTCATCCGCGACAACCACATCGGCGACTGGGGCACCTCCTTTGGCAAAATCATCTGGGCCTACAAACAAGCCCTCGCCACCGACCGCCCCGCCCTCGAAGCCGCCCTCGCCAACACCCCGCTCGAAGAATTCGAACGCCTTTACAAGGTCGGTAACACCGCCGCCGACGCCGACCCGGCCGTCCTAGAAGCTTCCCGCGCCGAGCTGGTAAAACTCCAGACCGGCGACCCCGAAAACACCGCCATCTGGCGCCACATCGGCGAGGTCTCCGTCTCTGCCTTCCAGAAAATCTACGACCAGCTCGGCATCCGCTTCGACGAAACCCTCGGCGAAAGCTTCTACAACGACCAGGTCCCCGCCGTTTACTCCGAATTGCTCTCGGCCGGCGTCGCCGAAGAAAGCCAGGGCGCCCTGGTCGTCTTTCACGAAGAAAACCCGCGTTACTCCCGCACCGCCGAACGCCCCAATCCCTTCATTATCCGCAAGGCCGACGGTGCCGCCAACTACGCCTCCACCGACCTCGCCACGATCCTCTACCGCGCAACCCACTTTCGCGCCGACACCGCCCTCTACGTGGTGGACAAACGCCAGGCTGACCACTTCGAACAGCTCTTCCTCACCGCCCAAAAGTGGTTCACCAAGACCCACCGCCCGCTCATGCGGCTGGAACACCTCGGCTTCGGCACCGTCCTCGGCGAAGACGGCCGCCCGCTCAAAACCCGCAGCGGCGAAAACATCAAACTCAAGGACCTCCTCCAGGAAGCCACCGACCGCGCCCGCCGCCTCGTGGACGAGAAGTCCGGCGACCTCCCCGAGGCCGAACGCGCCGCCATCGCCGCCATCGTCGGCGTAGGCTCCGTGCAATACGCCGATCTCTGCCAAAACCGCTCCAGCGACTACACCTTCTCCTGGGAAAAAATGATCTCCCTCGAAGGCAACACCGCCGCCTACCTCCTCTACGCCGTCTCCCGCGTCCACTCCATCTTCCGCAAGCTCGACGCCCGCCCCGGCGACCTCGCCACCGAAGCCCCCGCCTCCCCCCTCGAAACCCCCGCCGAACTCGCCCTCGCCCGCAAACTCGTCCAGTTCGCCGACGCCCAGGCCCAGGCCGTCGCCACCCTCCGCCCCCACGTCCTCTGCCTCTACCTCTACGAACTGGCCGGCACCTTCTCCGCCTTCTACGCCGCCGAAAAAGTCGCCGTCGAAGACCCCGCCATCCGCGCCCGCCGCCTCCGCCTCTGCGCCCGCACCCTCCTCATCCTCGAAACCGGCCTCGGCCTGCTCGGCCTGCGCACCCTCAGCCGCATGTAAACCCGCCCCGGTTTTCACCATTCGACATTCCCCCGCCCCCTCCCCTAGCCTCCCTTCACGATGTCCACCACGCAGGAATACTACATCCGCAAAGCCTCCGAGACAGACGCCCGCGGCCCCTTCACCCTCGAACAGCTCAGCTCCCTCTCCGAAAACGGCCAGGTCGATGCCGAGACCTACTACTACGACGCTGCCACCGAAGCCTGGGCTCCCATCAACGGCAACGCCGAGCTCATGCAGACCCTCTTTCCCGTCAAAAAAGTCCTTCGTGTTCGCGCCAAAGCCGCGAACGAGATGAAGACCCTCAACACCGTCACGGAAAACGACCGCCCCATCACCGTAAACGACATGCTCCTCGCTGCCGAAGGCCGCACCGAGGACACCCGCGACAAAGCCGACCCCGCCATCGCCCGCGGCCAAGCTGCCAACATCGGCTCCTACGCCTCCCTCGCCATCCTCCTCATCACCGCCGCCGCCTACATCCTTCCGCACATCGACATCGTCACCACCCTCGATCTACCCGGCATCCTCCACGCCCCCCTCATCTTCCTCGGCGTCATCAACCTCCTCCTCGCCGTCTGCATTGGCCTCGGCGCCGTATCCTCCTACCCCTTCATCCGCTTCGCCGCCATGCTCGGCCTCGGCTTCGCCGGCACCCTCTTTTACTTCAACGGCGATACCCTCCCCCTCGCCTTCTCCGCCGCCGCCGCCCTCGGACTCTACCTCTGCACCATCCTGCTCAACATCGTCGGCGTCCTCTTCTTCGCCCTTCTCGGTGTCCTCGGCGCCATCGGCCTGGCCCACCACTTCTTCACCACCTAAACCGCCGCCCACTCGCGCCATGTCCGCCCCCGCCCCCACCTTGGCGCGTCGCCTCCACCGGCTCTACACCTCCGACATCTGGAGCAACCGCTACCTCGAAGACCGCTCCCTGCGCGGCCGCTTTTACGCCCTCCTGCGCATCGTCTCCATCACCATCACCGGCATCATCGAGACCAAGTCCCCAAGCCGCGCCGCCGCCCTCAGCTTCTCCACCCTCCTCGGCCTCGGTCCCCTTATGGCCATCGCCGTGCTTGTCGCCGGCTTCGTCCTTGATCGCCAGGACCCCGACCTCGCGGTAAACACCCTCAACAGCATCGTCAAATACGTCGCCCCCCAGATCGGCCAATACGAACAGCTCGAAGCCGGCCTGCCCCAGCCCGCCAACGACGCCTCCACCAACCCCGCCGTCGCCCCCGCCGCGCCGCCCAATGCCGAGCTCATCGTGCTCATCGACGGCTTCATCGCCGGCTCCCGCTCCAGCACCGCCGGGGTGGTCGGCGTGGTCACGCTCATCGTGATCGTCCTCCAGCTCTTCACCTCGGTCGAAAACGCCTTCAACGAAATCTGGGGCGTCCGCCAAGGCCGCTCCTGGGTCATGCGCGTCGTCTTCTACTGGACCGTGCTCACCCTCGGCGCCGTTCTCTTCTTCGCCGTCGTCACCACCCTTTCAGCCGGGGCTTACCTGAATATTTTCGAGCAAAAAGTCCCCTTCGGCCTCGGGCCCGCCCTCATCGGCTTTCTCCGCTGGCTGCTGCCCTCACTCTCCATTCTGCTGCTCATCCTCGTCCTCGCCCTTTTCTATAAATTCATCCCCAACACCCGCGTGCTCTGGCTGAGCGCCGGCGCCGGCGCCATCCTCGTCGGCGGGCTCGTAGTGGCCAATAATTACCTCGCCTTCCTCTACCTCTCCAAAGTCGTCCAGCAACGCAGTCTCTTCGGCTCGCTCGGCATCCTGCCCATCCTGATGTTCGGCCTCTACGTTTTCTGGTTCTTCCTGCTCGTCGGCGGCCAGGTCAGCTACGCGGTGCAAAACGTCCACTTCCGCAACAGCCAGGCCGCTTGGAACACCCTCGCAGAGTCTATGCGCGAACGCCTCACCCTCACCGTGCTTCTGCGCATCAGCCGCCGCTTCCGCGACTGCGAGCCCCCCTGCACCGCCAGCCAGCTCGGCACCGAACTCGGCGTGCCCACCCAGATCCTAAACGAGTGCATGAACCGCCTCGTCCACATGCGCCTCCTCTCCCCCATTCCGCCAGCGGCGAACCAGCCGGACAACGACCTGCGCTACCAACCCGCCCGCCCCCTAAACCGCACTTCACTGGCCGATTTTAAACGCATGGACGACGACCACGGCGGCGACCCCACCGGCCCCACCCTCACCGACATCGACCCCATCGTGCTCGCCTACGACCGCGAACTCAACCGCGTCCAAAACCAGACCTTCTTCCAACGCACCCTCGACGAGCTGATCGAAGCGCACCCCATGCCCGCCAAACCCGGGGCCTAGTTCTACTTTGTTAAAGTGAGCCAAAAGCCCTCGGAGATTGGCCGAGGACGGCCAACGCTACACATTCCTACCAGCAAAAATGGCCTGTTTCTTTTGTAGTGTTGGCCGGCCCCGGCCAAAAAAACGGTGAAGCGCACGTGAGCGGGAACTCCACCTCGGGGGTTAACAAAGTAGAACTAGGGCCAATGCCGTTAAAGCACAGGCTCCGGGATAATTGTTTCCAAATTCCCGCCTTGTTTCAGAGGGGCTTGGTCATAAGCGCGGCATAGATGCGGGCACTGGCGAGGAGTTCCCGCACCGAGGCGCGTTCGTCCACGGCGTGGCAGGCTTCGCCGCCGGGGCCGTAGCCGAGGGTGGGGATTTTGAGGTGGTGGGCAAAGAAGTGCATGTCGTTGAAACCACTGGAACAGCCGAAAACCGGGCGGCAGCGGCGTTCGCGGCCCACGTGCGACGCGAGGGCATGAGCCAGGGCATGATCGGGCGGGAAGAAACAGGGGTGATTTTCCGAGACCTTGGTCAAGGTGATCCGGCAACGCGGA
>CANIWJ010000104.1 GCA_947471035.1 Verrucomicrobiota bacterium
CCTCTTTGGCGCAGGCCGCGATTGAGAATACTATGGCTCGACTGCCCAGCATGTTGAGTGGCATGGTTTGACGCGATTGGCTCGTCGAACCCCGCATGAATTCCGTCCCTCACACCATTCCGCTCACGCCGGTCTCGGAACTTGTTTCCTGGGCTGACAGTTTGGAGCTGGCGGTTTTGTATGAGCCGCGCAGCAATCGCGTGCTGGAAGTCAACCGCGCCTTCGCGCGTAAATTCGGCCAACCCGGGCCGACCTGGGTGGGGCACGATTTCTCGGCTTTGCTGCACCCGGAGGACATGCGCGATTGGACTGAGGCGGGGGCGCGGCTGGCCCGTCCTCCCTTCCATATTTCGCGCGATCATCGCTGGCAGACCGCGCAGGGCTGGCGCTGGATTGCATGGGAAGAGACGGCGGTGCGCGATGCCGAGGGTGAGTTGAGAGGGGTGCGGTCCATCGGGCGCGATGTCACCAAGCACCGCCTGGCCGAGGAACATTTTCGCAAGCTGGCCCAAGCCGTCGAACAAGCGCCGGTCTCCATCGTGCTCACCACCCCCGGCGGCACACCACAGTATGTAAACTCACGATTTAGCGAGGTTACCGGATACACATTGGAAGAGATTTTTGAGCGCCAGATTCCCTTGCTGCGAGAGGGGCATCCTAGCGAGGCCGCCTACCGACACTTTTGCACGCTGGTCGCTTCCGGCCACAAATGGTCGGGAGAACTTTGCTCGCGACGCAAGGACGGCAGCGAGGTGTGGGAACTGGTGCAGGTCTCGCCCATCCGCAACCAACTCGACGAGATTACCTATTTGCTCTGCCTGCGTGAGGACATCACCGAGCGCAAGGGTCTGGAAGACCGGCTGCGCCAAGCCCAGAAAATGGAAAGCCTTGGCACTCTGGCGGGCGGTATAGCGCACGATTTCAATAACATCATTTCCATCATACGCGGTTTCACCGAGCTCTCGCGCGAACTGCCGCCGGGGGATGCGCGTTTGGATCGTTATCTTGGGGCGGTGCACTCGGCGGCCCTGCGCGCGACCTCGCTGGTCAGCCAAATTCTATCGTTCAGCCGCAAGAGCGAAGTCGCTTACCGGGCGGTGCAGATCAATACGATGGTGGACGAACTTACGGAGATGTTTCAGGAAACATTCCCTCGCGATGTCGAGTTGCGCCGGGAACTGGACGACTCCATCGAGGCGTTCGCCGCCGATCCGGACCAGATTCGACAGGTGTTGTTGAATCTCTGTGTCAACGCCCGCGATGCCATGCCGACCGGCGGCACGTTGACCATCGCCACCGGACGGATTACCGGACAGGAAATCGCGGCGCTCAAAGTGGACCCGACCCAGGACTACGTGCATATTCGGGTGGCGGATACCGGCATCGGTATGGTCCAGGAAGTGCGCACCCGCATCTTTGAGCCGTTTTTCACCACCAAACAGGAACATGGCGGCACGGGGCTGGGACTGGCTGTGGTCTATGGTATCGTGGCCAACCACCAAGGCGTGATCGACCTCGAAAGCACTCCCGGCGAAGGCACCATTTTTCATGTATATTTGCCGCTAAAAGCGAGGGCGGAGGAACGCTTCGCCGTCGGGGTTCATCCGGGACCGATCCAGTTGCCGCCCGGCAAGGAGAGCGTGTTGCTGGTCGAGGACGAATCGTCGATTCAGGACATCCTCGGATCGGTGCTTAAAAACGCGGGCTATCAGGTGAAGGCCGCACTCGACGGCGCGGAGGCCATCGAAGCCATCTTGGCGGCCAAAGGCCATTGGGATATCGTGGTGCTGGATCTGAACATGCCGCGCCTCGGCGGCATGGAGGTGATCAAGGTCTTGCGTGAACGTTGGCCGCAAGTGCCGGTGCTCATAATCACGGGCAATATGAACGCCACCATTAAGGACGAACTCAAGGCTCTGGGACAGGATCACGTCATGGAAAAACCTTTTGATCTGTCAGAATTTGGCCGCGTGTTGAGGTCTTTGCTCGACGCCCGATCGGTTCCGTAGCCGCAAAAAGCACCGGTCAGCGACCGTTGCTACATCAGACAGGTCTTGAACTAATTACCCGCGATTTTCAGATTTTAACGCAAAGACGCAGAGCCGCAGGGATTTATTCATTTTCCGGTCTTTGCGATCTTTGCGCCTCGGCGACTCTGCGTTAGAAAAAGACTGTAAGGGGCTTTGGTCTTAAACCGTGCGCGAGAAACGGTTCGTGCCGCGCGCGAGGTAGGCGTCGAAACGCATCGCGATCACACGAATGAGAAGAACGCCGGCCGGGGTGACCTCATAACCGCTTTCGTTGCGCACCAGCAGGCCGTCGGCCACGAGATCGACGAGCGAGTCGAGTTCGCTGGAGTAGGTTTTGGCGAAGTCGAGGCCGAGGCGCTTGGAGAGCGACGCGAAGTCGAGACGGCGTTCGCACATCAAAGCCATGATGATCTGGCGGCGGCGGCGGTCTTCGGGGGTAAGCAGCAGCCCGCGCTCGATGGGCAGGCGGCCTTCCTTTACTGCGGTCTCGTAGAGCGCGAGATCGCGGGTGTTTTGCCGATAGCTGCCCGCAGTCTGGGAAATGGACGACATGCCGAAGGCGTGGATGGCGGCGCCGGCGCGGGTGCTATAGCCTTGGAAATTACGCTGCAATCGACCGGAGCGCAGGGCCACGGCGAGTTCGTCGTCGGGCCGCGCGAAATGGTCCATGCCGATGTGAACGTAGCCCGCCTCGGTGAGGCGGCTTAGGGCGAGAACGAAGAGCTGGAGCTTGATCTCGGCGGAGGGGAGGGCGTTGTCGCGTTCGAGGATGAGTTGCGCCGGTTTTATCCAAGGCACGTGGGCATAACTAAAAACGGCCAGGCGGTCCGGGTTGAGCGCGATGACTTCGTCGAGGGTGCGGGCGAAGGAATCGAGCGTCTGGTAAGGCAGACCGTAGATTAGATCGACCCCGATGGAAGTGTAGCCCGCCTCGCGCAGCCAGGTGATGGCGTCGCGGGTCTGTTCGATGGGCTGCACGCGATGTATAGCGAGCTGCACCCGCGGATCGGTATCCTGCACGCCGAGCGACGCGCGGCGGCAGCCGAGGTCGGCGTAGGCCTGGGCCTGGGCGGGGGTGAGGCGGCGCGGGTCGATCTCGACGCTGACCTCGGCATCGGGCGCGAGGCGGTGGCGGGCGTGGATCATTTCGCCGAGACGGCGGATGGCCTCGGGCGCGAGGAAGGTGGGGCTGCCACCGCCAAAGTGAAGCTGGGTGACGGGTTGAAGCGGGTTCAGGTAGGGGCGGGTTAAATCGAGCTCGCGCTCCAAGGTATCGAGGTAGGTATCGGCCAAGTCTTGCCGACGGGTGATGACCGTGGTGCAGCCGCAAAACCAGCATCGGGACTCACAGAAAGGGAGGTGAAAGTAGAGCGATACGGGTTTGACCGGATCGAGGCTCTCTACCGTCAAGTCAGCGAGCAGGTCGGCCGCCGGAACGGTTTCCTTAAATTGCGGCGCAGTGGGGTAGGAGGTGTAGCGGGGGCCGGGCAGATCGTATTTACGCAGCAGATCAAGATCGGGGATGGCGTGCGGGATGGCCGATTGGGCAAGGGATTGGGCGGGATCTTGGGCGATCATACGAAAGGAGACTCTAGCGGGTGAGTCGCTAAGCGGCGCGGCGTTCCTTGGCGGGCGCTGTGCACATTCTGCATGGGGGTTAAAAAATGCGTGGTCGGCGCCCCTTGTCGGGCGCAAAAAAGCCGCCGCCCGGATACGGGACGGCGGCGGTGGGAACCGTTCGGGGAGACGGGTTCCGGATTAGATATGAATCGCTTCGCCGCTGGTGGCGGCAGCGGCCTCGGCCAGCGCCTCGGAGAGGGTGGGGTGGGCGTGGATGGTCTGATGCACGTCTTCAACCGTGGCTTCCAAGCTGATGGCCAGCCCGTATTCGGCGATGAGCTCGGTAGCGTCGCTGCCGACGATGTGCGCGCCGTAGATCTCACCGGTTTTGGCATCGGAAATGACCTTCACGAAACCATCGCTGTCGGCCGAGGCCACGGCCTTGCCGGAGGCGGTGAAGGGGAATTTGCCGATCTTGAAATCGAGATTCTTCTCCTTGGCGGTCTTCTCGGTCATGCCGGTCGAGGCGACCTGGGGCTGGCAGTAGGTGCAGCCGGGGAAGCCGGTCACGCGCTTGGGCGTGCCGTGGCCGAACATGCCGTTGACGGCGTTGACCGCTTCGAAGGTGGCAATGTGGGCCAGCCAGGGCGGCCCGATGATGTCGCCAGCGGCATAGATGCCCTTGATCGAGGTCTCGTAGTTGTTGTCCACCTTCACGTAGCCGCGGTCGAGTTCGAGTTGCGCGCCGCGGCCGAGCAGGCCCTCGGTGTTGGCGGTCACGCCAATGGCGGAGAGGAGTACATCGGACTCCACCTCCACGCGTTTGTCTCCCTCGACGAGGTCGATTTTCACCGAGTCCTTCCCGACGCGGAAGTTCTCACACTTGGTGTTAACGTAAACCTTGATGCCTTGTTTCTCGAAGGCGCGATGCACGGCTTTGGAGCTGTCCTCGTCCTCGACCGGGAGGATGTTGGGCAACATCTCGACCAGCGTTACTTTGGTGCCGAGGGCGTTGAAGAAATAGGCGAACTCCACCCCGATAGCACCCGCGCCGACGATGGTGACGGCCTTGGGCTGGATCTTGGTATCGAGCGCCTCGCGGGAGGTCATCACACGCACGCCGTCATACTCAAGGCCGGGGATGCGGCGCATTTTGCAGCCGGTGGCGATGAGGATGCGCTTGGCCTTGAGCAGCGTGCCCTTCTTTTCGCCGGTGGTGATTTCGACCATGCCCGCGGCGGGCACGTGGGCCTGGCCGGTGATGTATTCGACCTTGTTCTTGCGGAAAAGGAACTCGATGCCCTTGGCCATTTGCTTGGCCACGTCGCGCGAGCGCAACATGATGGTGGCGAAGTCGAAGGAGACGTCCTTCACGATGAGCCCGTAGGCGTCGGCCTTTTTGATTTTCTGGTAGAGCTCGGCGCTCTTGAGCAGGGCCTTGGTGGGAATGCAGCCCCAGTTCAAACAGGTGCCACCGGCGCGCTCCATTTCGATGCAGGCGACTTTTTTGCCGAGCTGGCCGGCGCGGATGGCGCCCGCGTAGCCCGCCGGGCCTCCGCCGATGACGATGAGATCGTAGTCCGTAGTGGTATCAGCCATGGTAAAAGGGGGAAGTGGATGCGTGAAAGAAAAGAGCCCGCACCGTCACGCCCGCCGCGTCTTCTCGCAAGGGGAAATTCCCAAGAACCGCCCGCCAGTGAACTACCGGCGCACTTTTGCGATTTGGCGGCTTGAAACGCCGCCCGGCTCTCCGCAGCTTGACCGATTCTGCGCGATCAAAGCCGCGCCGCTCTCGACCGCATGGACTCCTCTCTCACTCGCAATTTCTGCATCATCGCCCACGTTGACCACGGCAAGACGACTCTGTCTGACCGCCTGCTCGAATACACCAACACCGTCTCCCAGCGCGTGCTGACCGAACAGCATCTCGACTCGATGGACCTGGAGAAGGAACGCGGCATCACCATCAAGTCCCATCCGGTCACCATGACCTATCCGGCCAAGGATGGTAACCTATACAAGATCAACTTGATGGACACCCCCGGCCACGTGGACTTCGCCTACGAAGTCTCCCGCTCGCTGGCCGCCTGCGAGGGTGCCGTACTCCTGATCGACGCCGCCCAAGGCGTCGAAGCCCAGACCGTGGCCAACGCCCACCTCGCGACCGCCCAGGGCCTGAAAATCATCCCGGTGATCAACAAGATCGACCTGCCCTCGGCTAACCTTGAGCTGTGCATGTCCCAGTTGGAGGATATCCTCACCATCCCGGCCGAGGAAGCCATTCTCGCCTCCGGCAAGTCCGGCATCGGCATTCAGGACATTCTCGAAGCGGTGGTCGCCCGCATCCCGCCCCCGCGCTGGACCCACAACCCTGCCACCCGCGCCCTCGTTTTCGACTCCCTCTACGACAGCTACCGCGGGGTGATCACCTACGCCCGCGTCTTCTCCGGCTCGGTCAAGGCCGGCGATCAGATGTTGCTTATGAGCAACAACCAGAAGTCCGAAATCAAGGAGGTCGGCGTCTTCACCCCCAAGATGACCAAGACCGCCACCCTCGACGCCGGCGACGTGGGCTACGTGATTTCCAACATCAAGGACACCACAGACATCAAGATCGGCGACACCCTGACTCTCGCCCGCCAGCCAGCCACCGAGATGTTGCCCGGTTACAAAGAGGTTCGCCCAATGGTATTTTGCGGACTGTATCCGCTCGAATCCAGCGACTACGAAAAACTCAAGGCAGCCCTCGGCCGTCTGCGACTCAACGACGCCGCGTTTCTCTACTCGTCGGAAAGCTCCATCGCGCTCGGCTTTGGTTTCCGCTGCGGTTTCCTCGGCCTGCTCCACATGGAGATCATCCAGGAACGCATTCGTCGCGAGCACGACGTCGACATCATCTCCACCTACCCAAGCGTGGTGTATAAGGTAAAAACCCACGGCGGACCCGAGATCGAAGTCGATAATCCGGTTAACTTACCCGACCCCGGCACCATCGAGTACATCAGCGAACCTACGATCAAGGCCGCGATCCACATCCCCAACGAGTCCATGGGCGACATCCTCGCGTTGATCATGGAAAAACGCGGATCGTGCGACCAAACCGACACGCTCGACGCCAACCGCGTGATGCTTACCTGCGTGCTGCCGCTGAACGAAATCCTCGTTGATTTTAACGACCGCCTTAAATCCGTCACCCACGGCTACGGCTCGATGGACTACGAACTCGGCGAATACGTGCTGAGCGATCTGGTGAAGATGGATATCATGATCAACGGCGACCCGGTCGATGCGTTTTCCAGCATCGTGCACCGCGAAAAAGCCGAAGGCAAAGGCCGCGTGCTCTGCGAAAAGCTCGCCGAGATCATCCCGCCGCAGATGTTCAAGGTCGCCATTCAGGCCGCCATCGGCGGCAAGATCATCGCCCGCGACAACGTGAAGGAAATGCGCAAAGACGTGACCGCCAAGTGCTACGGCGGCGACATCTCCCGCAAGCGCAAGCTCCTCGACAAACAGAAAGAGGGCAAAAAGAAAATGAAGATGATCGGCAAGGTGAATATCCCGCCCGACACCTTTATTCAGATTCTGAAAAACTAAGAACGTCTGGGTTTTTAGTTCTACTTGGTTAAAGTGCGCCAAAAGCCCTTGGAAATTGGCCGGGGACGGCCAACCCTACACTTCCAACGGGCAAAATGGCCGGTTTCTTTTGTAGCGTTGGCCGTCCCCGGCCAAAAAAAGGTGAAGCGCACATGCGGTGGAAACTTCTCCACAGGGTTTAACAAAGTAGAACTAATTCAGCCCGGCGGGAGCGTGGAGCGCGGCTCGGCCAAGGCACGATAGGCGGGGGTAGGGCAGGGGCCCCCTGCCGCGTTTTCAGATCCCCCGCCTCAGGGCCTGCGCCAGACCCGGCGCGCCCGCTGAAACACCGCCACCGGTTCGCGCCAGCTCTCCCGCGACCCGAAGCGCAGGCGCAACAACGCCTCCCGCACCTCCCGTCGCGCCGCCTCGCCCGCTGCGTCTTTGGCCGGGCGCAACCGCTCCAGCTTGCGCAACCACTTTGCCGCCTCGCGACGCACCGGATCGGGCCGACCCGCGCCCGCCCGTCGGCTCCGCCACGCCAGCCATCCCGCCCGGCCCTTTCGCCGCCACCACCACACGCCCACCGTCATCCCGCCCGCCACCAGCGCCAGAGCCAGACCGCGCGAAAACCCCCACGGCTCGCGCGCCCACGCCGCCACCGCCCTCATCCGGTCTTCCATGCGAGCGCGCCACGACTTCATCGCTTCTTGCAGCCGGTTCTTCGTCCCGCGCAAAAACTCCCGCTGCGAGTCCTGGTCGAAGTTTACGATTCGCCGATACCAAAACACCCGCAACGTATCTAAACGCGCGTTCCAACCGCTATCCGCTTGCAGCCGTGTCGCCCCGTTGCCCACCGCTGCTTCTTCCGCCGCTGGAGTGAGCGCCGACCCTGGCGTTGCATCCGCCAACACCCAAGCGCCCGTCGGCTCGTCCCAGACTTCCGTCCAGGCGTGCGCGTCGGAATTGCGCACTGTGATGCTGCCGCTGCCCGTATTCCACGCCCCGCCCTTGAACCCCGTCACCATGCGCGCCGGCACCCCGCCGGCTCTCGCCAGCAAAACCATACCCCCGGCGAACAACTCGCAGTGCCCTGGAGTGTTCGACCCTATCCAACGCACCAGCACGTCGTCCCCGCCCCCCTCCGGCATGATCGAGCTCAGGCTGTAGCTGTGCTGCGCCTGCAACCACTGCGCCGCTCGCCGCGCGAACTCTTCTCCGCCGAGTCCCACTCCGCCCAGCTTCGCCACCCAGCCGCGCAGCAGCGCCACATCCGCCTCGCTCAAGCTCTCTAACTCCAGAAACGTAGGTTCACGCACAATCGTGCCCTTCGCGCCTTCGCTCGATTTCGGAGTCTGGGCGAACCGCTGATGCTTCTCCCGCGCAAAACTCGGATCGGCCAGCCGTCCCGAAAATTCCATGCCCGTCACCTGATAGGGTAGCATCCTGGACGGCTCGTTTTTTAGCGCCGCCAGCCGCAAGGCCCGGTTGAACTCCAACTCCTGCGGCCCCTCGAAAGCCAGTCGGGAAAAATCCCCCAAGAGCGGCAGATACCGGCTCACGCCCGCCCCAAAATACACCTGCCACACCACCCCGCCATCTCGCCGTCTGCGGTTGCCCGTGTAGGCCGCCGCCCGCTCCTCCGTCCGGTCAAAACTCAGACGCAACCCCTGCGACAACTTGAACCCGCGCCCCGAATACTCGTCGAGCACCAGCATGCGCCAATACGGCATCGCAGGCACTGCCGAGGGGTCGCTTACATCCACGCTAAACGCCGTCCCGCGATCCTGTATAATATCCACCACGTCGCCGAACTTCACATCATCGGAAAAGCCCGTCTTGGATTTGCGCGCGATCAGCTTATCGAAAAACAGGCTGTTGCTCAGCTCGAAGCGCGGCAGCGCCAGGAAAAACACCGCTGAGAGCCCCACCAGCCCGGCGAACAACAAGGCCCCCAGTCCCAGCACCCGCATATCCGCCGCCGCTCGCAACCGGGCGAAAAACACCGGCCAGCGCACCCGCGTCCACCCACCCACCGCCCCGTCCTCCGAGCCCGCCCCGCCCGCCGACCTCGCATCCGAAAGCGTCACCGCCAACATCAGCGCGAGCGATGCCGCGCTAAACGCCAGAATCTGCACCACAAACAAGGGCGACACCGTAAACACCCCCGTGATCACCACCATAAACAGCGAAAGCAGGATCAACTGCAGGTCCTCGCGCCGCCCCCTTGGCGCCACGCACCGATAAGCCAGCAACAGCAGCGCCAGCCGCACCATGCCCGGCAGCGGCTCGCGGTTAAACCAAAGATCGGCCACCAACACCGCGCCGATCACCGGAAACGCCAGCCGGTGAAACCACGTTGGCAAACGCTGCGCCAGCCACGGTTTCCAAACCACCAGCGGCACCGCCACCGTGATGAGCGCGAGCGGCAGCCAAGCCTGTATGTCCAAATAAAATACCGACCACGCCGCCAGCAGGCCGATGACGCCGCCCAGCAGCCAGCGCAGTTGATGCAGCTCTGCGAGATTAAGCTGTGGCCGCGGGTTTGCCATCGATCATCGCCGCGACGCCGCGCGGTCCTTGAGGTTCCAAGTTTAAAATCCGTCGTTCCATCGCCCGCCCGCCTCCGCCGCCCGCCGCTCTCTCGCTCGGCTTCAACACTGCCAGACGGTCGAGAAACCGCTCTACATCCCGCCATTGCCGCACTTCTCGGGGCGTTTCGTCCCCCAGCACCGTCGCGTGCAAACAACCCTCGTGAAACATATCCTCGGCCAGCGTCGCGGCCAAGCCGACCGCCAGCTCGAATTGCTCCGGCTGGGTCCATACCGCCGCATCCCCGCACAGGCGCAGAGTGAAGCCCGCCACGCCTTCACTTGAAAACTGCCGCACCATCAAGTGCCTCAACCGCGCGCTCGCCTTCCAATGCACCAGCCGGGGCGCATCCCCCGGCACATAGCGGCGCAGGGCCTGAAACTCGCCTTCCCGTCCTCTCCGTTTTTCCGTGCCGCGCCCCCGTGAGGTGCGCCACACCGCGCCGGTCGCGTTGCGCGCATACGCCACCGCCGCCGGCCAGACCAGCACCTCGCCCGCTAACTCCGAAGCCACCGCTTTGCGCAAAAAACCAAAAGGATAAAGCGACCCCACCGCTCGCAAGCGCACCGCCACCCGCCCGCGCTTCGGCAGGTTAACCGGCCACTCCAGCCGATGAGTTTCTCCCGGATCAAGTCGCACCGCTAGGTGCCGTCGTTCCTTGGCCTCGCCCGCCTCCAACTCAAACCACAACGCGTAGGTAGGCAGCAGGGTTTTCTCACTGCGCAGCTCCAAAGCGATCGGCCGCTCCTGCCCGGCTCGCCAAGGTCCGGCCAACTGCAAACGCCAGCCCAGCTCGCGCAGATTGAGCCATGACAACACGCCGCTCAGCACCAGGCACGACAGCAACATCGAAAGAGTGATGTAGAGGATGTTGTTCGACGTGTTATAAGCCGCCGTGCCGATCGCCAGCGACACCGCGATCAACAAAATGCCCGTGATCGTCGGCGTCACCCGCTCCGCCCGTGGCGGCGGATACAGCAAAGACCACAGTAGGGTATGAAACCGCCGCCCGCGCCGCCTCCGCGCCGCCGACCACGGTCCCTGCCACTCGGTGTAGCCCGGCGGCGGAGCGATTTCGGCGGTTGTTGCCATCTTCACGTTTTAATAATCGCCACCTGCGCCTGCCGTTCAGGACGGCCCGGCCACGGCATCCACGATGCGCTTCAACACCGTCGCGACCTGCCGGCCTTGCTCGGCCCCGTCACCGACCGCGCGCACTAAACTCAGGCGATGCGCGAACACCGGCCCGACCAGCCCGCGCACATCTTCCGGCAGCACGAAATCCCGACCCTCCAACAAGGCCCGCGCCTGCGCCGCGTGTTTCAAGGCCAGCCCGCCGCGCACCGATACCCCGGCGCGAAACTCCGCCTCCGTGCGCGTCGCAGTGACAAGGCGCAGAATGTAATCCAGCAGCGAGTCTTCCACGAAAATATGCGTCGCCAACTGCTGGAGACGCAGGATGTCGGAGCGGGTAACCACCGCGTCCAGCGCGATCGCGTCGTAACCGGTGCGGACGCGACGCAGGATATCCAGCTCATCCGCCGGCGCGGGATAGCCCATGTGCAAGCGCATCA
>CANIWJ010000105.1 GCA_947471035.1 Verrucomicrobiota bacterium
GGGGAGAACAGATACATCGGCACGCAGAAAAGCGCCAAGACGATCCAGATCGTGTAAACGTAGGGCCGGGCGGCCAGCGTGCCGTCGAGCATCTTGGCGTAACGGTTGCGCAGGGCGTCGAAGCGGTGGGTTACCCAACCGGCGAAACCCTTTTCATCCTCCCCGCGACGCAAGATGCGCGAAGCCATCATGGGAGAAAGGGTGAGGGCAACGATGCCCGAGATGCCGACCGCGCCGGCCAGGGTGAAGGCGAACTCGCGGAACAGCGCGCCGGTGAGGCCGCCTTGAAAACCGATCGGGGCGTAAACCGCCGCGAGCGTGATCGTCATGGCGATGACCGGGCCAACGAGTTCGCGCGCGCCGATCAGGGCGGCGTCGAGGCTGGTGCGCCCTTCGCGCAGGTGGCGCTCCACGTTTTCCACCACCACGATGGCGTCGTCCACCACCAGACCCACCGCCAGCACGATAGCGAGAAGGGTGAGCAGGTTGAGGGAAAAGCCGAAAGCCTGCATGAGAAACACCGCGCCGATCAACGAGACCGGAATGGCAATCAGTGGCACGAGCGCAGAACGCACTGAGCCGAGGAAAAGGAAAATCACCACGCCGACGATCAGCACCGTTTCCATGAGGGTTTTGCGGACCTCTTTGATGGCGGAGTCGATGTAGGTGGTGGAATCGTAGGCGATGCGGGCCTGCATGCCGGTGGGCAATTGGTCCTGGATGGTCTTCATCGCTTCGCGCACCCGCTGGATGACTTCGAGCGAGTTGGAATTCGGCATCACCCAGATGCCCATGAACACGGCCTTCTCGCCGGAGAAACGCACGTCCTCGCCGTAGCTCTCGGCCCCCAGCACCACATCAGCAATGTCCGAAAGGCGCACGATGGTATCACCGTCCTGCTTCACCGGCAGCTGCTTAAACTCGTCGAGCGAGCGCAGGTCGGTGTTGGCGGTGAGGTTCATCTGAATGAGCCCGCCCTTGGTCGCGCCGATGGCGGAGAGGTAGTTATTCGAGGCGAGGCGTTCGCGCACCATGGCGGGCGAGATACCATAGGCGGCGAGGCGCTCGGGCTTCAGCCAGGCGCGGATGGCAAAGGTCTGGCCGCCGAGGATGTCGGCGCGTTGCACGCCAGGCAGTGAGGTGAGACGCGGTTGAACGACGCGAATCAAGTAGTCATTGACCTGGTTTTCCGCCAGCAGGCTTGAACCAAAGCTCAAATACATGGACGCGATTTGGGAATCGGCCGGTTCCAGATTGATGATCGGCACCTCGGCCTCGGGCGGCAGGTCGCCGCGCACCTGATCCACCTTGGAGGAAATTTCCGAGAGGGCTTTGTTGGCGTCGTGATTGAGCTTCAGCACCACGTTAATGGTCGAAATGCCCTGGGCGGATGAGGAATCGATGTAGTCGATACCGTCGGCGGCGGCGATGACGCGCTCCAGTGGCGTGGTGATGAAGCCGCGCACGAGGTCGGCGTTGGCGCCGATGTAGGCGGTGCGGACGGTGATGGTCGCGCGCTCAAGGCGCGGATACTGGCGGATGGTGAGCGAGTTGATCGCCTGCAAACCGCCAATGATAATGATCAGGTTGACCACGATGGCCAGAACCGGACGTCGGACAAAAATATCGGTGAATTTCATACGGTAGGCGCGCTAAGCGCGACGGACGTGAAAAAAAGAGTGCGGTAAAAACGCGCCCAGGGCGGTGCCCCGCGCGAAAATTGTTAGGTGTTCTTGGGCGTGGGCGTGAGCGAGGCCTCGGGCTGCATCGCGTCGTTGGGGGCCACGCTCGCGCCGTTTTGCAGCTTGAACGCACCGGCGCTGACCACGCGGGCCCCGGCGGCGATGCCGTCTGCGATCGCCACGAAGTCACCGCGCGCGCCGGAGAGGCGCACGAACTGCTGGCGGGCGATCGTCTTGCCGTCCTTTTCTTCGACTACGTAAACCGAGTCGCCGAAGGGCGCGTAGATAATCGCGGTGGCCGGCACGGCGACGACCTGGCGTTTGATCGGTTGCACCACGGCGATCTCGGCGAACATGCCGGGGCGGAGTTTTTCGCCCGGGTTGGCCAGGGTGCCTTGTACGCGCACGTTGCGGGTCACCGGATCGACCTCGGGATTGATGGCGGTGATCTTGCCGACGAAGGGAGCGGAGATGCCGTCGATGGTGACGCGGAGCTCCTGGCCGGCGGTCACGGTGGCGAGACGCTGCTGCGGCAAGTTAAAATCGATGAAGATCGGATCGAGCGATTGCAACGGGATAACAGGGGTGCCGGCGGAGAGCGTTTGCCCAAGGTTCACAGTGCGAATACCGACGCGCCCGGCGAAGGGAGCGCGGAGGGTTTTCTTCGCGACTTGCGCGCGGATGTTCGCCAACTGGGCGGCGGAGGCCTTGGCGCTGGCGTCGGCGGTATCGAACTCGGCCTGCGAAATGGTGGCCTGACCAAGTAAGGACTTGGAGCGGTCAAGCTGGAGCTGGGCGAGTTTCAGATTGGCCTCGGCGGCGGCGAGTTGAGCCTGCTCGACCGAGGTGTCGAGGCGCACGACCACATCGTCCTTGGCCACGGCGGCACCGTTTTCGACCGCGATCTCGACCACAGTGCCGCCGAGCTCGGCGGCGAGCGTGACGCCTTGCACCGCCTGCAAGGAACCGACGGCGGAAATCGTCTCCTCCCATTCCTGCGCCGCGGCCACGTAGGTCGCAACCGGCGTGGCGGGCATGCCGGCGGCGGCACCGGCTTTACCCATGGAGATGAGCGAGTTGATCTGGAGGAACTTAATCAGGACGATAGGGCCCAGGATGATGACGAGGATGATGCCGGTGAGGCTGATTTTTTTAAACATAACGGTATCGGTTGAAAAAGGTCAGGAGTGAGCCGACGTCCCGTGGACAGGGGCCGGAAAGGTTTCGGAGGCACAAGCAGCGACCTTGCCTAGCAAAGCCACAAACGTGCGGCGCTCGTTTTCGTCCAACGGAGACAAAAGCGCACTGATACGCCGAAAATGCTCGGGCAAAAGGGACTGCAAAAATTCCAGTCCGCGAGGCGTAAGCTCCACGGATAGTTGGCGGCGATCCACCGGATCGGGCCGCCGCGTGACCATGCCATCGCGCTCCAAAGTGTCCACCAAGCCGGTCATGGTGGCGCGAGTGACGCCTGATTGCTCGGCCAACTGCGCCGGAGTCAGCGCATGCGGTTGGCCGGAGGGTTTCTCGAACAAAAGCATCAAAACCGTAAAACGCCCCTGGCTAAGATCGTGTGCTTGGAAATGGGCATCAATCACCCGGAAGGCCTCGTCGCCCGCGCGCAACAAGTACAAAAACGCTTCACAGGCAGAAGGATCGAGCCCCGGGAAATGCTTGGAGCATTCCAAAAGGCACTCGTAGCGCGGAAGGTCTTTGAGCAGCAGGTGGGGCATGAAGTGATGATAAGCCGGATGACTATAAGCCACCTAATGATCAGGCCCCTAACAAAAGCAAGTAGAGCAAGGTGATTTTTATGTAACGCGGAAAAGCCGTAGAGCTAAAAGCAGGCCTAGCGAATCGAAAACCGCGTTCTAAAACTCAGATTTCTTTCATGCGGAAGGTCAGGCTGCGCACGTCGGTTTTGCCATCCGGTCGCGGACCGACCGAGCGCACGCGAGCGAAAGTCTCCAATACCGATTGATCGAAATCGCTGTTACCCGAAGAGCGCGTGATGCGAACGCCGGTGATGGCCCCATTGGCTGCGACGGTGAACTCGACCTCCGCGCTGAGCAAATCGCTCAAGCCGCCGGGCTTCTCATGATTGGAGCGAAGTCGCTCGATCAGCATCGAAAAATAGCGATCCAGACTGGCCCCGCCGTCGGCGGTCAGTGCCTTGCCGCCCGCGCCCTCGCGATTGGCCCCGTTGGCCCCGGTCACGCCTTTGCGAATGCCTGACGCATCGACGCGCGGGCCAGGTGTTGTGCCGCCTGCGCTGGTAGCGGCGGCGGTGCTGGCCTTGGCGCTTTTATTGCCCTGCTGTTTTTGGAATTCGGCATAGCTGGTGGCGCGCTTGGCCTCAGCGGCAGCGGCTTTGGCGTCGGCGTCGCGTTGAGCCTGAATCTGCTTATCCGCTTTTTTCTCTTCTTTGCGGATATTTTTGAGCACCGCATTTTTAAGATTGGGGATCGGGGTCGGGTCCACTTTAGGCGTGGCCTTCACTGGCTCGACCTTGGTAACCGGTGTCACGGGTGCGACGGGAGTCGGCGGAGCTTCCGGCGGCGAGACCGCTTCCATCGGAGCTGGGGCGGGCGGCGTCCAGGTAGGCGCGGGATTTGGGGAGGTAAACTCGACCGCGCCTTCGGCTGCCAAGCCGGCTTCGTGTCCGGCCGGGGCCTCCTTGGCGTCAAAGGCGTTGCCCACGCCAGCCACGACCTCAAACACCGGCGGGATCTCGTCGATTTTTTCCCGCATCGCGAACGTGAAAAACAACAAGACGGCCAGGGCAGTGCCGTGGGCGATGGCCGACACCCAAAAAGCCGGGCATAGGCGTCGATCTTGCCCGGGCTCCACGGCACTGCTCGGGCCATAGGACATAGGGCGGGCGACAGTGGACATGGCAGAGGAAACGCGAAGAAAAACGACCGCGCGGGCTTAGGTCTTCACTTGAGTATCGAAGCTCACGCGACCCAGGCGGGCTTTTTTCAGCTCATCCATCAGGGTAATGATGTTCTGATACGGCACCGACGCGTCGGCACGAATGCGGATGACGGGAGCATTCTTGGCCCCGGCCGAGGCTGCGATGGCTTGCAGGCGTCCGGGCAGCTCGCGCGGGGACAGGGGGCGATTGCCGTCGGAGTCGATGAGGTAGGTGCCGTTGGCTTTGACCGTAACGGCCACAAACTTGGTATCTTTGTCTGGCGTGCTCTGTTCGCTCATGGACTCGACCGGCAGGTTCACCGGCAGGGTCTGCTCTTGGTTTATGAGCGGTGTCGCGATCATAAAAATGATCAACAATACGAAGGCCAGATCGAGCAGATTGGTGACGTTGAGCTCGGACAGTGCATGCATCTGCCGGTGGCGTCGAAAAGTGCGGGCCATGGTTGTATCCGTTATGAGTTACCGTGGATGGACCGGGTTACTTCGACTCAAGTTCCAGCCGGTCGGCCAGCGCAGAGGAATAGTTCTCCAGCTCGGTGGTGAGCTGGCGCGTCTTGGTCAGAAGCACGTTGTAACCAAACACTGCGGGAATCGCCACGACCAGGCCGGCGATGGTCGTCATCAGCGCGGCCGAAACACCAGGGGCTAGCGTCTGCAAATTCGCCGAGGCCTGCATGGAAACGGCGGAGAAAACCTCCATCACGCCCCACACCGTGCCGAAGAGACCGAGGAAGGGCGCACCGGAAACGATCGACGCGAGGAAGATCATGCTGCTCTCGTAGCGCAGGGTCTGGCGGGCGATGGCGCGCTGGATACCGTTTTCCGCGTGCTCCAGCCGGGCGCGCCCGGAGTCGATGCCCTTTTCCTTCAAAATCGAGGCCGCACGCCAGTAAGCCTCGACCGCATCGGCATACACGTCGGCGTAGGGAATGGAGCGGCGGGCACGAAACGACTCCGGCAAGTCGAGCAGCGTACGCTCGTCGCGGAGCCGTTGCTCAAAGGCGAGATTGAGTTCCCGCAGTCGTTTCAAATCGGAGAACTTCCCAAACATGACCGTCCAGGCGACGATACTGAAAAGCATAAGTCCCACCGTAAGCACCTGACCGACGAGGTCAGTGGTGTTAAAGACTTGGATCAGGTTGATGGCGGCGAGAACGGGCGGGACAGAGAGCATGGACCGATAATAGGATGTGTGCGCGTAAGAAGTCGGCTCCACGCCACACCTTCAATGTAAAACCCCCGCACTAGTCGGCTTTGACCGAAGCATTTGTCGGTTGCCGACCTAGAGCAGCAACGGTTTTGTGATTTTTTGCTTTTCTCATGAGCTGCTTCAAAACTCGCGCCCTTGACTCGCTTCGCACTCACCGCGCCAACGCCCCCGCCAAACGGGCGTGGGTCGGTCTGGACGGCTTCGTCGATACCATCGTGACGCCAGTCGCCCAGCGCACCGGGCAAGGCGAGGCGTTTACCGCGATCACCAGCATCCCCGAGTTCGCAGCACGCGTCGCGGGTGCCGCCGGGAAAAGCACCAACATAGAATTCTATCCCCGCATGGATAAACTCGGTGGCAACGGACCCATCATGGCCGCCGCCCTGCTAGCCGGAGGCACGAAAATAACCTACGTGGGTTCACTCGGCTACCCTACCCTCCACCCGGTCTTCCATAACTTCGCCGCTAGGGCCGAGGTAATATCTCTTTGCGACCCCGGCACCACCATCGCGGTCGAGTTTGGCGACGGCAAACTCATGCTCGGGCAGTTGCGCAGCTTGGACAGCATCACGCTTCCCAAGATCGAAGTCGTCGTCGGCGCAGCGAAGCTACGGGCCGACCTCGCCGCCGCCGATCTAATCGCCTTGGTCAACTGGACCATGATCCCCAACATGACCGGGATTTTCCAGGATCTGCTTGAAAGCGTCTTGGCTACCCTTCCCGCCCGTCCTGCTGGCACCGCGCCTCGCGCCTTTTTCTTTGATTTAGCCGATCCCGAGAAACGCCCGCGCGCCGACCTCTTGGAGGTATTGCGCCTGATCGGCCGTTTCGAGTCGTTCGGGCAGGTGACCCTCGGGCTAAATCTCAAGGAGGCCCAGCAAGTCGCGGGCGTGCTCGATTTGCCTGCCCCAGAAAAAGACAAATCCAGCCTGCGCGCCGCCTCCGCCGCGATCCGAGCCAAACTCGGCGTCTCCACCGTCGTGATCCACCCGCGCGAATCGGCCTCCTGCGCCACCGCTGCCGGCACCTTCTGGGTGCCCGGCCCCTACTGCGAAAATCCGGTCATCACCACCGGCGCGGGGGACCATTTCAACGCCGGCTTCAGTCAGGGCCAACTGCTTGGCCTCGACCCCGAAGCATGTCTTACCCTCGGTGCCTGCACCAGCGGCCACTACGTGCGCACCGCGCAAAGCCCTAAGCTCGACGATCTCGAAACCTTCCTCGCCAACTGGGCCTAAGCCCTCAACCTTTATCCCATGCCCGTTAAGCATTCCACTCACGGTAAACTCATCTCCTTCGAAGGCTCGGAGGGCAGCGGCAAATCCACCCAGATCGCCCTGCTCGCCAAACACCTCCAGCTGCTCGGCCGCGAAGTGCTGACCACCCGGGAACCGGGCGGCACCGAGATTGGTGAACAAATCCGCAACATCATCGTCCACAACTCCAAGGGCGACGAGATGTGCGCCGAGACCGAGCTGTTCCTTTTTGCCGCTTCCCGCGCCCAGCTGGTCCGCGAGGTCATCGCCCCGGCCCTGCTAAAAAGTAAAATCGTGCTGACCGACCGCTTCCTTGACAGCTCCACCGTTTATCAAGGCATCGCCCGCAATCTCGCCTCGGATCCAGTCCAACAGATCAACCACTTCGCGGTCGGCAACGTCATGCCCGATCTCACCATCGTGCTGGATGTGCCCACCGAGCTAAGTCTCGAACGCATCCGCCGCCGCGCCTCCGACCTGCCCGATCGCATGGAACGCGAAAACATCGAGTTCTTCGCCAAAGTCCGCGCTGGCTACCTCCTCCTCGCCGAAGGTATGCCCCAGCGCTTCCACGTCGTGGACGGCACGCAAACCGAAGCCGAGATCGAGAAGGAAATTTGGAAGGCCGTGCAAAAACTGATCGCTTAGTTCCGCTCTCTCCCTGCGTAACTTCATGGTCGCCTCCGTGCCCATCCTCCCTTGGCCCGATGCGCTCGTCGGCACGCCCGCCATTTTGGTCCTCGATCAGGCCTTGGGGCGCGGACGCCTCTCCCACAGCCTGCTCCTGACCGGGGACAACATCGACCTGCTGCGCGGCGTCGGCCTCGGTCTCGCCGACCGACTGCTCAACCCGCCCGAAACCGCCCCTTCGCGCCGACGCTCCCTGCTTGATGGCGCGCACCCCGATTGCTTCCACCTGCGGCCCGCCGGCAAGGCCCGCTTGATCGGGGCCGAGGCCACCCGCGAACTCATTGGCAAAGTCCAGGTCTCCGCCTCCGCCGGCGGCCAAAAGGTCGCCCTCTTGCACGAGTGCGATCGCATGAACACCACCGCCGCCAACGTCTTTCTCAAGACGCTGGAAGAACCCCCGGCCAACACCACGCTGCTTCTCCTCACCACGCGTCCGCACGCCCTGCTGCCCACCATTCGCAGCCGCTGCCAACTGTTCCGCTTCACCTCCCCCGGTGTCGTCACTCCGGTCGATGGCTGGTCCGCTTGGCTCGAAGACTACCGCGCCTGGCTGGCCCTGCTTCACGGCGGGGCCGCACGCACCGCGCCCGCCGATGCCGTGTTTCGTCTCTACGGTTTGGTCGCTCGCTTCGGCGTGTTGCTTGAAACCGCCACCGATGGCCTATGGAACGAGCAGAAGAAAGCCGTGGCCGAGGACATAAGTAAGGAAGAGCAGGAAGCCATCGAAAGCGGCCTGAGCAAGGGCCTGCGCGACCGCCTCTTCGCCGACATCGAACGCGCCACCGGCGCCTACGCCCGGGAGATTCTCGTCACGCCGGAAGCCGCCGCCGGGGCGCGCGCCTTCGCCGAAACGGTGAAACACCTCGAACACTCCGCCGGGCTTTTACGGGTGAATTTCAACGACACCGCCGCGCTCGAACTTTTTCTACTCAAGACCCTGCGCGCCTGGACCCGGAAGTAGTGCCGCCCGCCTTCACCATGCGCTCGACCAATTCTCCCACCAAAGGGTTGGGAAAACGGCGGCTCGGGGTGATGGCATAAAACGTCTCGCGCAGCTCCGGGATGCGATGCGTCTCCACCAGCTCGCCACGCTCGATCTCGTCGCGCACCACCACCGGCGGCACCAGCGCCAGCCCCTCGCCTTCGCGGGCCAACAGACGCAGAGTCGCCATGTCGTCCACCTCGGCGATCACGCGCGGCCGCGCTCCCGCCGCCGCCAAAAGCCGGTCAAAGCCAGCCCGCGTGTTACTCTCCATGCTAGGCAAAATCACCGGCACATCGGCAAAGTCTTCAGGGAATTTCAGGCGTTTCTTCTTCCACGCCGCAACCCCGACCAAGCTAACCGGCTGCTCAGCCAGCAGATGACTGTGCCAAGGACGCTCCGCATCCCGCCGGATCGCCTGATTGGACAGTACTAGATCCACCTCATGAACCTGCAAACCCGCCAGCAGCTCGCGCAAAGCGCCGGAGCGGATAATCACCTCGACGTCCGCCCGGTGCAGCGCCGGGCGGATAAACTCCAAGAGGAAATTACGCGATAGCGTGGCCACTGCGCCCACCCGCAAAACCTGCCGCCCGCGCCCGTGCCCTTGATTTTGCATCACGTCCATCAACTCCTCCCCTGCCCGCCCGATGGTTTCCGCATACTCCACCGCCACCCGACCGGCCTCGGTTAAAGTCAGACCACCGCGTTCACGGGTAAACAACGGATGCCCCAGACTTTCCTCCAGTTGCTTGAGCTGGATGCTCAGCGCCGGAGTGGAGAGGTTCAGTTTCTCCGCCGCCCGAGTCAGGCTCTGTTCCCGCGCGATCACCCGGAAATAACGAAGATGATGATAATTGAGGAAGGTCATAAAGGTTAAATAAAACCTAACGAGTTCTTCTAAAGCCTATAATTGTCTAAAATCTTAAATTCCCTTACTCTCTTCGTCGATGCACACACTGCTTCCCGCCCTCCTGCTCGCCATTCCGTTGCTCCCTTTATCAGCCGGGCTGATCGCCCGCGTATCCCCTCCGACCACGGCCGGAAAAATCAGCGCCTACACGGCCGCGCTTGCGGCCCTGCTATCTACCATTGCTGCCATAGTCCTCATACAGAACGGCCCGATCACCGCTCGGTGGGTTCCCGCCGGCAATGAGGCATTCGCTCTCTCCCTGCGCCTCGACACCATCTCGGCCGTCATGGTCTTGCTGGTTTCTTTCTTGGGCACCGTGGTCCTGCGTTTCTCGCGCCACTACCTGTCCGGCGACTTGGCCCAGGCGCGGTTCTTCTCCTGGATGAGCCTCACCCTGGCTTCGGTGCTCACGCTGGTACTGTCCGGACACATGCTGCTCATTCTGGCGGCCTGGATCAGCTCCAGCCTATGCCTGCATCGCCTGCTGCTTCACTACCCTGGACGCGCAGGGGCGATCTTCTCCGCTCGAAAGAAATTTGTGGTCAGCCGCCTCGGCGACCTCTGCCTGCTCACCGCCTCTATCCTTCTTTATAAAGCCTATGGCACCTGGGAACTAGACCGGCTCTTCGCCGCCATCGCAACCGGGCAAACGGCCGCTCTGCCTATCGTCGGTTTCCTGCTCGCCACCTGCGCCGCGCTCAAGTCCGCCCAGTTCCCTTTCCACAGTTGGCTGCCGGATACCATGGAAACGCCCACGCCGGTCTCCGCGTTCATGCACGCGGGCATCATCAACGCGGGCGGCTTTCTGGTCGTGCGTCTCTCTCCAATCTTCGCGCATACTCCCGGCGCACTCAACCTCCTCGCAGTGCTGGGCGCACTCACCGCCGCCTTCGGCGCGGTAGTCATGCTCGCCCAGCCAAGCGTGAAACGTGCCCTGGCCTACTCCACCATCGCGCAGATGGGCTTCATGATGCTCCAGTGCGGCCTGGGTGCCTTCGGCCTGGCCCTGCTCCACATCGTCGCCCACTCGCTCTACAAAGCCCACGCCTTCCTCACCGCCGGCTCCACCATCGGACTCGTGCCACGCGCCGCCATCCCTCTAAAAACCAGCGCTCTTACCCTGGGTCTGCTCGGCGGGGCTTTGCTCGTCACCGGCCTGGCCACCGGCTTGCAAGCCGCCCTGCCCTCGGCGCCGGTTCACCTCGGCGTCTTCGGCTTGGTGCTGATCTTCGCCCTGGCCTACGGCCTGGCCCGGGCTTGGTCCTCCGGTGGCGGACTGCCCACCGCGCTTCGCGGCATTGGCGTGGCGGCCGTCATCGCCTGTGCCGGTCTCACCCTCCACGCCGGCGCCACCACGGTGTTCAAGCACTTGCCTGCGGTAACCCCTCCGCCCGCCTTGCTCGCCGTGGTGGGCGCAATCTTCACCGCGCTGTTTATTTTCCAAGCCCTGCTCTGGCGCGCCGGACACTACGGCCTCGGACGCCGTCTCTACGTCCATGCCCTTAACGGCTTCTACCTCGGCACCTACGCCAACCGTTTCCTCGGCCTGCTCTGGCCTAAGCACC
>CANIWJ010000106.1 GCA_947471035.1 Verrucomicrobiota bacterium
CCCCTCGCCCCCACCCCCAGACCGCAAAACCCACCCTTCCGCTCCCGCCCCCTCCCCCAGCCTCAAGTAACCTATTGGGTTACTTTGGGCCGGGGATGAGGGCAGGGGGCGGGAGTAACCCACACCGAGCTCGGGACCGGCGCTACCGGCACCCCGCCCGCATCGCGGGCTCCAACGAGCCGCGACCTTGGCAAAACGCCCACAAGCGCGCTTTGTTCCACCCCGGTGTCCTTTTCCGATCTTACCACGCTCTTCCTGCTCGGGCTCTTTGCCGGTTCGCACTGCGCGTGGATGTGCGCCCCGTTTGCGGTCGCCATTTCGCGCGCCGGAGCACCCGGCCACCTCGCTCTCCTCTCCCGCCATCTCGCCTATCAAGCGGGCAAGACTCTCTCCTACTTTTCCCTGGGCCTGCTCACGCTCACGCTCGGTCTCTGGCTCGGAAGCCTGCAATTTCTCACCCCGGTGCGCGAAGGACTCGGCTGGTTGGTCGGCGGTATGCTCATCTGGCTTGGTATTGGTCTAATGCGACCCGGTTTCGGGACTTTTTTCACCCGTCTCATCACTCGCCTTACCTCAAGCAGTTCCAGCGCGTGCGCCTCCGCCGGGTCATTGTTCAAACCCCGTTCGCTGCTGGCCTGCCTGTTGCTCGGCTGGGTCAACGGTTTCGTGCCTTGCGCACTCTCCTTTGGCGCGCTGCTCTACATGGTCAGCCGGGGAACACTCGAAGCCGTCGCCTTCGGCTGCCTCGCCTTTGGCTCGGGCACCATGCCGGTGTTGCTACTGGTCGGCAGCGCAGGCGGACGCGCGGCCAACTGGGTGCGCCGCTACCCCTACCTCGCGGGCGCGGCCTGCATCGCCGCCGGCATGCTCGTGATGCTCCGCGGTCGCCTCGTCCACATCGCCGACTGGTGCGGCTTCTGATAACCCACCCACCCCGTCCCCAGCCTCAAGTAACCTATTGGGTTACTTGAGGCTGGGGACGCGTTTCTGTGAATTTGGGGCAATTCACAGGCGACAGAAGCGCGGACTGAGACTTCGGCGCACCTGCCTTCCGAACCACGCGCGCCCGCTTCAGTCAAAAACCGCAAGCACCCCGCCAACGCCTGCGCAGGCCTTGCACCCGCTTTCCGCCATGCTGGTGCCCGATTCTGAATCGATGCCGCTAGCCCGCCACCCACACCCCCGCCCTCGCTGGACGCGCTTCCTCGCCGTCCTGTTGGTCGGCCTGTTGCTCAGCGGCTCATCCTGGGACACCCTTCAACTCCTCGCGACCGCCCGCCAGGCAATCGTCGCCAGCCAAACCCTGCCCCTGCTCTCCGCCCTGCGAGTCGCCTTCGCCCCGGGAAATCTCTGCTCCATCGAGGAAAACACCCGCGACCAACGCCGCGCCCGCGCCACCTCCGACCCCGTCGAAGCAGTCACCTCCCCGCGCAAGCTGACCCTCGCCACCTTGACCGCCGAACCCGGCGCCCAGCCGCCTTTGGCCGAGCCGCCCGCCTCTTTCGCCCGCCCCACCCACCAGCTGCCACCTCTCGGCTTCATCAGCGAGGTTCCCGTCCCGCCGCCGCGTTTCGCGGCCTGATCCGTCCGCGCCTTCGTCTCCGCGCTACGACTACGTTCGTCGCGCCACCCACCGCCTCCGCACCTTGCGGCACGGCAAACTCACTCGGCGAACACCGCCCGCGCCCGGCCACCTAACCGGCGTCCCTGAGCCCCGGTCCTTTCGCCAACTCCCAGCATTATCATGTCTTCATCTCTTTACCGTCCCCTGATCGCTTCCCAACTCGTCGCCCTGCTCGCCAGCGCGGCCCCCGCCTCAGCCCAGGTCGCTCCTGCCGCGCCCGGCACAGCTGCCACCGCTGCGGAAACTCCGGTGCAACTCGCACCCGTCACCGTCACCGCCTCGCCCGAATCCCAGCCGCTCGCCGTGGTTATCGACCCCAAGGCCCCCGCCCAACCCATCCCCGCCCACGACGGCGCCGACGTGCTCAAAACCATTCCGGGCATGAGCGTCATCCGCAAGGGCGGCACGGACGGCGATCCCGTTTTCCGCGGCATGGCCGGCTCACGCCTTGGCGTGCAACTCGACGGCCAGACCATCCTCGGCGGCTGCGGCATGCGCATGGACCCGCCCACCGCCTACGTTTTCCCCGCCTCCTACGACCGCGTCACCCTGCGCAAGGGCCCTCAAACCGTGCTCGCCGGCCCCGGCAACTCCGCCGGCGTCGTCCTCTTCGAGCACGACCAGACCCCCTTCTGCCACCCCACCTCCACCGCTCACGCCGCCGCCACCTACGGCAGCTTCGACCGCAACGACCAATCCACCGACCTGAAGGCCGGCGCGCCCCTCGGCTACGTCACCGCCGCCGCCAACCGCTCCGAAGCCAGCGACTACCAGGACGGCGATGGCCGCTCCGTTCACTCCCAATACGATCGCTGGAGCACCCAGGCCGCCCTCGGCTGGACCCCCACCGAAAAAACCCTCGTTGAGCTCTCCGGCGCGCGCAGCGACGGCGAGGCCGCCTACGCCGACCGCACCATGGACGGAGTTAAATTCGACCGCGAAAACCTCGCCCTGCGCTTCCGCCAGCGCAACCTCAGCCCGACCGTCACCGCCCTCAACGCCCAGGTTTACTACAACTACGTGGACCACGTCATGGACAACTACACCCTGCGCACCGCTCCCGGCATGCGCATGGTCAGCAACCCCGACCGCGAAACCACCGGCGGCAAACTCTCCGCCGACCTCGCCCTCGGCGACGCCACCCGCGCCACCGTCGGCACGGACTTCCAGTCCAACGACCACACCCTGCGCAGCACCATGAACCAGACCGCCCAGCCCTACCAGGCCAAGGCGCGCACCGCCGACGGCGCTTTCGACCAGTTCGGTCTCTTCGCCGAAGCCACCGACGATCTCACCGAGACCCAACGCCTCATCGCCGGTGCCCGCCTCGACTGGTGGGAAGCCGAGAAAACCGCCGCCGGCCTCAGCCGCGACGACACCCTCCCAGCCGGCTTCGCCCGCTACGAGCAAGACTTCGGCCCCGCCACCGCCTACGCCGGCCTCGGCCACGCCGAACGCTTCCCCGACTACTGGGAAATCATTGGCGGCCAACCCGCCAAACCCAACGCGACCTTCCTCGCCATCGCACCCGAAAAGACCACCCAGCTCGACCTCGGAGCGACCTATAAAAAAGACGCCCTCCACGGCTCGCTCGCCGGCTTCGTGAGCCAGATCGACGATTTCATCCTGCTCCAGCCCGCCCTCGCCGCGCGCACCCGCAACATCGACGCCCGCACCTTCGGCGGCGAAGCCAGCCTCGCCTACACCTTCGCCCCCGACTGGGAGGCCACCGGCAGCCTCGCCTACGTGCGCGGCACCAACACCACCGACGACTTGCCCCTCGCCCAGCTCCCGCCGCTCGAAAGCCGGCTCGGTCTCAGCTACACCACCGCCAAATGGACCGCCGGCAGCCTGCTCCGCCTCGTCGCCCCGCAAGACCGTGTCGCGGTCGGCCAGGGCAACATCGTCGGCCAGGACATAGGCACCTCGGACGGTTTCGCCGTGGTGTCGCTGAACAGCGGATACCAATTCGCCGCCTTCGCCCGCCTGACCGCCGGGGTGGACAACCTGCTTGACGCCACCTACGCCGAGCACATCAGCCGCAGTGGAGCCGCAGTGGCCGGCTACCCCGTCACCACCCGGGTAAACGAGCCCGGCCTCAACCTCTGGATTAAACTCGACCTGACGTACTAAACGCCGCGCGAGTTTCCAGGTGCGGGAGAGCCCACACTCTCCCGCGCCGCCGCCCAGCTCAACTCCGCCACGAAACGCCCGCCTTCCGTCTCTTCCGCGCGCACCGCCAGCCCCGGATGCAGGTGCGCCAGCGCCCGCACGATGCGCAGCCCCAGCCGCGTGCCGCTCACGCTGGCCGCCGCGCGCCGTGCACACGCGTTCTCCACCCGGCACACCACCCGCGCGCCGTCTGCGCCTCCGTCCGCGCCCTCGACCCCGACCCACACCGCCAGCGGCCCCTCGCCATGCCGCAGCGCGTTGGTCAGCAGATTGTGCAACATCTGCCGCAGGCTGCGTTCATCCGCCTGCACCCACACCTCGGCCGGAGCCGTCACCGTGAGCACCCGCTCCTCGGCCCGCGCGAGCAACTCATAGACCTCGATCATTTCCACCACCAGCGCGCGCAAAGCCACCGGGCGAATCTCCAACGCCAGCCGCCCCTGCTCCGCCGTGGCCAGCAACAGACACTGCTCCACGTAGTCGGACAAGCGCCGCAACTCCTCCTGCATCGACTCCGCCAGCCCCGGCTCGATCCGCCCCGCCGCCTCCTCCACTTGCAGGCGCAGCAAGGTCAGCGGCGTGCGCAGCTCATGCGCCACCTGCGCGGAAAACTCCGTCAACTGCCGGAACCCCGTATCCAGCCGGGCCAGCAGCGCATTCACATTTTTCTCAATGGCGCGAAACTCTTCGTCCGCCTCCGGCAAACGGATACGTTGCTCCAGACTGCGCGTGCCGATCGCCTGCAGCTGCCGGTTCATCTCGCTCACCGGCTCGAAGGATCGCTTCGCCAGATAGTATCCCGCCGCCAGCGCCAGCCCGGTAAAGGGCAAGGCATACCACAACGCCAAGCGCCCGAGCTCGCCCGCAATGTCGTCCACCTCCGCCTCGGAGTAGCTCCCGTGCAAGACCCAGTCGGGGTGATCCGGATGCGCCCGTTTCCAGCGCTCCACCCGCAACTCGTGTTGCAGATGCGCGTAGGTCACGCCCACGAACACCGCCATCACACCCAGCAAACTCAGCGTGAACCACAGGGCCACCCGCCAGCGCAGCGATTTCACGAAGCCACCTCCCGCAACGCGAAACCCACCCCGCGCACTGTCTGTATCAAGGGCGCCATGCCGGGCCGGTCGATTTTCGCCCGCAGGTAGTTTACGTAAACGTTCACCACATTGGTGCCCGAGTCGAAATGCTGGTCCCACACGTGCTCGATGATGGTCGTCTTGCTCACTGGCTTGGGTGACGAGGTCATTAACAACTCCAACAGCGCAAACTCCCGGTTGGTCAGCGCGATTTCCACTCCGCCCCGCCGCGCGGTGCGCGCCAGCAGATCGAGCTCCAGATCGCCCACCCGCACCTGATCCACCGGATCGGCCCGCTGCCGCCGCAGCAAGGCCCGCAGCCGCGCCAGCAGCTCGATCATCGAAAACGGCTTGGCCAGATAATCGTCGCCCCCGGCGTCGAGCCCCGCCACCCGGTCGCTCAGCTCATGCCGCGCGGAGAGAAAGATCACCGGCACGCGCACACCCTTGCGCCGCAACTGGCGGACAACCGTGACACCGTCCGCGCCGGGCATCATCACATCGCACACCATGGCGTCGTAGGGATTGGTTTCGCCGAGCCAAAGCGCCTCGGTGCCGTCGGCCGCCACGTCCACGGCGTAGCCAGCCTCCTCCAGCCCGTGCCGGAGGTGCGAGGCGACTTTGGCTTCATCTTCCGCGACCAGAATACGCATGCGTCACCGTGTGCCGATTAGAACCCGAGGGCGAGACTGCACCGCGTTTCGTTAACTCGCGCCCACCCGCGCCGACCTCGGCAACAGCAAACGCAGCCCGTTCAAGCACACCAGCACCGTGCTTCCTTCGTGCATCACCACGCCCACCGGCAACGGCACGTTCCCGACCAAGGTCGCCGTCACCATCACCACGATCACGCCCAGCGCGAAGGTGAGATTCTGCATCACCACTCGCCGCGCCCGCCGACTGGTATCGAGCGCGAGGGCTATGTTTTCCAAGTGGTCGTTCATCAACACCACGTCGGCCGTCTCCATCGCCACGTCGGTGCCTCCCGCGCCCATCGCGATGCCGATGTCCGCCGCCGCCAGCGCCGGGGCGTCGTTGATCCCATCCCCCACCATCGCCACCGGCCCGATGGCGCGCAGTTCGCGCACCACCCGCACCTTGTCCTCGGGCAACAACTGCGCGTGCACCTCGTCCACGCCCACTTCGCGGGCGATCGCCGCCGCCACCCGCTGGTGATCGCCGGTCAGCATTGCGATGCGTTTCACCCCAAGTTGACGCAGCCGCGCCAACACCGCCTTCGCGTCCGGCCGCATCACATCCGCCACCGCGATCACGCCGAGAATGCGCGCCTGGTTTCCCCCCGCCAGCAACTCGCCAACCAGCACGCAGGTTTTCCCTTCATCCATCAGCGCGCCCATCCGCGCCTCGGCCTCCGGCAGGCCCGTGCAAACCCGGTCGGCAAAATACGCCGCGCTGCCCACCGCCAGCCGCCGTCCGCGCACCGTGGCCGACGCGCCCTTGCCGGAGATCGACTGAAACGCCCCGCACTCCAGCCCATCCAGCCGCCGCTCCTGCGCGGCCTGCACGATGGCCCGCGCCAGCGGATGCTCCGACTTCGCCTCCACCGCCGCCGCCAGTTGCAACATATCCAGCGCCGGCCCGCTGGTGCAGGCAGCAAACGCCACCCGCTCGCCGCCGCTCACCACGTCGGTGACCTGCGGTTTCCCGCGCGTCAGCGTGCCTGTCTTGTCGAAGGCAAACACCGTGATGCCCGCCATGCGCTCCAGATGCGCCCCGCCTTTGAACAGAATGCCGCGCTTCGCCGCCCCGCCGATGGCCGACAAAATCGACGCCGGCGTGCTGATGATCAACGCGCACGGCGAGGCCACCACCAACACCGTCATCGCCCGGTAAAACACCGCGCCAAACGCCTGCCCGAAAACCAGCCACGGCACCAAGACCAACCCCGCTGTCAGCGCCAACACCGCGATGGCGTAGCCCTGCTCCGCCTTTTCCAAAAAGCGCTGCGTCTTGGCCTTCTCGCCCTGGGCCTGCTCCACCAGTTGAATGAGTTTCGCGATGGTCGAATCCTTCGCCAGCTTCGTCACCCGCACCTCCAGCCCGCCCGTCTGGTTCATCGTGCCGGCAAAGACCTTTGAACCGATGTGTTTCACCACCGGCATCGCCTCGCCGGTCAACATCGCCTCGTCCACCGAGCTCTCGCCCTCGATCACCAAGCCGTCCAGCGGCAGCCCCTCGCCCGGCCGCACGATCAACACGTCGCCCACCACCAACTCCTCCAAGGGCCGCAACTGCGTGCCGTCCGCCCGACGACACAGCGCCTGGGTGGGCCGCAGTTTCATCAAGGCCGAAATCGCCTGCCGGGTGCGCGCCATCGCGTGCGCCTGAAGCACGTTGGAGAGCGAAAAAAGAAACAACAGCATCGCCCCCTCAAACGGCGCGCCCACCACCGCCGCCCCCAGCGCAGCCAACACCATCAACAAGTCCACATCCACGGTTTTTTCCCGCAAGGACTGCCACCCGGCCAGCACGCCGAAATAGCCACCCGTGCCATAAGCCAGCGCATAAAACGCCGCCCGCAGCCAGCCCAGCTCCGGCGCGATTTTCCCCACACCCCAACCCGCCAGCATGAACCCCAACGTGGCCCAGGTGAAGGTCACCTCCAGACCCTCGCCGTGGAACCATTTACGCCAACCCGATGCCGCCAACGCGGCCTCGTCCTGCTCCGCCTCCGCCAGCGGTTTTACCGGCGCACCCGCCGCCTTGAGCTGCACTCCCACCGCTTCGGCGGAGAGCACCCCCTGGTCAAAGTTTACCGTCATAACACCTCCAATAAACGTAGCCGTGGCACGCCGCACTCCGGTGATTTTCTCCGCCTTGCGCTCCAAGCGCAGCGCGCAGCTTTCGCAGGCCCGCCCCTCCAGCCGCAGCGTGCACTTGCCATAACGCTGGCTCAGCACCGGCGCGATTTTCTCCGCCAAGCGGCCCGCCGCTGCGTCGCTCATCCGTGCAGCATCATAATCGAGCACCACCTTGCCCTGATTGGGATCGAGCACGGCACCGAGTACCGCGTCCTCGTTTTTGAGCGTGTCGGCCACAAGGGCTTCACAAGAGTTTAAGGAATCCGAAACAGACAGGGCTTTCATGTAGAATATTAAGGGAAATTGGATCAGGTCAGTGCGTGTTAGGTGGCACGCTCTCGAACCGTGCAGGTTCAGTCGTCGTCCTTCTCGCCGTGCTTGCCATTCTCGTGTTTTTTCCCGCCCACGACGTTTTTGCCCGCGCCGCCTTCATTCTCCTCGCCGCCCTCCGCGCCCTCGTTTTCTCCCAGCGAAATCACCGTGCCGAGCACGGGCAGTTTAACCGTGCCCGCCGCCGCATCGTGGTTGGCAAACAACGCCGCCACCCACGCTCCGCCGCCGATCAACATCGCCAGCGCCCAGACCGGCCGCGCGCTCTTCAAGCCCTCCGCCTCCGGCCCGTCTTTTCGTCCCGTGACCATGGACAGCGCAATCACCTCCCGATGCCGGATCGTATGCCAGATGAGGCCCGCCAAATGACCGCCAATCGCCACCAGCAGCGCGATCGCCAGCCCCTCGTGCAGTTCCTCACCCAGGCCCCCCATCCAGCCCGCCCCGCTCGCTATCAAGAGCGGCACCAACGCAAACATGGCCAGCGAGGCCAGCGCCGCCCCCGGATTGTGCCCGATATAGCGTTTCGCGCCGCCCACCACCGAGCCCACCAAATAAGCCACGACTTCGCTCGGAGCCAAGGGCAGCGCCGAGAACCGGTTGTAACGCGACCCCACCACGCCCAGCACCAGCCGCCCCGCCAAGGCAAAGGCCGCGACCAAGCCGAGCAACATATGGAGCTGAAACAACGGACTATCATCATCGACCAAAAACCCGATAGCCAAGGCCCCCGAAAGTGAGCCCGCAAAGGTCCAGTGAAAGAGACGAACCGGAAGATCCCAAACCAGTATTTTGCTCATGAGTAAGGCGGATTAAATTCACCCCATCCTAAACCTCCCCGCCTTAGAAACCCCGCTCCCGCAGATTAGACTTTCCTTATTTTTCGCCCCTCACTTCACGCCAAACCAATCCCCCACGAATCCGAATGCAGTCCAAGAGGTCACGCCCCAGTCCGGCGATCCGGGGGGGGCATGAGACCCACGTATCGCGTCGGGCCTCCGCGCCCGACGTATCTCCGGGGGTAGGGCGAGGACTCCGCTCCGCGCCTCCTCAACAAAACTACACCGCGCCCCCCCCCTTCTTTCGCACTGTACTCAGCATGTGCCCGCTTTGGGCGCTGATATAAAACCACTTGAGCCAAGACTATGTTATGCTAACGAATCGCACTTAATGCCAGCTCGCACAATCGTGGCAAACCATTCAACCGGGCCCGTCGTCGATGTCCGAATGAGTGAAGTCAGATCCATCACCTATTTCCATACACGCCCATGAAACCCAAGTCTACGTTCAACGCCTTCATAATTAGCGCTCTTGCTCTATTCGGCTCAGCTTCCTCAGCCTACTCCGAGGTGTTGCTTACCATCGACATCGCCAACGCAGAAGGCTCCGGCATAGTAATCACAGCCACAAATGGAGTCTCGGCTGTAACAAATAGCGCCTTCACCAATTCCGACGGCATCACCCTAGCCGACTTCTGGGATACAGGCGAAGATACGTTTTGGAATCAAAACTGGACCGTGGATGTACTTTCCAATCTCGGTGTTACTGGCTCGCTCGTAACGTGGACTGAAGCCGACTCCGACTCTAGTTCCAACGGTAAGGTTTTCGATAATGTTAACATGGCTGACTTCGCCCTCTTCAAAGGCGTAGATGGAGCCACCCCAATGTCCTTAGTAACGGGTTCGGTTGCGTTCACCGGCTCGATGACCCTGCCCGCTGCGCTTGCCATTAATAATCCGTCCTTTAGCTGGTCACGTCTGCGCTCCGCTGACACAATCGGGAATATATACCTCGGCTTTTATAGCAACCCCGGCCCACTGCTCGGTCAGTATGAAATCATCAACTCAGCCATCCCTGAGCCCTCCGCTTACGCCGCCCTCGCCGGTCTCGCCACCCTCGGTTTCGCCGCCTTGCGCCGCCCGCGCCGAGCTTCGGCAGACAATCTAAGTTAAAAGCCTCCCGCCAATCCTCCAAGCGCGGATAAAGCTACCTTCCTTCACGAGGGTAGCTTTTCAGTTAATCACTTCAGCCGAGGTATTTAATCGTATTCACTCCTGCTCCAATTCCCACTCTGCTCTTTAAGCACGATACTTTTCAGTCCCCAAGCCGGAAGATCCCGCATGCGGTTCGCCTGCCCGGCCTAGAAGCTCGGCATCTCGCGCGCCCGTTCAAACCGGCGTGACCGCGCCCGCCAGACACGCCTCGGCAAAGGCCCGGATGCGTTTGCGCAGATTCGCCAGCGCACTGCTGCGGTTGGCCGACAACACCTGCGTCAACCCCGCCTCGGCCAGAAAGTCAGGCTCGTTGGCCAGAATGTCCGCCGGCGTCTCGCCTTGGTAAAACCCGCACACCACCGCCGCGATGCCCTTGGAAATCATCGCCTCCGCCTCCATCTGAAACCAGCACCGCCCGTCGCGATACTCCATTGCCAGCCACAAGCGCGACACGCACCCCGGCAGCAAACGCGCGTCGGTCTTCAGGCCCGGCTCCATCGCCGTCCACTTCTTCGCCTTTTGCAGCAAATAGGTGAACCGCTCCTCCGCGTCCGGCAGCGTGGTCAGGTCATCGATCAGGGCTTGGCGTTTCTCGGGGAGCGTCATCGTTGCGAATTAAAGCCCGACACCAAACCATCCCGCCTCCCCGCACGCAAGCACCCGCACCACCGCCACCTGGGTTAACAATCAGCCCGACATCAGGGTACTTGACCCCATTTTCTCAGCCGAGCTAGCTGACCATTCTTAGCCCATCGTGTTAAACAACGAAACACCCTACGACGTGCTCATTGTCGGCGGCGGACCTGCGGGGGCCTCCGCGGCCATTCGCACCCGGCAAGCCGGACTAAGCACCCTCGTAGTGGAAAAATCCACCTTCCCGCGCTTTCGTATCGGCGAGTCGCTCCTCCCGGCGGGCAACGCCCTTCTCCGCGAACTCGGTGTCTGGGAAAAAGTCACCCGGGCCGGCTTCATCCAAAAATTCGGC
>CANIWJ010000107.1 GCA_947471035.1 Verrucomicrobiota bacterium
CAGGCCCAACCCGCTTTCCCGCTCAACCCTCCGGGCGAGGGCGAAATTTGCCGTCGGCGGCGTTGCCCGACCGGGCACGGGCCTCTGGCCCGCCTCCCGGTCGGCCGCCTTGCCGGACGGCAAATTTCGCTCCTCGCGCCACTTCATTGTTAGCCGGATAGGCTCTTAGTTGCCGTTCGGTCGGGTCGGGGTGGCACGAATCGCGGGGGGAGATGTGGGCTCGACGATCAAGGAGCCGGGGGTGGTGGACGCGCCTTTGGGGGTGGTTTTGCCAGGGGTGGGGTCCTTGACCGTGGCGTCGGTGGCGGTCCGGGCGGCTTCGAGTCGGGTTTGAATATCGCGCAGGCGTTTGGTGAGCTCAGCTTCCTTGGCCCGGCGCTCTTCGTTGTTGAGTAGACTGAAATTCGAGGCATCGCGTATAATGTTGGCCGGCAAGAGGAGGAGACGGTTAATCACGCCTTGGTCCTTGATAGAACTCAGGTAGAGTGCGGTGAGTTCTGAGGACAGGGCAATGGATTCTTGGGCAAGGCTTTGGGTAAGTTGAACTTGAGTGCCTAGTCTTTCATTGCGATCAAGTTCTCCGGCGAGCACTCCGGTGACTTGTTGGGAAATTTGATCTCCATAGCGCGCTAGGGATTCTCTTGTAAGATTTTGATCAACGGCGATTTGACCTAGAATTGGTTGGATGCGTTCGGAGAGTCTTCCGGAGACTTTGTCCACCTGAGCGTTTTGCATTTGTTCCGCCTCTTCCGGGGTTTTGGGCAACGGGTTGTAGGGCTGGAGTTGTTTGGCGACGGCTTCGGCGATTTGCGCCACTTTTTGGGCTTCTGCGGCGTTGGCCTCCGCTTCGGTTTGAAACATGCCGCCGGCGCGGGTGGCGATGGCGTCTTTGAGTAACTGGTTGACGGCGGCGATTTCTTTACGGGTTTCCGTCGCCGAGCGTTCAAGATCGGCCGCGTGCGCTAAACGGAGCTCGTTCATGGCGCGTTGCTGTTCGGGAAGCACTTTGGTGTTTACGTAGTAGGCGTAGCCGCCGAGGAGCACGCCCATGGCAAGCGCGGTGAAGATGATGGCGGGAGCTTGTTCTTTGAGTTTAGACATGGGGACTAATTAGCAGGATTTTTGGCCTTAAACAGTGTAAAATCTTGCCCTCGGTCTTACCAAGACTCGCATTTTTACGGTTCCATGCGCTGCTGGGTCACTCGCCCTATGAGTTTAAATCGTAACGAACAACGGGTTTTTGATTACCTCCACGCGCAGGCTGACGAGCTGAGGCATTGGCAGGGTGTGGTGCGCAGGGAGGTTGCGCGAGCGAGCGATCCTCATACGTTGACTAGTGGAATTGAACGCCAGCTTTGGCGTTACTACGAGGAACGCGCTGCCGTGGCGGAGCCGTTTCGTAGTGCTGCACGTCAGGATGGGCTCGTTCGCACCAGTATGCGAAACCTCGCAGAACTGCTCATCCGTCTCTGGACCTCGCCGCAGGCACTGCCGAAGTCCACTGAGTTGCCCTATGCTTGAGCGAAATTTGTATTAATCGGACATCGACATGAAGCGCTGTGCCCGCACGGTTATTTACACGTTATCCACCACCTAATGGAATCCAATCCCGGTCCGGCGGCTCTGAAACCTAGGCTTAAGGTGTCGGCGAAGGCTAAATCCTTCGTTCTCGATACCAACGTCCTCCTCCACGATCCCCAATCGATCTTTAAATTCGAGGATAACAACCTCGCGATTCCGGTCGAGGTCTTGGAGGAGCTCGACGCCATCAAGACGGAGCAATCCACCGAGCGAGGCCGCAACGCCCGCCGGGTGCATCGCATTCTTTCTGAGCTGCTTCCTGATTCTCGCTCGATGCACGAAGGGGTGAAGCTTGAAAACGGCGGCACGCTTTCGGTCATCATCAATCCTTGGCTTGCCGACCCCACCTTGAAGGACACGCCGGCCATGGTCGCCTTTCGCGCCATCCTTCCCGACCTTGGCAAGAAGGATAACCGCATCATCGCGGCTGCTCTTTATGTGAAGTCGTGTTACCCGCCCCCGACGATCTTGGTGACGAAGGACGTGAACGTGACGCTCAAGGCCCGGGCGGTCGGGCTGGAAGCCCAGGATTACCTCAACGACAAAGTGGCCAGTGTGGACGACGAGGGTGACTACCGTGAAGTCGAGGTAACGATTTACGAGCTTCAGCGCTTCGCTTCCGAAGGTGAGTTCACCCTCGAAGACGAGACCGCCAAAACCCTCACGTTAAACGAATACGTTTTGCTGCGTTCCACCGAAGGCAAGACCATGCCGGCCCGCTATTATGGCGAGGGACGGGTCGCCCGCCTCAAAATTCCCGATTGGATAAAGGCCCCCGGCGGCATTCCGGTGCGCGGTCGCAATCTCGAGCAGCAGTTCTTCATGGATGCGTTGCTCGACGATAGCATCACGCTGGTCACCTGTTTCGGCAAAGCTGGCACGGGTAAGACGCTGCTCTCCATCGGCTGCGCCCTGCATCAGACCCACGACGAACATTCACGCTACGACGGGGTGTCGATTTCCCGTCCGGTGATGGCTTTGGGCAAGGACATCGGATTCCTGCCCGGCACGATGGAGGAAAAGATGAAGCCCTGGCTTCAGCCTTACTTTGATGCCTTGGAGGTTTTGATCCCCTCCAAGCCACCCAAGGATCCGCAGTTTGCTGCCAAAAAAGTCTCCAAGAAACACCGCAAGGGCTCGTCGGCGCTGGCTATGTCCAACGCCGCGCTCTCCGGTCCGGCTCCGGCGAGCAATGGCAGTGGCAATGGCGGCGCGGCGGGCGGTTCCGCCGGTCCCAATTCGCCGATGAAACCCTACGAGCGTTTGATCAAGAGCGGGCTGGTCGAGGTCGAGGCACTGGCCTTTATCCGCGGTCGCTCCATTGCTCGCCGCTTTTTCATCCTCGACGAGGCCCAGCAGCTCACCCCGCACGAGGTCAAAACCGTGATCACGCGCATCAGCGAAGGCTCGAAAATCGTGCTGATCGGCGACCCCGCCCAGATCGACAATCCTTACGTGGATTCGCGCAGCAACGGCCTCGTGTATTGCCACGATCGCATGAAAGGCCAGTCGCTGGCCGCGCACGTGAAGCTGACCAAGGGCGAACGCAGCCGCTTGGCCGAGCTCGCCGCCGATCTACTGTAGTTATTCAACGCGGCGTGCACCCGCTGGCCGGGGTGGCACGCCGAACGCGGCGAGCGGCGTTTAGCTGCGGTAGTCGGCGTTCTCGCTCACGTATTCGTGGGTGAGGTCGCCGCCAAATACCGTCGCCTCGGCCGAGCCGGTGCCCAGCTCGACCTCGATTTCCACGCAGCGTTCGTGGGGCGGGAAATCGACCGGAGGCGCGAAGGTGCCGTCCGCCCCCGGCTTGCTGGTGTAAAGCTCCGCCGCCTTCAAATGGGCGACCAGCGCGGCCTCTTTTTCGTAGTTCAGGCGAAACGCGCCTTCGGCGAAAATTTCCTGTCCGCCGATGCGGGCTCGCAGCTTGGACAAATCGAGGTCGAGTCCGGTCGCGCCCACGTATTTGCCGATCGCTTGAACCAGGCGGCCGACGTTCGGATCGTTGCCAGCCATGGCGCATTTGAAGAGCGGGGCGTTAACGATGGCCTTGCCCAGCGCGCAGGCGATGGTGGTGTCGGGTGCTGCGGATACACGGACGCGCAGCACGTGACGGATGCCTTCACCGTTGCGCACCACATCTTCGGCGAGGTCGGCGCACACGCCGCGCAGCGCGGCTTCGAAGGCGGCCAGATCGGGGCAGGGGACTAGACCCGAGGAGACGAGCACGACGGTATCCGAGGTGCTCGTGTCGCTATCCACCGAGATGCGGTTAAAAGTTTCTCCGCTCACACGTGACAGCATCGCGCGCAGCTCGGCGCGAGGAACGGCGAGGTCGGTCAACACATAGACCAACATGGTCGCGAGGTTGGGCTCGATCATGCCCGCGCCCTTGGCGATGCCGACGATGCGGCCGCCGCCGAGCGAGGCGGCACGGATTTTCGGATACAGATCCGTCGTGACGATGCCCTCGGCTGCCGGCAGAACGCTGCCGGCGGCCAGGGCGGTTTTCACGGCCGGCAGGGCGGGCAGCATGGCTTCGACCGGCAGGCTCCAGCCGATCACGCCGGTAGAGCAGGGGAGCACTTCGGTCGGCGCGAGCCCGAGCAGCGCGGCGGTGGCGGAGCAGACCGCTTCGCTGGCGGCGACGCCGCCGGGGGCGCACACGTTGGAAATTTTGTTATTGATGATGATGGAGCCCAACGCGGGCTCGGCGAGGCGCGACCGGCCCACGATCACCGGGGCGCCTGGGAAGGCGTTTTTGGTGAAGACGGCGGCGAAATCCGGTGTCGGTTTATCAAGCGCGATGAGCGTGAGCGTCATCTTGGACGGTTTGGGCGCCTCATTGGGGAGAAATTCGAAGCGCGTGGTGCCGACGCGAAAGCCCTGCGGGAGGGCGGCCTGGGTGGAAAGCCAGACGCGGTGGGCTTCGCGGGATGGGAACGTGTTTTGAGTACTGGACACGCGCCGAGATGTGGGGCCGCGCGGCGGAAAGTGAAGGGGATTTTCACGCGGCGCGCCTCTTCCAACGCATTCGTAACTTAGATTGTGATGGAAAAGCCCGCGCAGGGTGATTTACCCGACTCCTCCGGCACCCTATTGATGAACGTTTCCGAAATCACCACCAAGGCCAAGGTCCTCCTTGAGGCCCTCCCTTACATTCAAGACTTTCGCGGCTCTACTTTTGTCGTGAAGTACGGCGGCAGCTTCATGGACGACCCCGATCCAGCGGTGCGCAACCGCGTAGCCTACGACATCGCCTTCCTAGCTGCATGCGGCATCAACGTCGTGGTTGTGCACGGTGGCGGCAAAGCCATTACCAAGGCCATGGAGCAATCCGGCCTGAAGTCGCAGTTCGCCCCCAACGGCATGCGCATCACCGACGAGGCGACGGTTGCCATCGTTAAAAAGACACTCGACGAGATCGTGAACAAGGATGTCTGCGATGCCGTGTCCCTAGCCCGCGCCAAGCCCAGGGGCCTCGCTGGCGATACGGTGCTCGTCTGCGAGAAACTTACTGTGGATGACAACGACCAACCGGTCGATCTCGGTTACGTTGGCGAAGTCGTCGAGGTGAAGGTGAAGCTCATCAAAAAGGAAATCGCCGAGGGCTACGTGCCGGTGATTTCGCCCGTGGCTGAGGGCCGCGATGGCAAGCCTTACAACGTGAACGCTGACCTAGTGGCCGGCCGCGTGGCCTCTTCGTTGCGCGCTCGCCGCCTCGTTTACATGAGCGACGTGCCGGGCTTGCTGGCCAATCCGCCCGATGTCGATTCGTTGATCTCCACCCTCAAAGTTTCCCAAGTGGACGAACTCAAGCGGCGTGGCGTGATCGACAAGGGCATGCGCCCGAAAGTCATGAGCGCCGTGCGCGCGCTGCAAGAAGGCGTGCAACGGGTTCACTTCATTGACGGTCGTCTGCCACATTCCCTCCTGTTGGAAATTTTTACCGACAAGGGCATCGGCACCGAGATCGTGCAGGATTAACCTCCGTCTTTTTTTTCGCGATGAGCCAGTCCCAGATCGTCCAGACCGCCACCGAAGCCGCTTACGACACCTACGTGTTGCGCAATTATGGCCGCCCGGCCATCACCCTCGCGCGCGGCGAGGGTTGCCGGGTGTGGGACGACGCGGGCAAGCGTTACCTCGATTTCGCCTCGGGCATCGCGGTCAACGCGGTCGGGCATTGTCACCCGCGTTGGGTCAAGGCGGTGGCTACGCAGGCCGCCACGCTGGTGCATGTGAGCAACCTGTATCGCAATCCGCTTCAGGGTGAGCTGGCCAAGCGCTTGGTGGCGCATGCCGGCCCCGGGCGGGTGTTTTTCTGCAACTCTGGCGCGGAGGCCAACGAAGGTCTGCTCAAACTCGCCCGCTTGCACGGCATCCGCAAAACCGGCGAAGAGGGCAAATGCTACAAAGTCATCTGCGCGAAGTCGGCCTTCCATGGCCGCACCTTTGGCGGCATGAGCGCCACGCCGCAGGAGAAAATCCAAAAAGGGTTTCGCCCGCTGGTGCCCGGTTTTGAGTTTGGCGAGTTGAACAACCTGGCCTCGTTCGAGGCTTTGATCGACGACCAGACGGCGGCGATTTTCGTCGAGTCGATTCAGGGCGAAGGCGGGGTAAATCCGGCCACGCCCGAGTTTTTGCTCGGCCTGCGCGCGCTCTGCAACCGGCACAACCTGCTGCTCATGCTCGATGAAGTGCAGTGTGGCATCGGCCGCACCGGAAAGTTTTTTGCCTTCGCCCACGCTGGGGTGCGGCCCGACGCCATCGGCATGGCCAAAGGGCTGGGCGGAGGTTTCCCCATTGGTGCGATCTGGATCGGCGAAGGCGCGGCGGATCTTTTCCAGCCGGGTATGCACGGCACGACTTTTGGCGGCACGCCGCTGGCCTGCGCTGCTGCGCTGGCGACGCTCGACATCATCGCCGACGAAGGGCTGTGCGCCCACATCAGCCGGGTGAGTAGTCCGTGGCACTCGGCGTTGGCCGCGCTGGCTAAGGAGTTTCCCGCCCAATGCACGGGAGTGCGCGGGCTGGGTTTCATGGTTGGCTTGCAGCTAACCAGCGATCCTGCGCCCTATGTGGCCGCGCTGCGCGAGGCCGGGCTGCTTTGCCCGCTGGCCGGTGGCAACGTCATCCGTTTGCTGCCTCCGCTGGTCGCGACCGAGGCGGAGCTGGCGGAGTCGGTGGCGATCCTGCGCCAGGTGTTTGCCGCTCGCGCGGCATAAGCTGGTCAAGGGTGTGGCCATTAGGCCGTAGCGTGACGTTTTCGCGCCAAGGTTTAGTTTACCCTCGCCGGAGGGCGTCGGCGCGGTTTATGCAGATTCGCTTCACTCGTAAGACATGAAGCACTTCCTGAAAGAGACCGACTTCACGCCCGCCCAGGCAGCGGAAGTTTTTACCCTGGCCCGTGAGCTCAAGACCCAGCGCGGACACCTCGTCACTCCGGTGCTCGAGCAGCAAACGTGGGCGATGATTTTTTCCAAATCATCCACCCGCACCCGCGTCTCCTTCGAGGTGGGCATCCACGAACTCGGCGGCAATCCGTTGTTTCTTAACAAGAACGACATTCAGCTGGGACGCGGCGAGTCGATCGAAGACACCGCCAAGGTGCTCTCGCGTTTCGTGCATGGCTTGATCGTGCGCACCTACGAGCACACCGAGGTCGAGCGGCTCGCCGCCGCCGGCTCGATTCCGGTCATCAATGCGCTCACCGACTTTTTGCACCCGTGCCAGATTTACACCGACGCCTTCACCATGGCCGAGCGTTGGGCCGCGCCGGGCGGCGACTTGTTCGCTTCGCTCAAGGGCCGCAAAATCGCCTTCCTCGGCGACACCGCCTGCAACATGGCCAACTCATGGGTGCTGGGCGCGAATCTCTTTGGCATGAAAATCAGCCTCGCGGGTCCGGCGGGCTTCGAGCCCTCGGCCGAGTTTAATACCTTTTTGGCCCAGGAGGGTTTCGCGGGCGGTTACTCGTTCACGACCGATCCTTACGAAGCGGTGAAGGATGCCGACGTGGTGTACACCGACGTCTGGGTGAGCATGGGCAAAGAAGAGGAAACCAAGCAGCGCATCGCCCTCATGCATCCTTACAGCGTGACGCCGGAGCTGTTTGCCGCTGCCAAGCCCGACGCGCTTTTCATGCATTGTCTGCCGGCCCACGCGGGCGAAGAAGTGCAGCAGGGCGTGCTCGATAACCCGCGCTCGATCATTTTTGACCAGGCGGAAAATCGCCTACACGTGCAAAAAGCCATCATGGCGAAGCTCGCTTCCGCCAAAGTCCGCTCGTAACTCTACAACCTCTTTCCCTCTATGAAAATCGTCCTCGCTTACTCTGGTGGTCTCGACACCTCCGTCATCGTTAAATGGCTCAAGGAGACTTATGATGCCGAGATCGTGACCTTCGCGGCCGACGTCGGCCAAGAAGAAGAACTCAAGGGCCTCGACAAAAAGGCCAAGGCCACCGGTGCCTCCAAGCACTACACCCTCGATCTGGTCGAGGAATTCGCCAAGGACTACATCTTCCCGATGATCCGCGCCAACGCGATCTACGAAGGCCAGTATTACCTCGGCACTTCCATCGCCCGCCCGCTCATCGCCAAGGCCCAGGTGGACATCGCCAAGAAGGAAAAGGCCGACACCGTCGCCCACGGTGCCACCGGCAAGGGCAACGATCAGTGCCGCTTTGAGCTCACCTACATGGCGCTCGCTCCCGATCTCCAGATCATCGCCCCGTGGAAAATGGAAGCCTACCGCGAACTTTTCCCCGGCCGCGCCGAGATGATCGCCTACTGCGCCAAGCACAAAATTCCGGTCGAGGCCTCGCTCAAGAAGCCCTACTCGATGGATCGTAACCTTCTCCATATTTCCTACGAGGCCGGCATCCTGGAAGATCCGTGGTTTGATCCGACGACCAAGGAAAACAAGGCGATGTTCAAGCTCTCCGTCGCGCCCGAAGACGCCCCGGACAAGCCCGAATACGTGGAACTCGACTTCGTGAAGGGCGATTGCGTGGCGGTGAATGGCAAGCAGCTGACACCCGGCGGCGTGATGAAAGCTCTGAATAAACTCGGTGGTAAACACGGCATCGGCCGCGTTGATCTGGTGGAAAACCGCTTCGTCGGCATGAAGAGCCGCGGTGTTTATGAAACCCCCGGCGGTACCATCCTCATGCAGGCCCACCGCCAGGTGGAGTCGCTCACCCTCGACCGCGAGGTGCTGCACCTGCGCGACGGCTTTATCCCGAAATACGCCGAGCTGGTTTACAATGGCTTCTGGTTCGCCCCCGAGCGCGAGATGCTTCAGGCCATGGTGGACGAGAGCCAGAAATTTGTGACCGGCACCGTTCGGTTGAAGCTCTACAAGGGTAACATCATCACCTGCGGTCGCAAATCCCAGTTCTCCCTCTACGACGACAAGATCGCCTCCATGGAGGGCGTGAAGAGCTGGTATAACCAGAGCGATGCGACCGGCTTCATCCGCTTGAACGGTCTGCGCCTCCGCGCCCGCAAGCTCGCCCAAGGCGGCCCTAAGGTCTGAGCCCAGGGCCGAGTGCCTGGCGCGGCTGCGCATACGCTGGCCTCGCTTTTAGCAGGCGCACCCCGAGCGGGGTGCGCCTTTTTTGTGTTTTGCGGCGCATAGGCTAATTAGTAGCTGCGCCTCGGGTTATTAGTGGGACCGTGAATCAATGACGCAGGCGGGTTATTGCCGCTTTCGTCATGCGGGCTGCGTCTTTTTGCTGAACCACTGTCAGTTCGGCATCGGTCGTCTCCGCAGTTTAAGCACACACTCATTTACCCATGAATCTCCCCACAATCATCCAAGGCGGCATGGGCGTCGCCGTGTCCGACTGGCGGCTCGCGCACACCGTTTCAAGTCTCGGACAACTCGGGGTCGTCTCCGGCACTTTGCTGCCAGTCGTGATGACGCGCCGGTTACAACTGGGTGACGCCGGCGGCGAAGTTCGGCGAGCCTTGGCCGCGTTTCCCGACTCCGCGTTGGCGGCGCGGGTTTTGGCCGGCTACTTTATCGAGGGCGGAAAGTCGGCCCAGGCCGCCTTCAAGGCGGTGCCCATGCCTTCCGTCCAGCCTTCCCGGCTGTGGATGGAACTCACGGTGGTGGCGAATTTCGTCGAAATCTATCTAGCCAAGGAAGGGCACTCCGGCGTGGTCGGGATCAATTTATTGGAGAAAATCCAGTTCGCCACCCTGCCTTCGCTTTACGGCGCGATGCTGGCCGGAGTGGATGTGGTCTTGGTCGGCGCGGGCGTGCCCCGGTCGATTCCCGGCATTCTGGATCGCTATGCGGCCGGCGGCGGGGCGGATTTGGCCATTGATGCTACCGGAGCGACGGCGGAGCAGCCGGTGCGCATGGTTTTCGAGCCCGCCGACTATTTGGCGGAGCCGCCCAAGAGCCTGCGGCGTCCGGCGTTTTTGGCCATTGTGAGCTCGGCCGCGTTGGCGACCACCTTGGCGCGCAAGGCGTCGGGTCGGGTAGATGGTTTTGTTATCGAGGGTGAAGCGGCGGGCGGGCACAACGCGCCGCCACGCGGTTCGCGGGTGCCGGGACCGGATGGCCAGCCCGTCTATGGACCGCGGGACGAGCCCGAATTGGAAAAATTTCGCGCTCTTGGTCTGCCCTTCTGGTTGGCCGGGGCACGAGCTACGCCGGATCGCCTGGCGGAAGCGCGTGGGCTGGGCGCGGCAGGTGTGCAGATCGGCACCGCTTTTGCGTTTTGCGCGGAGTCTGGCCTCGCCCCCGAGATCAAAGCCCAAGTCTGCGCGATGAGCCGCGAGGGCACGGTGAGCGTATTCACCGACCCCAAGGCCTCGCCGACGGGCTTCCCGTTCAAGGTACTCAGCCTGGCGGGTAGTCTCTCCGACCGCGAGGTGTTGGAGGCGCGGCCTCGCGTGTGCGATCTCGGTTATCTACGGGAAAGCATTCGCCGCGAGGACGGCGGGGTTTCGTATCGTTGCCCCGGCGAACCGATCGAGTCCTACGTGAACAAGGGCGGCGTTGCCGAGGAGGCCTGCGGGCGCATGTGTCTTTGCAACGGTTTGCTGGCCAGCGTGGGCCTGGGACAAGTCCGCGCCGATGGTCCCGAAGAACCCCTGATCACGGCTGGACGCGATGCGGCCGAGGTCGCGCGTTTCCTGCGTCCGGGAGAGACGACCTACAGTGCCAAGCGAGTGATCGCGGCGATTCTCGGCACGGATCCGATCAACTGAGGCGGTCGAGCAGCGCCTTGGCGGGCGGCCCGATGCGTCGCGTCGTGTCGCCCTCAATCCAGCGACCTTCCACCAGCAGTCGTAGCGGGGTGGCTGGCGCGCCGCGTTCTCCGCTCTGGAACAGGCTCACGAGCA
>CANIWJ010000108.1 GCA_947471035.1 Verrucomicrobiota bacterium
ACGGCGGCGCGATTCACAATAAACGCCGAGTCCGCCCCGCGTTATTCTGCTAAAACTCTTCGTCGTCGTGAACCCCTCCTCTTCGCAGCCCATAGCAATCCTTGGCGCCGGATTGACCGGCCTGTCCGCCGCCTGGCACCTCACCCGGGCCGGCCGTCGCGTGATGGTTTTTGAAGCGGGCCCGGCGCCGGGCGGCGTCATCCGCAGCGAACGCCACCCCGAAGGCTGGTTGGTCGAATCCGGTCCGAACTCGATGCAGGAAACCCCCGCCATCGCCGAGATGGTCCGCGCCCTCGGGCTGGAATCGGTGCGCCAGCCGGCCGCGCCCGCCGCTAAAAACCGCTACATCGTGCGCGAGGGTTTGCTGCGGGCGCTGCCCGGGTCGCCTCCCGGTTTTTTACGCTCCGATCTGTTCACCCTCCGCACCAAATACCTTCTACTCAAGGAGCTGTTTCGCACCAAAGAACCACGCCTGAGCGACCTGCCGCTGGCGGATTTCTTCCGCGAGCACTTTGGCCAGGAACTGCTCGATTACGCGCTCGATCCGTTCGTCTCCGGCATCTACGCCGGCGACCCGGCACGCCTCTCCGCCCGCCACTCCTTCCCGGCGCTTTGGAAAGCCGAGCAAGAACACGGTTCGCTGATTCGTGGCATGATCGCCGCCAGCCGGGAAAAACGCGCCCGTGGCGAACGCTCCGGCCCGAGCCCGATCATCAGTTTTACCGAAGGTCTGGCCTCCTTGCCCCGCGCCCTCGCCGCCGCCCTGCCGCCCGAGTCGCTGCGCCTCGGCATGCCGGTTCACCGCATTAGCCGGAGCCAGGACCGGTGGATCGTGGATGCCGCGCCCGATTTGCGCTTCAGCCACGTCATCGCCGCGCTGCCGCCGTCGGCCTTGGTCCGCTTACACATCGGCTCGCCCGGCTCGCAAGCCTCGCTCGCGTCGCTTGATCACCTTGAACAGCCGCCCGTCACCTCGCTCTTTCTGGGCTATCGCCGGGCCGACGTCTCCCACCCGCTGGATGGCTTCGGAGCGCTCATGCCATCGAAAGAAAAACGTTCGCTCCTGGGCGTGTTGTTCAACTCCACCCTTTTTCCCGGCCGCGCCCCCGCCGGTCACGTTGCCCTGACCGTGATGCTGGGTGGTTTGCGCAACCGCGAACTCGCCGCCCTCCCGGTCGAGTATCAGTTGCCCATCATCAAGCGCGAACTGGCCGCTCTGCTCGGGGTGAAGGGAGATCCGGTTTTTGTGGCTCGTTCCCATTGGCCGCGCGCCATCCCGCAATATCAGCTTCAACACGATACGCATCTTGAGGTAATCCATTCGGCCGAAAAACGCTTCCTCGGCCTGCACATCGGCGGTCCGGTGTGCGATGGCATCGGCCTGCCCGCCTGCGTGTCGGCCGGAGAGCGCCTCGCGCGCACGGTGTTGAACTCCTAAAAACGTCCTGCCCCGCCGGGTTTTGGCGCCGGGTTTTCGAAGGGCGTTTACCGCCCTTGACTCGCCCCCCCCCACCCCTAGCCTGCCGCGCCCTTTTATAACGGCATGGCGAACGATCTCAAACACACCCTCAGCCTTCCCAAGACCGATTTCCCCATGCGCGGGGACCTGCCGAAGCGCGAACCCCTGCGCCTCGCCCAGTGGGAAAAGCTCTCCCTCTACGCCGCGATCCAGCAGAAGCGCACGGCGGAAAACGCCCCCGCCTTCGTCCTCCACGACGGCCCTCCGTTCACCAACGGCGATGTGCACATTGGCACCGCACTGAACAAATCCCTCAAGGACATCACCCTTCGCTACAAAACCCTGCGCGGTTTCCGCACGCCCTACGTCCCGGGCTGGGATTGTCACGGCCTGCCCATCGAGCAGAAAGTCACCAAGGAACTCCAAGCCGCCGGCACGATTTTGCCCACCGCCGAGCTGCGTTCCCGCTGCGATTCGTTCGCCGAAGGCTGGATCAAAAAACAGACCGCCTCTTTCAAGCGCCTCGGCGTCCAAGCTGACTGGGCCAACGAATATAAAACCAAGGCCCCCGCCTTTGAGGCCGATATCCTGCGCACCTTCTCCGCCTTCGTGGAGCAAGGCTTGGTCTATCGTTCCAAAAAACCCGTTTACTGGAGCATCCCCTTTGAGACCGCCCTCGCCGAGGCCGAGATCGAATACGCCGAGCACACCTCCATCGCCATCTGGGTAAAGTTCCTCGTGCCCGCCTCCGAAGCGCACAAGTTCGGCCTGCCCGGCGATAAGCCACTCAGCATCGTCATCTGGACCACCACGCCTTGGACCATCCCGGCCAACATCGCCATCGCGGTGCACCCCGAGACCGACTACGTCGTGGCCGACCTCGGCACCGAGCGCATCCTCGTGGCCAAGGCGCTCCTGCCCTCCATCGCCGATACGCTCAAGCTGCCTGCCACCCCTGAGGTCGTGCACACCCTCGCCGGTGCCGCGCTCGAAAAACTCGCCGCCCGCCACCCCTTCATCGACCGCGCCTCGCCAGTGGTCCTGGCCGACTACGTTACGACCGATTCCGGCACCGGCTGCGTCCACACCGCCCCCGGCCACGGCGCGGACGACTATTTGACCGGCCTGCGATACAAACTACCCATCTACTGTCCGGTCGGCGACGACGGCCGCTACCTCGACGACGGCCAGGTCCCGGCTGATCTGGTCGGCATCACCTGCCTCGAAACCGTCGAAGACCTCGCGACCAAAAAGCCCAGCCCGGCCAATCTCGCGGTTCTCAAAAAACTCGCCGCACCCGATCCCGTTACCGGCCACGTCGCCCTGCTCGCCAAGGCCAAATACGTGCACAGCTACCCGCACTGCTGGCGCTCCAAGACCCCCATCATTTTCCGCGCCGTCGACCAGTGGTTTGTCTCGCTCGACAAAGCCGGCCACCGCGCCAAGGCCCTCGCCGCCATCCAGGGCGTTACCTGGTTCCCCGCTTGGGGGCAGTCCCGGATCACCGGCGCGGTCGAATCGCGCCCCGATTGGTGCATCAGCCGCCAGCGCTCCTGGGGCGTGCCGATCATCGCCTTCTACGATACCCGCAAAGTCGCCTACCTCGACGCCGGCGTTGTTCGCGCCGTCGCCGCCAAGATCGCCGCCCATCCCGCCGGCACGAATCTCTGGTATGAGCAGACCGCCGCCGAACTCCTTTCCGGTATCAGCCTCCCCGCCGACTGGCCCGCGCCCGCCGAGCTCACCTGCGGACGCGACACCCTCGACGTCTGGATCGATTCCGGTTCCTCCCACGCCGCCGTGCTCCGCAACGGTCAAGGTGGCACTTCCTGGCCCGCCGACCTCTACCTCGAAGGCTCCGACCAGCATCGCGGCTGGTTCCAGTCCTCGCTCTGGACCGGCGTCATCGCGCAGGGCGGAGCGCCCTACAAAGCCGTGCTCACCCACGGTTTCATCGTCGGCGAAGACGGCAAAAAAATATCCAAGTCCGGCTCCTACGAAAAACCCCCGACGTCCGATAATTTTATCAACGACTACGGCGCAGACGTCATCCGCCTCTGGCTCGCCTCCCAGGATTTCACCCAGGACATCACCCTCTCCAAAAAGATCCTCGATAACGCGGCCGAGCAGTATCGCGGTTTCCGCAACGCCCTCCGCTACCAGCTATCGATCCTACACGACTTCGAATTCGACAAACACGCCCTGCCCTACGCGCAGCTCGATGTGCTCGACCGCTGGGCCCTGAATCAGGCGTCACGCTTCCTCACCGACGCCACCGCCGCCTACGACGCCTACGAATTCCACCGCGTCGTTTCCCTCTGCGCCCACTTCGTCGCCACCACTCTGTCCTCGGTTTACAACGACGTCTGCAAAGACCGCCTCTACACCTACGCGGTCAACCACCCCCAGCGCCGCAGCACCCAGACCGCCGTCCACGCCATCCACGGTATCTTGGTGCGCGTGCTCGCCCCGATCCTGACCTTCACCGCCGACGAAGCCTGGTGCCACGCCCACTTCAAAGCCGACTTCGCCCCCGATGGAGCCGCCACCCCGTGCGTTCATCTCGCCGATTGGCCCGTCGCCGCCCCCGAGTGGCGTGATGACGCGCTTGCATCCGATTTCGCAGAACTCCTCAAGGTCCGCACCAAGGTCAACGAGGCGCTCGAACCCATGCGCCAGGCGGGCAAACTCGGCAAATCGCTCGACGCCGCCGTCACGCTCACCGTGTCGTCCGCCGATCCCTTGGCCTCAGTCTTGCAACGTCACACCGAATTTTTGCCCGAACTTTTCATCGTCTCACAGGTCTCGGTGCAGGCCGGTGCAAATCCTACTCTCGAACTTAGCGCCCAACCCTGCGCCGACCTCGGCTACGTCCGCTGTCCGCGCTGCTGGCGCTGGGTGCCGGCCCTGCAAGCCACCCCGCACGGCGATGTTTGCCCGCGTTGCGCCGAGGCCTTCGTCCCCTGAAAACGACGGCCGCGTGCGACTTGCCCCTCTTTTTTTGATTAACTTTTAAATCCCAAAAACCACATGGCAAAATCCACTCGTAAGCCCGCCTCCCCCCCCAAGCCTCCCGCCAAAAAAGCCAAACCCGGCAAAGCCAGCCCTCCCCCCGCCAAAGCCGCCAAACCTGTCAAAGCGACCAAACCCGCGAAGCCCGCTCCCACTAAATCACCCCAGCCGCAGAAGTCCGCGAAGCCGACGCCCAAGAAACCCCAGCCCGCGTCCAAATCCATCTCCCCTGTTAGGCCCCCGTCCAAAACACCCGTGAAACCCTCTAAACCCTCCGCCAGCAAACCCGCTAGCAAACCCTCCGCCGCACCTGCCAAGGTGAAACCCTCCGCCAAACCCGCGCCCGCGCCGGTAGCCAAAGCGGCTACCGCCAAAGCTCCGGCCAAAGCGGCCCCCGTCCCCGTGAAGGCCGCCAAAGCCCCGGCTCCGGTCTCCCCACCCGTCCCCTTAATCGCCAAACCCGTGCCTCCGCTCAAAGGCAAAGACGCCGTGCGCGCCCGCATTTTGGCCCAGCGTGCCAAACCGGCCAAGCCCGCCTCCTTCTCCCTCGACGAAGTGCTCGCCATCGCCCGCACCGTCAAAGTCGCCGCCGAATCCGCACCCGTCGCACCGGTCGCACTCATCGCCACCAAGTCCGGCAAAACCGCGCCCTTGCCCCCCGAAGCGCTCAAGCCGGTCGCCCCCACCAAGGTCAAGGCCGCCTCCCTCGCCGACATCCTAGGGTTCAACCCCAAGGCTCGCGCCTCCCACGCCGAAAACGAGGAAGCCGCCATCCCCGAAAAGTTTAAACGCTACTACAAACTCCTCATCGAGCTGCGCAACCACGTCACCGGTCAGGTGGACCAACACAGTGAGGAAACCCTGAAGCGCTCCGCCAAGGAAGACTCCGGCGACCTCTCCAGCTACGGCACCGACGGCGGCACCGATTCCTTCGACCGCGATTTCGCCCTCAGCCTCGTGGCCAACGAACAGGAAGCCCTCGCCGAGATCGAAGCCGCCATCCAGCGCATCAAGTCCGGCAACTACGGCGTCTGCGAACACACCCAGCAGCCCATTCCCAAAGAGCGCCTCGTCGCGGTGCCCTTTACCCGCTACACCGCCGCCGCCATGAAGGAGATCGAGAAGACCCGCTACAAGGTGCGCGGTCAGTCCGGCATCCTCGGCGAAGGCGAAGAAGGCGGCCCCAAGATGGAAGACGACGGCGGCGGCGAATAAGCGCCCCACCTCCGAACCCACCATGACAAGGTGCGGCCGCATACGCCGCCGCACTTCATCGATTAAACGCCTACGCTGCCCGTGGACCTTGAAGTGCCCGATTCATCGCCCGTTAGTCCTCCTGCGCCCTCCAGCGCACTCGCCCTCGCGCAGAGCTGGCCGTGCCGGGTGCGTGCCTATCTGCGGCTCTGGAGTCTGGCCCTAATCGTCCTCGCTCTGGATCAACTGTCCAAGGCCTGGATCGTCGCCCGGATCGACTTTGCCGATGCCCCGGACGCCTGGCCCCCGACCGGTTCGATCACCCTGATCGACGGTTTCTTTTACCTAGTGCACGTCGGCAATACCGGCGCCGCGTGGAGCCTGTTTGAAGGCAAGAGCACCATTCTCGCCCTGCTCGCCGGCATCACCCTAGCGGCGATCTTTTACTGGCGGCGACACCTCGGGCTAAAAGAACCGCGCGTCCAGCTCGCGTTCGGCCTGCTCTGCGGCGGCATCGTGGGCAACTTCATTGACCGCCTGCGCTACAACCACGTGGTGGACTTCCTCGATTTCCATTTCGGCACCTACATCTACCCCACCTTCAACATCGCGGATGCCGGCATCTGCATCGGCGTCGTGCTTTACCTTTACCACTCGTTTCGCGAGCCCGCCTCCGCTTCATAAACCGGACGCCCGCCCCACCCTGCCATGCCCTCCGCGCCGGTCGCCGTCATCGATATCGGGAGCAATTCGATCAAGGTCTTGGTCGCCCACCGCCTCGACGACGGACGGATCGAGCAGCTCAAAAACAAAACCCTCGATTGCCGCATCAGTGCGGGCATCGCCGCCACCACGCCCCGGCTATCGGAGGACGGCATGGAGCGCGGCCTGGCCGCCATCCGTGAACTCCTCGCCCTCGCCGCGCCCTACGCCCCGGCCCGCATCGCCCTCGTCGCCACCAGTGCGGTGCGCGACGCCGCCAACGGCGACGCTTTCCGCGCCCGCGTGCTCTCCGCCACCGGCCATGCCGTGCGCCTGCTTTCCGGCGACGAAGAAGCCAACTTGATCGGCCTCGGCCTCACCTGCGACCCCGCCCTCGCCCATCTGCGGGATTTCTACGTCTTTGACCTGGGCGGCGGCAGCTTGGAATGCCTCAGCTTCCGCGACCGTCGCATCACCCAGTCCCTGAGCCTGCGCCTCGGCTGCGTGCGCATGACCGAAAAGTTTTTCGCCGATCCCACCTCGCCGCTCGATCACGACCGCTGCACCGGCCTAGCCCTATTCGTGAAACAAGAACTGCGCCGCTCCGGTTTTCGCTTCGACCTGCCCGCACCCGCCGCCGCCGTATTCACCGGCGGCACCGTGACCACCATCCGCGTGCTCAAGGGGGCGCTGCACGGTGTCGGCCTCGCCGACACCCCCGCCGTGGTTGGCGTGGATACGGTATCCGCCCTCCTCGACGAACTCGCGCCACTGGATCTCGCCGGACGCCAAGCCGTGCCGGGTATGCCGGCGGCGCGTGCGGATGTGTTCCCGGCCGCGCTGGTCACCGTGCTGGCCATCGCCGAAAGCGCGGGCCTCGACCACTTCCACCACAGCCTGCACAACCTGCGCTGGGGCATGGCAGCGGAACTGCTCGGAGCCCCGATCGCTTTAGCCACAGATTGACCCTAGAGGAGACGCAGCGCGGCCGGACTCTGGCGACCGTCCCAAATGCGGACGACCTCGACCCATTGGGCAGAGTCGTTGACCTGATAAAAAATCAAATAATGGCGGTGCGTGAGTTTGCGCATACCCGGCCTGCGTCGCACCGGCGCGCCCCGGCGCGGGAAGACGGTCAGGGTCAGGGCGGCGTCGAGCAGTTCGTGGCCGATGCGCTCGGCCGCCTCAGGGCTTTTCTCGGCCAAGAAGCGGACCACCGCACCCAGATCGGCCTGGGCTTCTTCGGTCAGGCCTACTTGGTAGCCCATGAAGCGATGTTTTGACGGACTGCCTCCAGCGGGATCACACCCTTTTCACGCAGTGAACGCAGACCTTCGTCGATGGCGGCAAGCATTTCGGGAGTCTCCGCTTCGGTGTCGTCGAGCCAGTGCCGGAGCGTTTCGCGGTCATGAGGCGGCAGATTCAAAATCGCGTCTTGGATTTCTTGAACGGTGCTCATGGCGGTAAATTTACGTTGAGCGAAGTCGTCCGCAAGCTCTCAGCCGCGCGTGCCTGAAAAGGACGTGCCATATAGGGGTAGCAATTTGATCGAGTGTTGACACCCACCGCCTCGACGACGGGCGGATCGAGCAGCTAAAAAACGAAAGCCTCATCAGTGCGGGCCCCGACCACTTCCACCACAGCCTGCACAACCTCCGCTGGGGCATGGCAGCAGAACTGCTCGCGGCCACGGACACTGAGTGAACCGCCAGTCCGTTTTTACCCTATCCGTATAACACGCCGCCCCCTTCGTTTGGCATTAATATCAACAAACAGCGGCCAGACCCTTTTGGCCTGTCACGAATTAATCTGTCCCTAATCAGGATATTCATTTCAATTAATCGTTAGGGAGTCCAATTTATATCCACTGAAAATGCAGAACATAAACAGGAATTAGTATATGATTAATCGCCAATGAATTGAAGAACATCAGCCTTCATTTCTATAGCACTACTTATTACGTGAAGCAACCTATGGCAATCTTCTAATAAACGCAATCGAGGTGTGATTTCCTCGATTTTATACGCAGCGCATCGTTTATAATAACCAGTAATTTCATTGGAATTTAGCGGCCAGTTTTCATCTTGCTTCGACGCCACCGCACAAAGTTTCTCCAAAGACAATTGCAAGCATTTAAATTTATCAATTGGAACCCGTGAGCCATCATATGGAGATATCTCAATTCCGCACTCATTAAGTGCCGATATAATGCGATCTTGAATAACATCATCCAAGAAGCCTCCACGTGGACCAAGGAGCGCGCCATCTTTGTTAGTTACTAGGTAAGCTATTGCCATAATGTTTAAGGTATAAATGGATATGCTGTTCTTAGGATTTTATTTACCGGACTTCCAATGGTTACGATGCGAATATGCCTTTCCCCGGCCGTCCCAATGACACGCCCCATATCTACAATAAAGGCCTCGTTATCAATGATTCCATTCCTATACACGGGTAGTCTGTTAGAGAGAGGAATCTCAAAAGCTTCGTCGATCACACTAAGTAATTCGGACCGTGGAATAGAAAAAATGGAATGAATGTCCTTAAGTGGATTTACTCGTGAATGATCATATAAATGGGATAATCTATGACCGGTTATCTCGTTAGGTTTGGCACTCAACATAGCGTTATCCGCATCATAAATAACATTCATTGGTGACCGCCATCTAGTCGTACTACCAGCCTCCAGTGTTAGTTTATAACCATTATGTCCGACGTCGCTCAACTGCTTCATCACCGCCTCGAAACCGGCTTTATCAAAATTATCTGCGCCGCCGAAAACCTTAATCACATCGTCGCCGTGTTTCTCAATATTGGTTCCGTTGGCGATTGAACCGCAGAATCGAGCCCAGCCCTTGAGTGCGTCTTCGCTGATGTCGGCGGCATTGGGTAGCAAATTCAGCACTTTGGTGTAGTTAAATACCACAGGCTTTAGCTTAGTCGCCAACTCCGCCTCGGTAATGTAGGTCTTAAAGATTCTTAGGACGTCATCGTTAAGCTCCGGTTTGTCGCGGAATTTCAGCATGAACACCTCGGGCACGGTCTTTGTGCTGGGCAGGGTTATGCGCTTAAGACCATCCATGATATTACCTACATATAAACAACCGGCCTGGCTGGAGGGCATTTTTTGCGCCATACGTGACATTTTAGCACTCGCTTTGGCTGCGTCATCCAGCATTTCGAGTGTGTAGCGGCTGCCGCTCTTTACTGCCGCGACCAAGCCCTTGAATACCGGCCCGATCTTGGTGGTGATTTTTGCCGCTGCCGCGCCGGTGGCCACGCCCACGGCCACCTGTTCGCCCACGTAGCCGGTGGTGATACCCGCCATGTAGTTGACCACTTGGAAATCCAATCCTTCCGTTATGGGCTCCCAGCCTAGCGAGGCCTCGGCATCGGTATATAGATCGCGGGTAAGCGTCGAGGCCAGTTGTTTGGCCATGGCCGGGATTTCGCTCACTCTCACCCCGGCCAAGGCGGCCTTGATTTCCCGGAATTGATCGTAAACCGCCACGGCGCGAGCCATGCGTCCGGCGTCGTCTTCCACAAAGAGAAACGATATGGCCGATCCAGCTGCACCGCCCAAATCCTGCACTGCCTCCCAATCGCCTTTAAGTCCGAGCCAAAAGCCATCGGGTACGCCGCGATAATAAGCGGCGGTGTTTTTCATCGTGCCGACCAAACTGCCTAAGGTCTTTGCTAGTAGGTTCCGGTTCTGAATCGGCAGTTGGTCGCCGATGGGCGAAAGGCCCATGCGGTATTGGTGGTAAGCGCCATTGGCCGCATAGGTACGGGAGACCAGTCCGCTGAGGTCGCCGGTTTTTTGTACAAAGTAACGATGCACGGTTTGCAGAGCGGCCAGAGAGGCGGGGTCCATCAAGGTGAGCTTGACTGTATCGGACACCGTTCCGCCAGTGAGCGGAGAGTAGGTTAACGTGATAGCCACCTCGGAAGCGGGGGCTAGGCCTTCGGCGTAGAGGGTGACGGGGCCGGTGGCGAGGGCGGCGAGCGGGCCGGAGGGGGCGGCGAGGTTTACGCTCGTGCCGGAGGCCACCGGAGGGCCGGTAGCGAAGCGCAGGCGCAGGGCGGGGCCTCCGGTGTGGGTAAGGGTAAGCGTTCCAACCGAGCTGGTCAGAACCGAGGGCGGGCGCAGGACGATGCGGGCGAGGTCGTCGTCGGTGGCGGAGGGTTCGGAGTTTAGGCTGTCGGTCAGTCCGTTGGCATCGTCGTCGTCGGAATTTACCAGCAGGACGAGGTTTAGCGGGTCGTCCTCGGCGGTTTCGGAGACGTAGGCCCCGGGGGTTTCCATCGTGCCG
>CANIWJ010000109.1 GCA_947471035.1 Verrucomicrobiota bacterium
AATGGTTTGGGCGCTGGTGGAGGACTTGCCTCCGCCGGTTTCGCCTTTGTCACCGCCGCTGGTGTTGGCGGGTTTATTAGAATCGAAATTCAGAAGCCCCGACTTCTGCTCCATCGGGGAGGTGAAGGGATTCTGAAAGTACTTCGATGTCGCGATCAGGATTTCCTTGTCCTGTGAGGTCAGCCACATGACCAAGAAAAACGCCATCATCGCGGTCATGAAGTCCGCGAACGCCACCTTCCATGCTCCACCTTTTCCGGCCATGTTGGTATGTGTTTTTAAAGTTAAAAATCAGATCAACTTACGAGATAGCGCCTCGCCTACTTGATCGCCTTGAGAATAGTTTCCAGTTCCTCGGCCCCGGGCTGGCAATCATGGGAAACGGTGCGGCGGGCGATCTCGACGGCGGTTATCGGGGCGAGCCCTTTAGCGAAGCCCGAAACGGCAGTGACGATGCAGCGTAGATAGGCTCCATCCGCAGCATCCATAGCCATGATACGGGTGGCCAGCGGATTCACCATGCCGTAGGATACGAAGATGCCCAGCATCGTGCCGGTCAGCGCAGCGGCAACTTTGGCACCCACCGCTTCAGGACCATCGGCAATGGATGACATCGTATTGATAATGCCAAGCACGGCAGCGACGATGCCGATAGCCGGAAGGGCGTCGGCGATCATTTGATAAGCGTGCACCGGATGGCTGGCCTCCTCGGCCTTGGCCTTGAGCTCTTCATTTAGTAGAGTTTCCAACTGGTCGGGCTTGATTTTGCCATCGATTACGGGCTTCAGGCCGTTGATCAAAAAATCCATTCGGGTATGATTGGAGGTGAAATTAGGATATTTATTAAAAATCGCACTGCTACCTGGATTCATCACATGTTCCTCTAGGGCGACTAAGCCATTGCGTCGCCCGACCATAAAGACCTCGTAAAGCATTTTCATCAGGTCCATGTAACTCTCCTTGTTGTCGGTCTTTCCCGCCAGCGCCACTTGGAGCTTATGTACCATTTCCTTGATCACGACGATAGGGGTCGAAATCACGAGCACACCAAAGGCGATACCTAAGATAACCACGAATTCCGAAACGTGAATCAACACCCCGGGATTGCCGCCGGCCATCATGAACCCGCCGATGGTCGAAGCAAAGACGATGAGCAGTCCGATAATGATAAACATGGCTGAACGTGGGGTAAGGTAGGAAGCGGTTTAGAGCAGTTTCAACAAAAGGGTGCGTGTAATAATTTATCGATTTCGCGCGGTCGAAATCTGGGCGCGCAGCCCGAGGATGGCGCGGGAGTGGATCTGACAGATACGCGACTCGGTTAGTTTAAAAACCGCCGCAATTTCCGCCAAACGCATGTTTTCGTGGTAATACATGGCAAGGATACGTCTTTGAATATCGGGCAGTTCCTGGATTTTCTGAGCGACAAGTTGGCTCAACTCCTCGTGTTCGAGTAGGTTTTGCACCGGGACGGCTTGCTCATCGGCGATCATCTCGTGCCGACTGCCGCCACCGCCCTCCTCCATATCATTGGTATCATCGATGGCGACAAAGCTGATCGGCCGCACTTCGACCATCCAATGCTCGTAATCTTTGGCGCTGAGACCGAGGTTGGTGCGAATCTCGTCATCGGTGGGGGCGCGTCCGAGTTTCTGTTCCAGCTCGGCGATGGCCGTCTTGATCTTGCGCGCCTTGGACCGAGCGCGGCGGGGAAACCAGTCCAGCCGACGCAGTTCATCCAGGACCGCACCCCGCACCCGCGTCGTCGCGTAAGCGGCGAAGGTATGCTGTTGCTCGGGATTGTAGCGATTTACCGCCGCGATGAGCCCGGTCACTCCCACGCTGTAGAGATCGTCCGCATCGACGTGCGCGGGCAGGGTAAGCTTTAGCCGGTCCACGACATTACGCACCAGGGGGAGATAACGCTCGATCAGGGTTTTTTCGTCCACGGTTCCTCCAGCAGACTGGTAGGCGCGCCAAGCGTTCGACGAGACGGTGACGGGAGCTGACTCAGTCGCGCAATTAGAGGCGACGGTGGGGGCTGGCAGGGTATCGGATTTCATAACGAATTCGGGTTGAGGTAATTAACGACTGGCGGCCTTCGCCGGGGTCGGCGCGGGAGTGGCCGCTGATTTTGAAGCGGGAGCAGGGGGACGAGCAGAAGGGGATTTGGCACCGGCTGCCGGTGCGGGAGGAGCCGACGCAGCGGCTTCGGCTGCCGCGGCGGCAGCTTCGGCGGCGGCTTTACGCGCCACCACGGTCTCGGAAAACGCACGGTCCACCACCTGCCAGAACCAACGCCCGGCCAGAGCGGTGATCAGGCAAGCCACGGCGGCATCGCGCAGCACGAGATCCACCGGACGGTCGGCGGAAAACCCCGCCAGCGCCGCCAAGGCGAAGCCGATGGCACCGGAAATCAGGAAGGCGAATTTCATGACCGCACCCCCAGCCCGCGCATCGGCAAGGTGCAGGCCAGCACCCGCCCCAGCACATCGGCATCGATTTCACCGGTAAGCCCCGGACCCGTGCTCAAAAACAGAGGCGACAGCTCGCCCTCCAACAAAAACTCCCACAGACGTCCCCAGCGCGGCGTCTCATCCAAATGGGTGCAGACCAGATGCGTGGCCCCGAAGTCGCGACCGCGTGCATACGCCGCGCGCAGGGCCTCGGCGTCATAGGCGGCGTTCAAAACCAACACGCGTCCGGCAAATTGCTCGCGATCCAGGAAGCGGGCCAAATCCCGCGCCTCGCGTGAACCAGCGGCGGGCAGACCCGGCAGATCCGCCAGCAAGAACTCGCCCGCAGCGGCCGCGTCCACTTCCATACCCGCCGCGTAGTGGTCCACCGGCACGCCCAGCGCTTCGCCAAAAACATCCAGCGCCGGAGCCGGATTTGGCCGGTCAAACTCCACCCGCCAGACCCGCCCCGCACGCCCGCGAGTGAACACTTCGTGAGACATCCATTTGCAGAGCGCGGTAGTCCGCCCCACCCCGGCCGCGCCGAGGAAGGCGACCCGTTCCGGCAAGGGCCGCACCGGCCGCGCCGAGGCTCGTAAATCACGCGCCAGATCCGCCAGCGCCTCATGCAACGGGCGGCTGAGCGTGCGCGTCCAGCCCGGCGAGGTTTCCAGCCGGCCGATCAGGCGCTCGGGGAACCCGGCCCGGCGCAACACCTGCGGCAGACGCGCGCCGTCGGCCAGCGCGAGTGCATTGGGCTCGGGGGCCTCGACCTGGGCCGGCTCCTCGTAAACGGGCGCCGGGGCGGGCAACTCGGCCACGACCTCGAAACGCGGCGCGCCAAAGAGTTTGCCCAAGCCACGGCGCGGCTGGCTGCGCACCGATATCACGCGTGCGTCCGGTCCCAGCCGGTTGCGGATCACCTCGACCGCCTCGGCGGTGGAGCCGACTTCAAAGCGGTAGGTGCCGGGGGCGGCGGGTTCGTTAATGGCGGAAGGGGCGATCATGATAAAAGGTCAGGTTCAGGCGGCGCGTGCCACCTGGGCTACGGGCGGCACCAAGCCAGCCGGAGCAGGGATGATACCGGCGTTTTCCACCTCGGTGGCGGAGGGAAGTTCTTGATACGAAAGCACGACGACCCGGGGGAAGGACGGTTCGATAAAACGGCGGAGGGGCAGGCGTATCTCGGCTCCGACTACCACCACGACCTGGCCGCCGTTCTCGGACAACGTGGCCGAGCCGCGAGAAAGGTGCTCCATCAAGTGGCGGCCCAGCACGGGATCGAGCGCCAGCCCGACTTCGCCCGGGGTGCGATGCACACGGGCGCCAAGCGCTTGCTCCAGGCGGGGGTCGAGGGTGAGCGCGCGCACCACGCCGGGCCGGGCTTCGTATTCACCCACGAAGTAAATGCCCAGACGACGACGCACCAGTTCGCTCAAGTCGTCGGGGTTCTTGGTCGCTCCGGCGAAGTCCGCAATGCCTTCCAAAATCACTGGCAGGCCCAGCACCGGCACGCCTTCGCGCAACAGATTCTGTAACACGCGCTGGATCACGCCGAGGTTGACCAGATCGGGCAGCAACTCGGCCACCAACGCCGGATGATGCGCCTTTACGTGATCCACCAAGGTCTGCACATCCTGCCGGCCAAGCAGCAAGTGAGCGTTGGATTTCAACACTTCGGACAGATGCGTGATTACCACGGAAGCGGCGTCCACCACGGTGTAGCCGTTGAGCTCGGCCACTTTGCGCTCGGATTCCTCGATCCAGACCGCATCCAGACCAAACACCGGCTCGCGGCAGGGCGTGCCGCGCAAGGATACACGACTGCCACTCACGTTCATCGCCATCCAGCGGGCGGCCTGAACCACGCCGCGACCAACCGTTTTACCGCGCAGCAGGAAGCGGTAGTCGTTAGACTCCAGTTCAAGATTATCCCGCACCGAGATGGGCGGCACGATCACGCCGCGCTCACGGGCGAGAGTCTTGCGCACGCCGGTGATGCGGCCGAGCAAATCCCCGCCGCGGGTCGAGTCCGCCAGCGGCAAGAGCCCGTAACCAACCTCGATGGCAAAAACGTCCTGATCAATCACGCGCCGCAACTCGTCCGGAATGCTCCCGGCCGCAGTGCCACCGCCGCCTGAGGTGGCGGGTGCATCGCCCGGCTTGCCACCGGCCGCCCCACCCTTGCCCGGCGCGCCCGGCGTCACGACGGCGGGTGCGGGCTCGAATTCATCAGGTTGGCCTTCGCCGAGCTGACGCCCGACGTAATAAGCCAGCCCGCCCAACAGCGCGAAAGGCAGTATGGGCATGCCGGGCATCAGCCCAAACGCCGCCAGCATTATTCCCACGACTCGCAAGGCGCGGGGATAGCCGAGGAGCTGGCGGCCAATCTGCACGCCGAGATTGGCGTTGCCCGATGCACGCGTGACCAAAATACCGGCCGCGACCGAGATGATTAGCGCGGGAATCTGCGAAATCAGGCCGTCACCGATGGAGAGCAGGGTAAACTTTTGCAGCGATTCCGCCAGCGACAGATCCATCTGGAGCACGCCGATGGCGAAGCCGCCCAGAATGTTCACCAACGTAATCAAGATGCCCGCGATCGCCTCGCCGCGCACGAACTTGGACGAACCGTCCATCGCACCGTAAAAGTCGGCCTCTTTTTGCACCTTCATGCGCCGTGCCGTGGCGGTGACTTCATCGATCACGCCGGCATTCAGCTCGGCGTCGATCGCCATTTGCTTACCAGGCAGAGCGTCCAAGGTGAAACGTGCCGCCACCTCGGCGATACGACCCGCGCCCTTCGTGATCACCACGAAGTTAATCAACACCAGAATGATAAACACCACGAACCCGACCACGTAGTTGCCCTGAATGACGAAGTGACCGAACGATTCGATCACGCCACCGGCCTCTCCCTTGGTGAGAATCAGACGCGTGGTACAGATATTAAGCGCCAGCCGGAACAACGTGAATGCCAGCAAGATGGTGGGGAACCCGGAGAACTCCGGTGGATCCTTCACATAAACGATCACCATCAGAACCAGCAGCGAGAACCCGAGGCTGAGAGCGAGCAGCAGGTCCAGCAACAGCATCGGCACCGGCATGATCAACAGCAGCACCGTGGCGAACAGCGTTACCGTAAAAACGAAGTCCGCCCGACGCTGAAAGCTCGGCGTCTGTAACTGCGCCGAAGGCCCGGCGGCGGGAGTGGCTACGGCGGCGCTCATGCGGAAACCGCTCCCTCGGTGGCCAGCGCCGCGCGGCGGCTAGGCAAACGGTAAAAATAGTAACGATGCGTGCGGTAAACGAAGGCGAGGATACCCGCCACCGCTTGGAACAGCTCGGACGGGATAGGCGAACCCACTTTGGCCGTGGCGAAGAGCATGCGGGCCACCGGCCGATTCTCGACCATTGGCACTTCGTGTTCGGCGGCGAATGCCTTGATGCGACGGGCAAAGGCATTTTCACCCTTCGCCAGCACCACCGGCGCGAAATCCACCCCGCGCTCATATTTCAAAGCCACCGCATAGTGCGTCGGATTCGTCACCACCACATCCGCCGTTGCCACCGCTTGCAGCATCTGGCGTTGGGCCAGACGACGGGCCATGCGGCGAATCGCCATCTTCACCTGCGCATTGCCCTCGGCCTGCTTATGCTCCTCCTTCACCTCCTCCTTCGTCATCATTAAATCCTTGTTCGTCTTGTATTTCTCGTAGGCGAAGCTGATCGCCGCGATTACGCCGAGGATCATGATCAACCGAGAAACGAGGCGGAAAATACCGCGCTCGATGAATTGTCCCAAATATGCCGCCTCGACCGGAGTGGAAAACAAGGGATCGGCCAGCAAATCCTTCATCGCCAGCCATAAGCAGGATCCAATGGCGCACATTTTTAGAAAATCCACCGCGCCGTGCACCATGGCTTGCTGGGAAAACAGCCGTCCAAACCCAGGGATGGGATTGAGCTTCTCAAACTTCAGCCCGATCGCGCCGGTGGTAAGTTCAAAACCGCTTTGAAAGCCGCCGGCCAGCAAGGCCGCCACCACGGAACCGATTAGAAAAGGAGTCAACACCACCGCCACCACCTTGGCGCCGCTCAATAGCGGCAGCGGCACCTCGCCAGCATGAAACTGCACCGTGTGCAGCTGACTGAGTAAGGTCGCGGTGTATTGCGCCACATCACGCGCCCCGCTGGTGCCCCCGAGACTGATCGCCCAAAACGCCGCTACCAAGGAAAGCACCACTCCGAGCTCAGCCGTGCGCGCAAACTGTCCTTTCTCATGAGCTTCACTCAGGCGTTTGCCAGTGGCCTGCTCGGTTTTTGAATCTTTATCGTCGTCGGCCATGGAGCGTGGCCCAACAAATAGCATTCCTGCTGCCAAGGAATTTTATCCAGTTGCAAACTGCTTTATTAAAACAGGTTAAATCCTACTTATTAAATAAAACACCCGGAATTCCGTCTAAGTGGGGAACAAACGCTAAAGCAGCGGCAAAAAGTGCCGCTATCCTACATCGGTTCTCGTTGGCCTACAGGCTCCAACCGAAATAATCCGATTGGCGATGGACAAGCCCGCCGGGAACTTGGTGATTTCCGCCCATGATCACCTCCATTCACGGTTTGCTCACCGAGGCGACGCCCCTCCGCGCGGTCGTCGAACTCAATGGCTTCGGCTACGAGGTACACATCCCCGTCACCACGGCGGAAAAACTCCCCGCCCCCGGCGCGCAGGTTAAACTCCACACCTTGGTGATTTATCGCGAGGACGCGCAGACCCTCTACGGCTTCGCCACCCCGGCGGAGCGCGACTTTTTCCGCCTCATGATCGAAACCGTCTCCGGCGTCGGTCCCAAGCTCGCGTTGACCATCCTCAGCCGCATGTCCCTGCCGCTGCTGGAATCCGCCATCCGCAATGGCGATGTGGCCGGTCTATCCAAGTGCCCCGGAATCGGCAAAAAAACCGCCGAGCGCCTAGTCATCGAGCTTCGCGCCAAAGTAGGCGTCACCGGCGGCGCGGGCCTCGCCCCCGGCGCTGGGTCCGATGCCCTCGGCGGCGGGACCGGTCCCGCACCCACAATCGCCGGTGACATACCCCTGCGAGATGCAGTTCTGGCCCTCAGCGCCCTCGGTTACAAAGCCGCCGATGCCGACGCCGCCGTACGTCGCGCCCAGATCGCCCTCGGGGCCGGCGCGAGCACGGAAAAACTCATCAAACACGCCCTCGCTGGCTGATTGCCGCAGAGACGGGAAAAAATTGCCTCACACCACTTTAGCGGGCACCAGCCCGCCCGTGCCTACGGCATGGAAAGTGGCGTCAGCGGGCAAAACCACGCGATCGCAGTAATCGCCGAACTTCTCCCCGGGATTACGCTCCGTGGCGAAGCGCTTGATCACCGGGGTGAGCAACTTCACCGCGTCATCGATCGTGATGCTGGGCGAAACCAGCCGGTTTAAACGCGTTCCCAGATACGACGCCCCAAGGTAGAGCGCGTATTTACCGGGAGCTTTGCCCACAAAGCCGATCTCGGCCAGGTAGGGCCGGGCGCAACCATTGGGGCAGCCGGTCACGCGCAGGCTGATCGCGTCTTCGCGCAGGCCGGCCTCGTCGAGCACGGTTTCAAACTTGGTCAAAATCTCGGGCAACGCGCGCTCGCTCTCCGCCAAGGCAAGACCACAGGTCGGCAACGCCACGCAGGAAAGCGCGTTAAGACGCAGGCCCGAGGCGACGTTTTCCTTGTCCAGACCGTGCTTGGCCAGAATCGCTTCGATCACGGTCTTCGCCGCCGGCGTGACGCCCGAAATGGTGACGTTTTGCGAGGGCGTGAGGCGGAAGTCGCCGGTGTGGATGGAGGCGATTTCGCGCAGCGCGGTTTTCATCGGCCAACCCGCGCGGTCCACGATACGACCGGAAAGCAAGTGCAAGCCGTAGAACCAGGTGCCGTCCGGGTTTTGCACCCAACCGTGCTGATCCTGAATCGTGGTAAACACCACCGGACGCGCGGGCGCGAACGTGATGCCACTGCGCTGCTCCACCTCGGCCTTGAACCACTCAATGCCCCGGTCCGCGATGGTGTATTTGAGACGGGCATGCTTGCGGTTGGTGCGGTCGCCATGGTCGCGCTGCGTGGTGATCACCGCATGGGCGATGGGGTTGACGTTCTCGCGCGTAATAAAGCCGAGCGTGTCGGCCAGACGAGGGAACGTCTCTTCGTTGCCATGACTCATGCCGAGGCCACCGCCGACGGTCACGTTGTAACCAACGAGTTTGCCGTCCTCGATGATCGCGATGTAACCGAGATCCTGCATGTAAACGTCCACGTCATTCGAGGGCGGCACGGCGAACGCGGTCTTGAATTTACGCGGCAGGTAGGTGGAGCCATACATCGTCTCGACCTCGGGCTCGCCACCCGCGACCAGCTCCTCGTCGAGCCAGATTTCGTGGTAGGCGCGGGTCTTGGGCAGCGAATAATCGCTCCAGCCCTTCGCGTCCTGGTAAACCTGCTCCAACACCGGCGACTGCTCGGGATTAACCGGAGCCATGACGTTGCGATTCACGTCTCCACAAGCCGCGATGGCATCGAGCAACACCTTGTGCATGCCTTGGATGAGCGGCTTCATGTTGCCCTTGAGCACGCCGTGAAACTGAAAGGTCTGACGCGTGGTGAGACGCAGCGACGGCGAGCACAGATCGGTGGCGAGCTTGTCCAGCACCAGCCACTGGGCGGCGGTGGCCTTACCGCCGGGCAGACGCACGCGCAGCATGAACGAGTAGGCCTTGTCCTTGCCGGCCTTCTTGAGCGTGAGGCGCTGGTCGCGGTCGTCCTGCTGATAGGTGCCGTGGAACTTGATCAACTGCTCGCTATCGGCCGAAACCGTGGCCGTGGACGCGTCGGCGAACTCCGCCTTGAGATTGCCGCGCAAGTGGCGCGAAGCGGTCTTGATACCCTCGTTGGCAACGAGCGGCTTGGGGGCGGCGGAGTCGGTGTTCATGGCGCGAGAAAAGATAATAAAAGAGAACGCAACTTGGGCTCCAACTCGCGAGGGGCAAATCCAATCCCTAGTAAGTTCATGAATAAACTCAGGCGCGCCTGGAAGAAACTCGACTAAAACACCCAAGTCCGCGCTTCCCTCCGCCCGCCACGCCGCCTGCAATACGTTTTCGCACCTTGACCATAGACCACGACCAACGTCTCGCCCGCTTTGCTGTGGGGGAACTGGCGACTTTCGCCCCCGGCCCCCGCTCGGTCGGCGAGAGCGGGACGTCCGCGCGCTGGCGCAGGGAACTCGGCTCACACTGGCACCGCGAAGCCCACGCGGCGGACGCCGCCACCGATTCCACCCGCCGCCAGGAAGTCTCCGTTAGCGGCACCCTCGCCCAACGCGGCTGGCGCTTCGTACTCGAAGGCCGTATCGACCAATTCCACCCCGGCCCCGACTGCCCGCTCATTCGCGAGCTCAAAACCACCCTGCTCCGCCTGCCCGCCTACCCTGCCGAACTCCGCGCCCACAGCCCCGGCCATTTTGTCCAACTCGGGCTCTACCTGCGTCTCCACGCTCTTGCCGAGCCCACCGCCCCGCCCCCGCGCGGTGAATTGGTCTTCATCGAAGCCGGCACCGGACTCCAGCAAGTCGTGCCGTTTTCCCACCTCGACGAAACCGCCACAGACGCCCACCTCGACCTCGTCGCCGACTTCCTCGAAGAACGCCGCTCCGCCCTCGCCCACCTCCGCACCCTGACTTGGCAACCCGCCTTCGCCACCCCGCGCCCCGGCCAGGAAACCATCGTGGCCGACCTGCAAACCGCCCTCGCCGCCACCCACATCCTCGTGCTCGCCGCCCCCACCGGCTACGGCAAAACCGGCGTGCTTCTCGAAGCCGCCTTCGCCGCCCTGCGCTCTAGCCAGGCCGACCGCATCGTTTACCTCACCGGCAAATCCACCGGCCAGCTCCACGTGCTCGCCACCTTGGAAAAAATGCTCGCCCCCCCCGCCGCACCGCCCGCCGCCGCCGCGCCTTCCCCGTCCGATGCCCTGCCCCAGTTGGTCGCCTGGAATCTCCGCCCCAAACGCGAACACTGCATCAACGACGTCTTCCACTGCACCCGCGAACGCTGCCGTTTCCTGCACGACCTTCCCCGCCGCTACCG
>CANIWJ010000110.1 GCA_947471035.1 Verrucomicrobiota bacterium
CCCGCTCAACCCTCCGGGCGAGGGCAAAATTTGCCGTCGGCGGCGTTGCCCGACCGGGCACGGGCCTCTGGCCCGCCTCCCGGTCGGCCGCCTTGCCGGACGGCAAATTTCGCTCCTCGCGCCACTTCATTGGTTAGCCGGATAGGCTCTTAGGCGCTGGCCGGGGTGGTGGCGAAATAGTTGCCCGGGCGCGTTTCTGGTTTTGCTCCTCGCGCGGCTTTTTGCGCCTATCGCTGCAGCCCATGGATACCGCCGCCACTTACACGCTCGCCGATCTCGCCGCCTGGTCTCGTCCGGGTGTCTCGCTCGCCGTGCTTGGTTATCCGATCAAGCACTCGATCAGTCCGGCGATGCACAACGCCGCCCTGGCTGAAATGGCGACACGCGAAGTGGCGTTCGCTGATTGGCGCTATTTTCGCTTTGAAGTGCCGCCGGAGGAGTTGCCGCGCGCGCTGGCGCTCTTGCATGAGAAACAGTTTCGCGGGGTAAACTTGACCGTGCCGCACAAGATTCTCGCAGTCGCCCAAGTGGCCGCCATCGACCCGGCGGCCCGGCCAGTGGGGGCGGTCAACACCCTGCGTTGGCGCACCGACGGTTGGGAGGGGTTTAACACCGATGGTTACGGCTTGGCCAACGGGCTGCGTGAGGATCTCGGCGTCGAGCTGGCTGGGGCCGATGTCATCCTGCTCGGAGCTGGCGGCGCGGCTCGCGGTGCGGCGGTGGAGTGCCTGCAACGCGGGGTGCGTTCGCTCTGGATCGCCAATCGCACGCGGGAAAATCTCGACGCGCTGCTCGCCCAGCTGGCTCCGTTGGCGGGTAACGCGACCTTGCGTGGGTTCGCCCCGGCGGAGGCGTCGGGCGCCGGTTTGCCCGCCGGCGCGGTGGTGGTGAACGCGACCAGCGCGGGGTTAAAGGCCACCGATCCGCTACCGATCAACCTCGACTCGCTGCCCATACCTCGGGCGGTGTATGATATGATTTATAACCCGGCCGAGACTGCGCTGCTGGCCGCCGCGCGCGCCTCGGGTCTGCCGCGCGCGAACGGGTTGTCCATGTTGGTGCATCAAGGAGCCCGCGCCCTCGAAATCTGGACCGGCCGCGCGGTGCCAGTGGCGGCCATGGCCGCCGCCGCGCGGACGGCGATGGGGCGATAGCATGCGAAAAGCAGGCTTGGCTTGTGCAGGGGCGCGACCAAGGGGCTTGGCCTCGTTTATCGGGCATGCAACAGAGCGGTGAAATGAGGTCCAAATACGAAATAGTGGCTCGCCTTTAGGCTTAGATTCCGGTTCTCCCTTGATGTCTAATTTACATATGAAACTTCGCCCGTTCATCGCATCCTCCATTGCTGCTCTTTCCCTCCTCTCGGTCGCTCCTGCTGCGTTTGCCCAACAGGGTGGCGCTAATCGCGGGCAGGCCGCCTCCAGCTTGCCGCCTGCTTTGCGCGCGGCCGTGCTGTCCGGTAACTCCCAGGCTATTTCTCGCGCCCTCACGACTCTGGCCGGCGGGAATCCACAGCAGATGGCCGCTTTGGCTGCGCAAGTGGTTGCCGCTGCAGAAGGAATTTTGGCCACCAATCCGCAAGCGGCCATCGCCATCGCCGGTGCGGCCGTGGATGCCGTGCGTTCTACGTCTGTGCAAAACAGTGCGCCCCAGCAAACCGAGACCGTGATCACGACCGCAGCCCGCATTTTTGTTTCGCCGGCTGCCCAGCGCGTCGCACCGGATGCGGCCGCCAGCCTGGCAAATGCCACGCTGCAGGTTGCGTCAACCACCAGCAATTCCGCGCTGATCGCCAACACGGCTCGATCAGCCGTTGCGACGGCAGAGAATCTTCTGGCCACTAATCCTGCGGCTGCGGTCCAGCTTGCCGGCGCGGCAGTTCAGTCGGTGTCTTCGTCCACTGTTTCTCAAACTTCGCCCAATCAGACGATGGAAGTCGCCACGACGGCCGCCCGTATTCTGATAAACCCCCAAGCCCAGCAAGCTGCCGCCCAATCCGTCGGATCGATCGCCGTGGCGGTTTCACAACTCGTTAGCAATCCTGCTGTTTATCAATCATCGCCGACAGGTGCCGTGGCCGTGATGGCCAATGCCTACTCGGCCTCCACCAGTCAGTCGGTGAGCACGGCCAATCCCGGCGCCGGGGCAAGCGTTACACAGGTCCTAAACGCCGCCAGCACTTCCAACGCGCTCGGATCAGCTAACCCGAATAATAGCACTCAGATTAATGCCATTCTGGCCAACAAAGGAACGAATCCCACAAGTCCCACCAATACCCAGAAGGTGGAGCAGCGCGACGTGAAGTCGCCCGAATTCCCGGTGGAGTCGGAACAGAATAATACCACCAGCCCGAACTAATTCACGAGTATCAGGCCAGTCGGTGTTTTTACTTTAACCTGAAAAGTAGATTAGGCCGGGGTTTCGACCCCGGCCTTTTTCGTGTCCGCGTCGGACGCCTCGGTTTGACGTGCGGGTGGGATCGGGCCGATTCGCGGTCAAGATGAGCCGAAAGTCGGAATTGGCCAGGGACGGCCAACGCTACATCGAGCACCCGATGGCCATTACCTGTAGGGTTGGCCGTCTCGGCCAATGCGGCTAAACTTTAAAGCGAATTGGTATCAGGCCTCGACCAGGTCTTTTTCCACCCGGAGATTGCCGATGATAAACTCCTGCCGCTTGGGGGTGTTCTTGCCCATGTAGAACTCGAGCAGGTCGGCGCTGTTGTGCAGGTGTTCCAGGGTCACTTTTTCGGCACGCATGTTTTCGCCGATGAAGTCCTTGAACTCGCCGGGGCTGACTTCGCCCAAACCTTTGAAACGCGTGATCTCGGCGTTTTGCCCCAGCTTGTGGAGCGCGGCCTGTTTCTCGGCTTCGGAGTAGCAGTAACGCGTCTCCTTCTTGTTGCGCACGCGGAAGAGCGGCGTCTCCAGCACGAAGAGGTGACCTTGAGTGATGAGCTCGGGGAAAAACTGGAGGAAAAACGAGATGAGTAGCAGGCGGATGTGCATGCCGTCCACGTCGGCGTCGGTGGCGATGATGACCTTGTTGTAACGCAGGCCGTCCATGCCTTCCTCAATGTTGAGCGCGCTTTGCAGGAGGTGGAATTCCTCGTTCTCGTAGATCACCTTTTTGGTCAAACCATAGGTGTTGAGCGGTTTGCCCTTCAGGGAGAAGACGGCCTGGGTGTGCACGTCGCGGCAGGCGGTGAGGGAGCCGGCGGCGGAGTCGCCCTCGACGATGAAGAGCGAGCTGTCCTCGGCGCGTTTATCCTTGGTGCCGAGGTGGGCACGGCAGTCGCGGAGCTTTTTGTTGTGCAGGGAGGCTTTTTTCGCGCGTTCGCGGGCGAGGTTGCGGATGCCGGCCAGCTCCTTGCGCTCGCGTTCGCTCTCCTCAATTTTGCGCTTCAGTTCGTTGGCGATCTCGGGATTGCGGTGGAGGTGGTTGTCGAGCTGTTTGCCGAGGAAGTTGGCGACGAAATTGCGCACGCTGGGGCCGCCGGGGCCGACGTCGGCGCTGCCGAGTTTGGTCTTGGTCTGGGACTCGAAAACCGGCTCCTGCACGCGTATCGACACAGCGGCTACTATGGACTGGCGGATGTCGGCGGCGTCGTAATCTTTTTTGAAAAACCCGCGCAGGGTCTGGACAAGTGCGTCGCGGAAGGCGGCGAGGTGGGTGCCGCCCATGGTGGTGTGCTGACCGTTGACGAAGGAGTAGTATTCCTCGCCGTAGTGGCCGGCGTGGGTGAGGGCGACCTCGATGTCTTCGCCCTCGATATGGACGAGCGGGTAGAGCGGTTCGCCGGTGAGTTTTTTGGTAAGCAGGTCGCGCAGGCCGAACTCGGATTTGTATGCCTTGCCGTTGAACACGAGGGTGAGCCCGCGGTTCAGGTAGGCGTAGTTCCAGAGCATCTCCTCGATGAACTCGGTGCGGAAGCGGAAGTCCTCGCCGAAGAGCGCGACGTCGGGGGTGAACTCGACCAGCGTGCCGTTTTTCTCGGAGCCGAGGGTGGCGATGATTTTGGACTCTTTGACCAGTTTGCCACCGGCGAATTCAGCGGTTTTGGTCTGGCCGTCGCGGATGGCCTGGGCGCGGTAAGAGGAGGAGAGGGCGTTGACCGCTTTTTGGCCGACACCGTTGAGGCCGACGGATTTCTGGAAGGTTTCGGAGTCGTATTTGGCGCCGGTGTTGATGATGGAGACGCAGTCCACGAGTTTGCCCAAGGGGATGCCTCGACCGTAGTCGCGCACGCGCAGGGAGCGGTCGGTGAGCTCGACCTCGATCTTTTTGCCGAAGCCCATGGTGAACTCGTCGATGCAGTTATCAATCGTCTCCTTGAGCAGCACGTAGATGCCGTCTTCCGGGTGGGTGCCGTTGCCGAGGCGTCCGATATACATGCCGGGGCGCAGGCGGATGTGTTCGAGCGGTGAGAGGGTCTTGATCGAGGCTTCGGTATAGGCGTTGGCCATGGGAGAGGGAGCTGGGAGCGAGGAGGAGGAAGCGGAAAAACGGTGTCGGAAAGCTAGGAGCGGAGAACGTGCGGGTTGGGCAAGGGAAAAGGCGGAAGGGGTGAGATGTCGGTCGTTGGTAGCGTATCCGGTGATTCAAACCCACCCGAACACCCAGTTCTCGACCCCCCAGCCACAAGTAACCTATTAGGTTACTTGTGGCTGGGGCACGGGGCGGACAGGGCGGAAGGGGAGGGCGGGTGGGGTTGTGGTTAAATGCGTTCGACGATCAAGGTTTGGGCGGGGGGCCGGGTGTCGCCGATGGTAATGGCGGCGGCGAGGGCGGCTTGCGCTTCGGCCAGCGCGGCGGGGGTGGTGGCGTGGACTACGCTGAGGACGTCGCCGACGGCGAGGGGTTCGCCAATTTTGACCAGGCGGGTAAAGCCCACTGCCGGGTCGATGGTGTCTTCGGCGCGGTGGCGGCCGGCCCCCAAGCACAGGGCGGCGTCAGCGATGGGGCGGGCAGCCATACTTTGCACAAAACCGGCTCGAGTCGCGCGCACCTCGCCGATGCAAGGGGCGGTGGGCAACACGGTGGCGGGGTCGTCGCACACGCGGGGGTCGCCGCCTTGGGCGGCGACGATGGCGCGGAATTTTTCCAAGGCGGCGCCGCTGGCGAGGGCGTTTTCCAGGCGGGCGCGGGCGGTGGCGGGATCTGGGGCGGCGTCGGCGAGCAGGAGCATCTCCACGCCGAGGGCGTAGGTGACTTCCATGAGGTCTTCCGCGCCGGGCGCGCCGCGCAGGCAGGCGATGCTTTCGGCGACTTCGACCGCGTTGCCCACCGCGCGGCCGAGTGGTTGGTCCATGCGGGTGAGCAGGGCGCGGGTGGGTTTGCCCATGGCGCGGCCGATGGCGCACATGGCTTCGGCGAGGGCGCGGGCCTCGGGCAGAGTCTGCATAAACGCGCCGCCGCCGAACTTCACGTCGAGCACGAGGGCGTCGATGCCCTCGGCGAGTTTTTTGGACATGATCGAGGCGCAGATCAGAGGAAGGCTTTCTACCGTGGAGGTGACGTCGCGCAGGGAGTAGAGTTTTTTATCGGCCGGGGCGAGGTCGCGGGTCTGGCCGATGAGGGCGCAGCCGATGCGGGCGACCTGGGCGCGGTAGGCGTCGAGCGAGAGGTCGGTGCGGAAGCCGGGGATGCTTTCGAGTTTGTCGAGGGTGCCGCCGGTGTGGCCGAGACTGCGGCCGGAGATCATGGGCACGGGCACGCCGCAGGCGGCGACCAGGGCGGCGAGGGGCAGGGAAACTTTGTCGCCGACGCCGCCGGTGGAGTGTTTGTCCAACTTGCGGCCGGGCACGTGGGAAAGGTCGGCCACGACGCCGGAATGCATCATGGCGGCGGTGAGGGCGGCGGTCTCGGCGGGGTTCATGCCGCGCAGGAAAATCGCCATGAGCAGCGCCGATAGCTGGTAGTCGGCCCAGGAGCCGTCGGTCGCTCCGCGCACAAAGGCGGCGATCTCGGCGTCGGAGAGCGCGCCGCCGTCGCGCTTGCGGGCGATGATGGAGGTGGGCGAGAGCGACGGTGGGGCGGACATGGGCGCGGGGCTCAGGCGCGCTTGACGTCGCGGATCGGGTATTGGGTGACGGTCACGCCTTTGTTGCCGCGCGCGCCGACGGTGAGTTCGCTCAGGTCGAAGACGAATTCCTTAACCCGTGCGCTGCTGCGGCCGCTGAGGTAAATTGTCACGGCCTTGGGCATGCTTTCGGGGTTCTTGGTCTCGTCGAGGAAGAGCAGTTTGGAGCCTTCGCTGGCGGCGAGGTTGTAAACCTTTTCGCGGGTCATGCCGCCAAGTTGGAAACGTTTGGCGAAGGCCTTGCCGCTTTCTTTGTCCTGATAAATCAGGGTATAATAACGGTCGTCGCCGTCTTTGGGCACGACGTGAAGGTGGACGAGGTCTTTGCCGATGAAGACCTTTTCGGCGACTTTGACGAGCTTGGCGGTGGCGTCGGGCATGAAGCCGACGACGTCGTCGAGAGGGGTGACGTCCTGGATGAACTCGAAGTCGTCCTTGTTGCGCACGTTGAGGGCGATGAAGCCTTCGGCGCGGTTGACGTACAGCTTCTGGTTGGCGGTGACGACGCTGGCGGCGGAGATTTGCTCGATCTCGTCGGACTGGGTGCGGCGCTTGTGGCCCTTGCCGAACTTTTCCTGGAGGCGCTCGAACCAGGCGATGGTGGTGTCGGTGAGGTGAGCGAGGTCGTGTTTGACCTGCTTCATCTCGGTTTCGAGGGCCTTGATGGCCTCGTCGGCTTTGAAACGGTTGTAAACGGAGATGCGTTTGATGCGGATCTCGGTCAGGCGCACGAGGTCGTCGTGGGTGACCTCGCGGCGGAGGTTTTTCACGTGCGGCTTCAGGCCCTCCTGGATCTCGGCGAGCACGGCTTCCCAAGTCTTGGCGGTCTCGATGCGGCGGTAGATGCGCTCCTCGATGAAAATGCGTTCGAGGGAGTCGGCGTGCCACTGGTCGGCCAGTTCATCGAGGCGGATTTCGAGTTCGCGGCCGATGAGCTGGCGGGTGCGGTCCACGGAGCGTCGCAGGATTTCGGAGACGCCCATGAAGGACGGCTTGTCGTCGATGATGACGCAGGCGGCGGGCGAGAGGGTGAGCTCGCAGTCGGTGAAGACGTAGAGCTGGTCGATGAATTTTTCCGGTTCGGCGGTGGAGCTGAGTTCGATGAGGATCTCGACCGTCTCGGAGGTCATGTCCTCGATGCGCTTCACCTTGAGTTTGCCCTTGGCGATGGCGCTTTCGATGGAGGTTTTGAGGGATTCGGTGGTGGCGCCATAGGGGAGCTCGGTGATGGCGAACTGGGTGCGGGAGCGTTGCTCGATCTTGGCGCGGACCTTCACCTTGGCCCCGCGTTCGCCGTCGTGGTAGGCGGAGAAGTCGGCGATGCCGCCGGAGGGGAAATCGGGGCGGATGCGGAAGGTTTTGCCCTGAAGGTGGTTGATGGAGGCGCGGCAGAGGTCGTTGAAGTTGTGCGGCAGGATCTTGGTGGTGAGGCCGACGGCGATGCCCTCGCAGCCTTCGAGCAGGGTGACGGGGAACTTGGCGGGCAGGGAGATGGGTTCCTGGCTGCGGCCGTCGTAGGATTTTTGCCAGTGGGTGGTCTTGGGGTTGAACATCACCTCCCGGGCGAAAACGGTGAGACGGCACTCGATGTAACGGGGGGCGGCGGCGTCGTCACCGGTGAGCATGTTGCCGTAGTTGCCCTGGGGCTCGATGAGCCAGCCGCGCTGGCCCATGGCGACGAGGGCGGCGCCGATGGAGGCGTCGCCGTGCGGGTGGTAGGCCATGGTGGCGCCGACGATGTTGGCGACCTTGTGGAAGCGGCCGTCGTCCTTTTCCCAGAGGGTGTGGAGGATGCGGCGCTGGACGGGTTTGAGGCCGTCGTCGAGGTGGGGGACGGCGCGGTCGAGGATGACGTAGCTGGCGTATTCGAGGAACCAGTTGCGGTAGGAGTGGGCGAGGGGGGCGTTGTCGTTGTTTTGCGGGGCGACGGGTTCGGCGGGCGCGGCGGCGGGCAGGTTTACGGCGTCGGGGTCGGAGGCGGCCGACGCAAGGTCGGAAGGGGCGGCGGCAGGGACGGGCGGCGGGGTGGGCTCGGGAGTGGGCTCTGGGGTGGGTTGGCCGAAAAGAGGGAGTTCGGAGTCGTCGGAGGAGGGGGATTTGCCTTTGGGCATTGCGGGAAAAGGTGGGCGTTAACGGGTCTAAAGAGCGGAACATCCAACAAGGGCGGCGGAATATCCAAGACTTTATTCCACGCGGAAGGAAATCAGGCGATGGGCGTCGGGTGGGGTAGAGTGGGCGCTGTGTGGGCGCGTGACCAACGGCCTCAGCGGGCGAGTTGATAGAGGGCGTAGCCGGCGAAGAGATTGGGCCAGAAGAGACAGGGATTCTTCCAGTCACCGCGCAGGTGGGCGCGCCGGGCGATGCGGTAACCGGCGGCGGCGGCGAAAGCCTCGAAATCCACGATGGTGGCCGGGTTGGCCGGTCGGCTCTCGTGCCAAGGGTGGGGATAGACCGGGTTGAGCGGTTTACGCCCGAGGAGGAGCGCGTCGTAACGGTTTTTCCAATAGCCGTGGTTGGCAAAACCTACCGTGGCGGTGCGGCCCACGCGCAGGGCTTCGGTGATAACAGCCTTGGGGTCTGGCACTTCCTCCAGAGTGCGTGAGCATACCACGTGGTCGAAATGGCCGTCGGGCAGGGCGCGCATGTAGCCGAGCATGTCTCCTTGGTAGGCGGAGAGGCCGCGTCGCACGCAGGCGGTAATCTTGGCGAAATCGAGATCGACGCCGAAGGCGCGGGCCTGGCGGGTCTGGGCGAGAAACTCCAGCAACACGCCGCGGCCGCAGCCGAGGTCGAGCACGCGCGCGCCCGGCTCGACCCAGTCGGCGAGGATTTGCATGTCGATGGTGCGTTTGGCGGCGGGAGGCGGCATCGTTGAGCGGGCTGTTATGACGCGCGTCGTCCGACGAATGGCAAGACCCGGCGCGCGTCAGACTGCGCTGCTGCGCCGGATGACTGCATGGGAATGGCCGCACTGTCTGGCAGGCCAAAAGTAACCCAATAGGTTACTTGAGGGCTGAAGGTGGCGGGGAAAAGGGGAGGTGTTCGAGCTTGGGGCTGGGGGAGCATAGCTGAGAGCGATGGCAGAGTCCGGGGGCTGGTGCAGCGCAGGGTTGAGTTTTTGCTGGGGCGGGGGAGTAGTGAGGGAGTGAACGACCTTTCTGCGACCACCACTAAGCGACTCGGTTACGTGTCGGGGTTTCTGCAGCTCGGGTTGTTGGCGCAAGCGCTCAAGGAGCTGGCCGGGGTGGCGGAGGCCGAACGCTCGGCCCCGGGGGTGTTGGCGATGCAGCTCGAGGTGGCGATGGCTTCGGAAACGTGGACGGTGGCACGGCGATTGGCCCGGCGTTTACGAGAGGAGGCTCCGGGGCTTGATGCCGGATGGTTGCACGGGGCTTTTGCGGAGCGGCGAGCCAAAAAAGTCGGGGGACTCGGGGCGGCGCGGGCGATTCTAGAGGCGGCCGAGCCCAGGCTGGGGGCGCGCAGCGCGGTGTTGCACTACAATCTGGCGTGTTACCTGGCCCAGCTCGGCGAACTCGACGCGGCTCGCGCGCGGCTGGCTAGGGCGGTGGCCATGGAGCCCGCTTTCGCGACCATGGCTAAGACGGACGAAGATCTGACGCCGCTGGGGCTAGGTTGAGCTGGCGCCCACTGGGCAAAGTAACCTAATAGGTTACTTGATGCTGGGGAGGCGGCCGGCTGGAAGAAAGGGGGGCGAGGAGAAGGGGGAGGTGTTTTAGGTGCCGTAGAGGCGGTCGCCGAAGTCGCCTAGACCGGGGAGGATGTATTTTTGGGCGTTTAGCTCGCGGTCCAGCACGGCGGTGTAAATGGGGACGGTCGGGTGGGCTGCCTCCACGGCGGCCACGCCTTCGGGGGCGGCGACGATGACCACGAGGACCAGATCGGTCGCGCCGGCTTCGCGCAGTAGGTCTAGGGCCTGAACCGCACTGCCGCCGGTTGCCAGCATGGGGTCGAGGCAGAGCACGCGTTTACCCGTGAGCGGCGGGAGTTTGCGGTAGTAACTACGGGCCACGGCGGTCTGGTGGTCGCGCTCCAGGCCGACGTAGCCGACGGCCACGTCGGGAAAAAGGTCAAGGTAGGGCTGCACCAGACCGAGGCCTGCGCGGAGGATGGGCACGGCGACGAGACCGTGGGCGAGGACCTGGCCGGAGTGGGCCTCTAGGGGCGTATCGACCGTTTGGGCACGGGTCGGCAGGTCGCGGGTGGATTCGAGGGCGAGGAGCAGGCCGAGTTGGTGGGCGAGGGTGCGGAAGGTGGCGGGCTTGGTGGTGCGGTCGCGCAGGTGGGTGAGCGCGTGCGCGGCGAGCGGGTGCTGGAGGACGTGGAGCATGGGAGCGGGGAGAATGACGAATGACCAATGACTAATGACGAATGACCGGACGGGCGGAGCGGGCGGACTTGGGCTAGAGCAGGTCGTTTTCGACTTTGTGTTTGAGGAGGCGTTCGAGGGTTTTGCGGTGTTTTTTGGGGTCGCCGCGCAGGCCGGGCATGAG
>CANIWJ010000111.1 GCA_947471035.1 Verrucomicrobiota bacterium
GCTTCTGGCACTACCGGGATAAAGACCAAGTCGAGGTCGATGTCGTGCTCACTCGCGGCACACAAACCTGGGGCGTCGAAGTCAAAGCCACCGCCACCCCTGCGCTCGCGGATGCAGCCGGCCTGCGTCGCCTCGTGGCCCAGTGCGGCGACGATTTTTCCGGTGGCATTCTCTTTCACGCCGGGACCAACACCTTCACCCTCGGCGACCCTAGGTTTCTCGCCGTGCCCTTGGCCAAGCTTTGGGAAATGTAGGCCGAAGAGCAGCACCAGCCCAACACGAAGGGCTGGTCGCTTCCTCCGCTTCCCCGAACGCACTCACCGCACCTCAAGATCCTGCCGGGCCGCCGCCACCAAGCGCTCCAGAGCCTCCGCCACGATCTCCGGCGTGCCCGCCTCCGCCAAAAGGCGCAACTTGGGCTCCGTGCCGGAAAACCGCACCATTACCCGACCTGCCGCGCCCAACTCCGCCTCCAGCGCGGCTATCGCCCTCTGCAAGGCGACGCACGCCTCCAACGGACGCTTGGCCGCGACCATGAGATTTTTCGTGCCCTGCGGAAACTTCTTCAACTCCCCGCGCAGCGCCGACAGCGGCCGACCGGACGCATGCATGATAACGATAACGCCCAACGCCGCCGCCAATCCGTCGCCGGTAGGCGAAGCCGAAAGATCGATGATGTGCCCGCTCGATTCCCCGCCAAGCTGCGCCCCAACCGCGCGCATGCGTTCCAACACATGCCTATCCCCGACATCCGTGCGCTTCACTTCGCCGCCAGCCGCGCACACCACCGCATCCAGGCCTAAATTGCTCTGCACCGTCACGACCAGCGTCCGCGCTGGCAACGCGCCGCGCCGCAGCGCATCTAGCGCCAGAATCGCCAAAATCTCGTCCCCATCGAGCAGGAACCCGGTCTCGTCGCACAACACGCAACGATCACCATCCCCGTCGTGCGCCACGCCGATCTTCGCCCCCGAGGCACGCACCGCCGCCACCAGTCCGTCGGCATGTTCGCTTCCCACTCCGGCATTGATATTCAATCCGTCCGGCGCACCGCCAATCACCTCAACATCCGCGCCCAGCCCGCGCAACGCAGCCGGAGTCGATCCGCACGTCGCTCCATGCGCCGTATCCGCCACGATGCGCCAACCACGCAAGGCTCCGACCGGCAGACGCGCGGTGAGCGCCGCCACATAATCCGCCACCACCTCGATCCGTGGCACCGCCTGCGTCCCGGACCAAACCGGGGCGGCCTCAGGCGCGGGCAAAAACGCCTCGATTTCGGCCTCCTCCGCATCGGTGAGTTTGCGCCCGCCCGGCGCGAAAAACTTGATGCCATTGTCCGCCGCCGGATTGTGCGACGCCGTGATCACCACCCCCAGCCGCGCTCCACGAGTCACCACCGCGCGCGCCACCGCCGGCGTAGGCGCGACCCCTACCGAGACGGGAATCAACCCACCCGCCCTTAGCCCGGCCGCGATGGCCGCCTCCAAGTCCGCACCAGATGCTCGCGTATCGCGACCGATCACCACTTCGCCGCCGCCCGCGCCGGACCAACGCGCCACCGCCAAGCCGAGGCGCGCCGCGAAATTTTCATTGATAACAGAGCCGCCGTAAGGGCCGCGCACTCCGTCGGTGCCGAAGTAAACACGTTTCATGGATTATCGTTAAAAAACTCCCGCGTCGCCGCGATCCGCGCCTTGACCGCGCCGCCCAGCAACCAATCGCGAGCCTGACCAATGGCCTCGCCGGGACTCGCCGTACGCCCCATTATCCAGAGCGCCACCGATGCATTCAGAGCCACCGTGTCGGCCAGGCCCTCCGGCCCCTTGCCCGCCAGCAGCGCATCCACGATGGCGAGATTTTGCGCCAAGTCGCCGCCTGCCAACTCACTGAATTGCGCCCGTCGAAGACCGAGTTCCTCCGGCTTCCAGTCCGTATCCAAATCCCTGATCCGCCCGAAGCCGCGCACCCGGGTGTCGGTGGCGCTGGTCAGTTCATCCACTCCGGAGCCGGGAGCGATGCGCCCGTGGGCGGCCAGCCCCGCGCTAGCGCCAAGCCGGTGCAACACGTCGGCCATGAGAGGAGTCCAGGCCTCCGAAAACACTCCCAGCAACACATGCGCCGGACGGCCCGGATTGATCAAGGGGCCGAGCACGTTAAACAGGGAGCGACGCCCCTCCGCCGCGAGCAAACGCCGCGCCGGCGCAATGTGCTTGAACGCCGGATGAAAAGCCGGCGCGAAATAAAACACATACCCCAGCTCGCGCAGGGCCGCGCGCAGCGTCTCCGGCGACGCGTCGATGCGAAACCCGAGCCCCGCGAGCAGATCAGCGCTACCACACTTGGAGGTGATTCCCCGATTGCCATGTTTCATCACCGGCACACCCGCGCTGGCCAAAGTCAGCACCACCAAACTGGATATATTAAAGGCCCCGGTGTGGTCGCCTCCCGTGCCCACGATGTCTATCGCCCCCGCCGCCCACTCACCCACTCCGGGATCAACCGCGCGGGCGCGAAAAGCGGTCGCAAACGCCGCAAGCTCCCCCGCCGTTTCACCTTTATCAGACAGCGCGCGCAGAAACTCCGCCTTCACGCCCTCCTCGACCCCAGCCTCCGCCAAAGCGGACGCGGCCAGGTCGACCTCGGTGGGTTGAAGTTCACGGGCCTGACGCAGTTGCTGCGTCAGCTCGACAAGTGCGTGATGATGCGAAGACATGCCGCAAAGCCGTGCCCTGCCCCGCGCCCGACCGCAAGCGGAAGCATTCACTCGACACCCGCCCCCGACTCTGAGGCCATGCGGCGTGCGTGCGTTCAAACTGTGCATCTTCGCTAGTGTGTTATCGGCCGCCTGGGCGTTTTCCGCCCCGGTGCCTCCCCCGACCGCTCCGGTCGCAGCCCCTCAACCCACGGCCACCGACGCCATCATACTCGGGCTGGTCGAGGGCGTAACCGAGTTTCTACCCATCTCATCCACCGGGCACCTTGTGCTCACCACCCACGCACTCGGCCTGGATTCACCCGCGCCCATCGGCCGCGACCGGCACGGCGAAGTCATCACTTTCAAGGATGCGGCCGACACCTACACTGTAGTCATTCAAGTCGGTGCCATCGCGGCGGTGGCTTTTCTCTATTGGACCCAGCTCATAACCATGCTCGCCGGCCTGCTCGGCCGAAACCCCTCCGGCCTGCGCCTGTTCCGCAACGTGGTGCTCGCCTGCATCCCGCCAGTCATCACCGCTCTAGCCTTCAAGAAATTCATCAAAGCCCACCTTTTCTCCGTCAACACCGTGGCCTACGCCCTGCTGGTCGGCGCGGCCCTGATGCTTTACGCCGAGTGGTGGCGTCGCCGGAAGGAGCTTTCAATCCAACAGTATGCTGTACCCCACGCGCCCGAACTAGCACCCTCCGAATTGAGTCCTCTACGCGCCTTGGTAATCGGCTTCGTGCAATGTTTCGCCCTCTGGCCAGGCATGAGCCGCTCCATGACTGCGATGGTGGGCGGGTATTTTGTCGGCCTGCGCCCCAAAGCGGCGGCCGAGTTCAGCTTCCTCCTTGGCCTTCCCCTCCTCGGTGCCGCCGCCGCGAAAGACACCCTCGACGGTGGCCCCGCCGTTATAAGCGCCTTCGGCTGGTCCAACACCCTTCTCGGCCTCTTGGTCGCCTTTGTCAGTGCCGGACTGGCGGTAAAACTCTTCGTCGGCTTTCTCAGCCGGAGCGGGCTCGCCCCCTTCGCCATCTACCGCGTGCTGCTAGGTGCAGGTCTGCTCTGGTTTTTCGTCATGTGACAATTCTTCAAAATAATCACCGACATCGCGCTTGACCGCACCTCACGGCGGCTTCATTCCAATCAACTTTTCCCATCTTACAACCCGCCCGGCTAGCACCGAGCTTCATCCTAAAACCCTCTTTCACCATGGCTAATCCGAAACGCAAGCAGTCCAAACGCCGTAGCGCCAACCGTCGCGCTGCCAACGCCTTCCAGGCCCCCGAGTTCGCCAAGGATCCGGTTGATGGCACCCTCTTCCGCCCCCACCGCGTGAATCCGAAAAACGGTCTCTATCGCGGTCGCCAGGTGCTCGACGTCTCCGTCTGAGCCCCGCGTTAACCCTCCCGCCCCTGAAATCCGACCCCGATGGGCACGCCCACCGGCTCCATCGGCCGCATCGCGATCGATGCGATGGGCGGCGACCTCGGCCCCGCTGAAGTAGTCGCCGCCGCCTCTTTGGCTTTGGCTGACTCCGCCTTGGTCAACGACCTCATCCTCGTGGGTAAACCCGAGTTGCTTGAGCCGTTGTTAAAAACCCACGGCCTCAGCCACTCTAAACGCGTTACCATCCACGCCGCCTCCGAGGTTATCACCATGGAGGACAAGCCGATCCAGGCCCTCCGGCGTAAAAAAGATTCCTCGATGGCGCGTGCCATCGAACTGATCAAAACCGGCGATGCCGGCGCGGTGGTATCCTGTGGAAATACCGGAGCCCTCATGGCCGGAGGCACCCTTCGCCTGCGCACCATCGAAGGCATCGCCCGGCCCGCCTTGGCCGCGATCATCCCTCGGGCCAACGGGTATTTCATCCTGATTGATGCCGGTGCCAACCCCGAGGCCGAACCCATCCACCTCGCGCACAACGCCCTCCTTGGCAGCCACTACGCCCGCGTCATCCTCGGCGTAGCCAACCCTCGTGTCGGTCTGCTCACCGTAGGCACCGAGGAAGGCAAGGGTAACGCCCTCAGCAAAGAAACCCACGAACTGCTTAAGCGCTCCAGTTCCTTGATTAACTACGTGGGGCCGACCGAAGGGTTTCAGGTCTTCACTGATCATTGCGATGTCGCGGTATGCGATGGTTTTGTCGGCAACCTCCTGCTAAAGAGCTGGGAATCTCTCGCCAAATTTATCACCGGAAGCCTCAAGCAAGAGCTCAAGGCCAACCCTCTTCGCATCGGCGGAGCCATTTTAGCCAATGGCGCGTTCACTGCGCTTAAAGCCAAGATCAACCCCGAACGCTACGGCGGTGCCCCCCTGCTGGGCCTCCGAGGCAACGTGCTAAAAGCCCACGGCTCCAGCAATCGCCGTGCTCTCCATGCCGCCATCCTCGCCGCTGACAAAGTCGTGCGCGCCGATTTCCTCGGCAAAGTCGCCCATGATACGGCACAACTCAATGCCTTGATCGCCACCCGTGTGCCTGACAACGCCACCGCGCCCCTCCCGGCCGAAGAACCCGCCGCCTGACCCCTTTCGTTTCCCCGTGTCCACCCCGTCCGTCTCCCCTTCCTGCGCCATATTAGGAACCGGCTCCCACGCCCCCTCCCGGGTAGTGACGAACGACGACCTGGCGACCAGCATCGAGACCTCGGATGAGTGGATTCACTCCCGCACCGGCATCCGCGCCCGCCATTTATCCGGCCCGGAAGACACCACCACCCGTCTCGCGGTAAACGCAGCCCGGGCCGCCCTGCTGGATGCAAATCTCGCGGCCAATCAGATCGACCTGCTCATCGTGGCGACCTGCACGCCCGATCTACCCATGCCTTCGACCGCGAGTCTGGTGCAAAATGAGCTCGGCCTCTCTCCGCGCGCCGCCTGCTTCGATCTTAACGCCGCCTGCACCGGCTTCGTTTATGCCCTCGATACCGCTTGGGCCATGCTGGCTAGCGGACGCTACCGCCACGCTCTCGTGATCGGCGCGGAAAAGATGTCCACCGTCCTCGACTGGACCGACCGTACCACCTGCGTGCTCTTCGGTGATGGTGCAGGCGCCATCGTACTCGGTCCCGCGCCCTTCGATCACCCCGACTCCGGCATCCTGGCCGCGCGCCTCGGGACAATTCCCGGCACCAGCGATTTATTACGCATCCCCGGCGGTGGCAGCTCACCGCTTACGCCTGAAGCGCAGCGTCACATCACGATGAAAGGCCGGGAAGTCTTTAAATTTGCCGTGCGTGGAATGGAAGAAGTAGCCCGCGAGCTCCTTGCCGAACAAGGCTTGGCCACCGAAAACATCGCCTTGGTGGTGCCGCATCAGGCGAATCTGCGCATCATCCATGCGATCTCGGAGTACCTCGAAGTGCCGCGTGAACGCTTCTTCATCAACGTAGAACGCTATGGCAACACGTCGGCCGCCTCCATTCCCATCGCGTTGGACGAGGCACGCCGTGCCGGACGCGTCCAACGCGGCGACCTTGTTCTCCTCGTAGCATTCGGGGCGGGCTTGACCTACGGAGGGGCGCTGGTTCGCTGGTAGCAACATCATGCCATCCGCGTCACGCCGTATCGGTTTTATTATTACCCTGTTAGCCGTCTGGGTTTTTGCACTGCCCATCCTGCGGGCTGACCTGGTCTGGGAGCCCAAAACCGGCTGGCGCGCCGAAGGAGGCTTAGCCTCCAGCTTCATGGACAGCGCGGACGGACGCTCAGCCAAAGCCCTCATGGACAAAGCCCGTCGCGCCGAGGATGCAGGCAGCAAAGGCTCTGCCATCTCGGCATACAAAAAAGTCATCAAGAAATACCCCGCCTCCGTTTATGCCTCCGAGGCCCTCCGCCGCTCCGCCGCGCTATACGAGAGTCGGCGCATGTTTTCCAAGGCGCACACCAATCTCCAACGCATCATCGCCGAACATCCGGCCTACCCCAAGTTCAACGAAGTGCTTGGCGCCCAATTCCGCATCGCTGAAAAACTTACCAATGGCGTTCGCCCTCTCTACTTCGGCCTGATCCCCGGCTTCCGCCAGCGCGAGAAAGGTCTGGAATATTACGAGCTCCTCGTCGTCAACGCCCCCTACAGCGAATACGGCCCCCTTGCCCTCATGAACGCCGCTCGCGGCTACACCAAAGACGGCGACCGCGATGCCGCGATTGATGCGCTCGATCGCATGATCAACAATTACCCGGACAGCTTCCTCACCTCCGACGCCTACCTGAAACTGGCCAGCGCCCAAGCCTCCATCACCCAAGGCCCGCCCTACGATCAAGCCTCAACCCAACTGGCCCTTACCTACTTTCAGGACTACACCATCCTCTACCCCGGCGAGGCCGATATCCGCATCGCCAACAAGGGTTACGACGACTCCCGTGTAATGCTCGCCGAAAGCAAGATGACGATGGGCGACTTCTACTACAAGAAACGCTCCAACTACAAGGCAGCCAAAATCTTCTACAACGAAGCGATCACCCTGTATCCTGAATCCTCCACCGCCGACCGCGCCCGGAAATACCTCGCTCGCATTGAGCAACTGGAGTCCGGTGACCCCGACGCCAAAGGCGCTTTGCGCAGCGGCCCACGCTCGAAACGCTTTTGGGTGTTTTGATTTCGACGCTAGCTAACGCAACCGACGGCGCTCGCCGCTCGGTCCCCTTCGTACACCGTTTCTCCCGTTCATGCCCCGTTCCCTCCGTATTTTCGTTTTCACTGTTCTCGTGCTCTTCGGCGCGACCGCCTGCTCGCACTATCGACTGGGTACTGGCGTAGAACGCCCGTTTGAAACCGTTTTTATCCCGCCCATCGTGACCAAGGGGGCCTTGCCCCAAGCCTCGGTGATTTTCACCACCCAGCTCCGGGAAACCTTCATGCGTGACGGTCGCCTCCAAGTGGTCAACACACCCGCCGAAGCCGACGTGGTGCTCGAAGTGCAAATCGGCAAGTACTCCCGACGCGCCCTAACTGCCCTCCCGAGCGATACTGGTCTGGCCCGCAAAATGGGTATCACCCTCGACGTCACCGCCACCCTCCGCGACACCAAGGGCGAAAAAACTTGGTTCACCGACCGACCCATGCACGTGGAGCGCCAGATTTTCACCGACGATGGCTCGGCCGCCGGCCCCACTTTTCTCCAACCCGTCCAGCAAACTCAGGCCGAATACCAACTCGTCCCGCAACTCGCCGAAGCCGTCGCCGAAAAAATCAAGGGTGCCGTGCTCGACACTTGGTAAATTAGCCCCGTGCCCGCCCTCCCCTCGATTCTCACCCCGTCCCTGCTCGCCGGTCAGCACACCCGCCTGGCGGAAAGCGCCGCGCAAGTCGCCGCCGCCGGCGCACCATGGCTGCACCTCGACATCATGGACGGCCACTTCGTACCCAACCTCACGTTCGGCCCGCAAATGGTCGCGGAACTCAAACGCGAACTGCCCGATTTGTTCTTCGACGTGCACCTCATGCTCTCGGAGCCGCAAAACTACGCCGAAGCCTTCATCAACGCCGGCGCCCAGCTGGTGAGTTTCCACATCGAGCCCACCCTAGACCACCGCGCCCTACTCACCCGTATCCGCGCCCTAGGCTGCCAGAACGGTCTCGTACTTAACCCCGGCACCCCCGCCGAAGCCGTCGAGCCTTATCTCGCCGATGTGGACCTCATTCTCGTCATGACTGTGCAACCCGGCTTCGGCGGGCAATCCTTCCGCCGCGATATGCTGGCCAAAATCTCTCGTATCGACGCCTGGCGGCGCGAACGCGGCCTGAACTTCCGGCTTGAAGTGGACGGTGGCGTTGATGCCCGCACCGGCCCCGAATGCCGCGCCGCCGGAGCCGACACCTTTGTCGCCGGCACCGCCTTTTTCAAAGCCCCTGACCGCGCCGCGTTCGTTCGCGACGTGGCCACTTGGTAATAGGCGCCGCAATCGGGCGCAGGAGACTACTCCACCCCGGAACGCGCCACCTCGGCAGCCCGTCTATACTGGTCGCGGAAATGCTCGCCCAGCTCACGCGCCAAACGCAGCTCCTCGATCTTGTCCTTGGAATGCAACGCCGCCCGTATACGACCCTGCGCGGCCGCAAAATCCACCGCGCTCACATCGGTTAAAATCGCCACCGCCCCCGGCGGACACCCCGCCTGGACGATCTCCCGCCACGCCGCCTTCAGTTCAGGATGAGCGTCCAGACACATCACCTTTAAAATGAACCGAAGCTCACCAAAAAGCGCTCCGGTCCATTCGGGCCGGTAAATCAAGGGTTGCGCCAGCGTGTAAGGCGACTCCGCCGGATCACTGCGCCAAGCCGATGCCGCAGGTTCGTGGTAGAGGTCTTTGCGCACCGGCAGACGCCTCAATGCATAACGCTCCGGCCCACCCGGCGTGCCGGGTTTTTGGTTCCACAACCGCTGCCCCTCAACCGACATCACAAAATCAATAAACTCCCGCGCCGGTCCCGCGTGTGGTGCCCCGCGCAGCAAACCAATCGGGTCCACCGAATAGACCGTCCCGCCTGCCGGCGAAACATAAGCCACACGATCGCTGCCCGCCCGCCGCGCCAGCGCCTCGGCCTGTTGACGACCATAAAAATCGATACCCATGCCCGCCGCACAATTCCCCGCCGCCACGTCAATCGGCACCTTTTGCGCGCTGTCCGTAAAGTAGCGGGCATTCGCGGAAATTTGTAACAACAGCCGCAGCCCTTCGTTCCAGCCCTCCGCAACCGCCGCCTGCTCCACCGCTGCCAGCGCTCCCTCGTCCTGACCTTTCGCAGCCGCCCGACGCGCAGCCACCACCGCATGCATTCGCTGCTGAACCACGGTTTCAAAAGCCTTGTTCATCGAGCCACTTTTGGTCGGATCAGCCAGCGCGACCGCCCCCAAATATCGCCGATCCGATAGGTCCGCCCAAGCCGTCGGTTTCGGCAGTCCGAGTCGAGCGAGCGAATCGCGATTGTACACGATCCCGAACGAACTCAACACCGCCCCCGTCCAACGCCCCTGCGCGTCCCTAAAATCGTCCCCCGCATGGCGCAGCGGCACGATTTCCTCCCGCATCCATTCCGGCGCGGCTGCACCTGACGGCACCATCGCCACCAAACGCCCGGCGCGGGCCTGTGCGATAAAATCAAAGGCACCACCCCCGAAAAACACATCTATCCCGCAACCCACCTCAGAAGCCAAAAACGCCTCGCGCGCCTCCCTCACCTCCGCCGGCGCATCCGCACGTAAACGCCCGTCGGAGAACCCGCCTTCGACCACCGCACTCCACTTCCGCCCCAGCGTCGCCGTCCAATAATTCCGAAACGCCGCGCCATACTCGCCCTCCAGATAACGGGTTATCTCGCTCGTCCCACCAATCAAGCGCCAGTCCATGCGCACGTCCCGTCCCAAGCGTTGCCGGTACCAGCGACGAAACCCCGCTTCGAACTCGGAACGGATCGCTTCGTTATGCGGCGAAATTACCACCACCGTATCCGCTTCTCCAGCCCAGACACCGCGCTCGACCTGCGGCCGCAACGCAAACGGAGCGACCAGCACCACCGCCAGCGACACAAACAGGCAAAAATTCCGTATCATCGGGCTCAACGCTCCAAGACCACCACATCTTCCGCCGCCGCCGAGGCGAACCAGTCTTCACCGCCCCCGCGTTCGACGCGTGGATTCAATTCATAAATACGCAGCGCCCCGCCTTCCCCCGCGAAGTGATACTGCGCCACTTCCCCTAAATAAATCGCCTCGCCGATCCGCCCTCGCACGCAGTTTTCCGCCTGCGCCCGCTCGTCTAGCCGCCACGCCTCGGGCCGCACCGAGAGCGTTACCTTGGCTCCCGTCTCCGGCCGTGCCGACGGATCGCC